>JARKOQ010000235.1 GCA_029976005.1 Aggregatilineales bacterium | reverse complement strand
GATAGCCGGGAACGAGTAGATGGATCGAATCATAACATATTTCCCACGGCGTGACCAGTCCTTGTTGGCTCGAAAATCCGGAAGAGTCCGTGCCCCTGGCCTTCAGGACGGGCGCGTCAAAAACAGCGAACCGCAAGGCGCGTCACGAGCGCAAAGGAACAACCTGTCTTTCCAGCCTTTGGCCCGTCTCTGCGTTTTTTCCTTGGCGTTCTTGGCGTTTTGGCGGTTCATTTTGTTTTGATGCGATTGCCCCGGTTTCCGGGCTGGCTTGCCTTTCCTCCGATCCTGGGTAGGATCGAAACGGATCGGCGAGGGGCGCGGCAAGGGAGCGCGCGAGTATGGACGAAGCGGCCTTGATCCAAAAGGCGCAGCGCGGCGACGTGTATGCCTTCAACGACCTGGTGCTGGCCCACCAGGATCGCGTCTACAGCGCCGCCTACCGCATCCTGGCCGACCCGGCCTCGGCCGCCGACGCTGCCCAGGAGACGTTCATCACCGCCTTCCACAAGCTGGACACCTACCAGGGCGGCAGCTTCAAAAGCTGGCTGCTGCGGATCGTGACCAACACCTGTTACGACGAGCTGCGCCGCCGCAAACGCCGCCCCGCCGAATCGATCGAAGACCTGACGCCCGAAGAATCACCCGATCCGCCCCCGCAGCTCGTCAGCGAGGAAGAGAACCCGGAGGATCATGCGACCCGGGCTGAGCTGAGCCGGGGAATCGAGCACTGTATTCGCGGTCTGCCGGCCGAACACCGGGCGCTGGTCGTGCTGCGCGATATCGAAGACCTGGACTACCAGCAGATCGTTGAGGTGACCGGGCTGGAACTGGGCACGGTCAAATCGCGCCTGAGCCGCGCCCGCGCCCGCCTGCGTGACTGTCTGCGCGGTCTGGGGGAACTTCTTCCGGCGGATTTTCGTCCTGATAGTAGCCAGACTTCCGCCGAACCGATGTGATGGATGCCGCCATGCCAGCCCTGACTCCCGCCGATCTGGAACTCCTGTCGGCCTACCTGGATAACGAACTCACCCCGGCCGAGCGCGCCGCCCTGGAGCGCCGTCTGGCGGCCGAGCCGGGCCTGGCCGCCGAGCTGGACGCCCTGCGCGGCGTGGTGGCCCAGGCGCGCGCCCTGCCGCTGCTCAAGGCCCCGCGTGATTTCCGGCTCAATCCGGCGGTCTATGGCCGTCCGGCGGCTCAGCCCGCCGCGCGCCGCGAGTTGGCGCGTCGCATCACGCCCGTGCAGCGCGTCTACCGCTGGTCGAGCGCGATCAGCGCCCTGGCGGCGGTGCTTGTGCTGGCGCTGGGTGTGCTGGGGCTGCTGACCCGGAGCGCGGGCGCGCCCGGCGTGTCCCTCATGATGTCGGCCGGGTCCCACGACGAGGCCCAGGCTCCTTCGGCGGTGGCGGTGCAACCCACCCAGGCCCTTACAACGACGCCGGCCCCGACTCGCGCCCCGGTTGGGACGGCGACCCCGCTTCCCACGCTGACCCTGCCGAACAGCGTGGAGGAGAGCGCCGGGTCCAGCGCCGCCGCTGCGCTGACCGCCACCCCCCTGATCATGGCCCTGGAAGCGCAGGAGATACCGGCCCAGGCGCCTGTCCAGGCTGCCCCGGCCGGGATGGGTGGGGCGTCGTACAAGGAGACTCCGGCCGGGATGGGCGGCGCGGCGGGGATGACCCAACCGCTGGCGACTCCGGCCGCCCTGACCGACATGGCCGCTCCTCAGGTGAGCATGGCCGAGGGCGCGCTTGAAACTGGCGCGTCCGAGACCAATACCACCCAGGCCGGCGCGGACGCCGAAGCGTTCAACGCGGCCAGCGTCCCGGCGGCGATTCCTCCGACTGCAACCGGCGCGGCCTTCGATTCCGGGCAGCGCCTGGCTCCCACGGCCACGAAGCCGCCTTCGCTGCCGTCGCCCGTCCTGACCCAGATGGCGCTGACTCAGGAAGCGCTGGCTTATGCCACCCTGACCCAGGACGCGCTGGCGCAGACCCTGGCACGGGACGCCGCCGTGACCGGGACCCCGCTGGCCTACCAGCCCACGGCACAGCCCGCGCCCGCCGAGCCGCCTGCCGCCGTGTCACAGGGGGCGGAGAATACGCGCGGCGAAACCGGGGCGACCCCCGGCCTGCCCGTCGAGGTCTTGCTGGGCGGCGGGCTGGCCCTGCTGGCCTTGTCCGGGCTGCTCTATGTCCTCGGCCGCCGGGCGGGGTAGAAACAGCGACCGGAGACCGAGAAGCCAGAATCCAGATAGAACTGAAGCCGCGCAGGGTCACAGACTGCGCGGTATTTGTTTTGGCTGAAGGCTGATTGCTGAAAGCTGACCGCTGCTTTTCGGCGCTCAGCGAATCTGGAGGCCGAGGCGGTGGTAGTCGCAGCGGTGCCGGAAGCCCCAGGCTTCCGCCGCCGCGATCACGGCCGGTTGCCAGTGGGCCACTTCCATCTCGATCCGCCGGTCGGGGTTGATCCGCTGGAGGTGGGTCAGCAGCAGCCCGACCAGCGGCGACGCGATCGAGTCGGCGGCCGGATCGAGGCTCAGGCTGATCTGGTGCATGCCGCCGCGCCGCTGGGCATGGGCGGCCGCCACGGCGACCACGCCGCCGCTGTCGCGAACGGCGTAATAATGGCTCAGACGGCCGTTGAGACGCGCGAACAGGGGGATCAGCGGGCGCAGCAGCGGGGAAATCTGGAAGCGGCTTTCCTCGACCGGCTCGTAGTGGCGCACCGCGTCGGGCGTGATGCGCCGCAGCAGGTCGAAGCGGGTCCGCCAGTCGAAGCGATCCAGCGTGCCGAGGTGGTAGCCCTCCGGCAGGCGCAGGGAGGGGCCTCTGGCCCGCCGGGGTGCGTGTTCGGGTTCGGAAGGGTCATTTGCAGCCGCCTGGGGGTAGAAGTCCAGGAGCGCGCTGCCGGTGTAGTGGATGAAACCGAGGTCCTCGTAGAGCAGGTAGGCCGGGTCGTTGCCGGCCACCACGTCCAGCGCGATGCAGCGCGCGTTATGGCCGCGCGCCAGGTCGATGCAGGCCTGAACGAGGTGGCGGGCGATTCCGCGCCGCCGGTAATCGGGCAGCACGGCCACGTTGCCGATCATCCACAGGCGGCTGGAGCCTTCCCGCATGACGTTGGCCAGGGCCACCGGCCGCCCGTCTTCCTCCCACACGAACCCGCTGAACGAATCGCGCATGGCCGGGCTGATCCACTGCACCATCCGCAGCAGCGGCCACAGCCGCCGCACGGTCTGGATCGAGCCGGAGAGGTTTTCCTGCTCGTCGGCCTGGATACTCCAGGACTCGTTCTCCGGGTATTGGAACGAGCGCGGGATGAGGTCGAGCAGGGTGTCCGCGTCGGCGGGCATCTGAAAGGGGCGGATGGTCATGGCGGTCTTAGCCCTGGCCGAGCAGCAGCAGGCCCACGGCGGCGACCAGTCCGGCCAGCCACACGAAGGGCACCCACAGCCGGGCCTGGAATGGATTGGCATCCTCCAGCTCCACGACCGGGTGTTGGGGCGTGGGGGGGATGGCCTTGAACTGCGGGCTGATCAGCCAGGCCAGACCCAGCCCGCCCACGAAGCCGCCCACGTGGGCCCAGTTGTCGATCAGGGCGCTGCCGAAAAGTCCAATGAGCAGGTTCATGATCAGCAGGTAAACCAGGTTGTTCAGGCGCTGGGTGGCCAGCGGGCCAAACAGGCGGCGGTGGCGGAAGAAGAAGACCATTTCCGCGCCGAAAATCGCAAACAGCGCGCCGCTGGCCCCCACGCTCCAGGCGTTTGGGTTGAGCACCATGCTGACCAGTGATGCGGTCAGGCCGCCCAGAAAATAGATCACCAGGAAGCGGGCGTGGCCGTACAGGCGCTCGATATCGCGCCCGACGATGTACAGCGCGTAACCGTTGAAGAACAGGTGGGCCAGCCCGCCGTGCAGGAAGATCGCGGTCAGCATCCGGTAGACCTCGCCATCCTGCAGGATGAACGGATTGATCTTGGCGAACATGACCACCAGCCATTCCTCGGTATTGCGCACCATGTAACCCTTGACCATCGTCGCGGGCGGGTTGGGGAAAATCTGGCTGGCGAGGTAGATCGCCACGATGACCCCCAGCAGGATGTAGGTCCAGATCGGGCGCGGGTTCGGGAGATTGATCGGCACACGCACCTGGCGAGGGGCCTGGGCGGTCATTCCGGGCGGGGTGGGGATGCCGCCCGGCCCGGTCGGGCCATCGGGGCCGGGCGAACCGCCTGGCCCGGAGGGTTCCCCCAGGGGGCCGGGGGCGGGCAGTCCCGGCTCGCGTTCAGGCTGGTTGGATGGTTCGCGGCTGTATTCCTGCATGGACTCACTCGCGCTTTCGCTGGGATGTCACGGAACAGCACGGCCATTATACCGCAGAGGCGGGAGGCACAGAGGCAAGAGGCAGGGAAAATGTAGCCACCTGTTGGGGCGGTTCGCGAACCGCCCCGCGCGCGGACGGCCGGTTGGGCCGGGCTGCATGCGTATCCGTGGCGGCGGAGCCTGGCGATGTGGAGCATCGCACCGATGCCGTGACGGACCGTTGGATCGCGGGATGCTCAAAGCATCCCGCTGGGGAGGTGGAAGCCCACTCAAGGGGCTGGAAAAGCTTTCAGTCCCTGCAGCGGGCCTGTTTGGACCCTGGGGCAGGCTCGAAGCCTGCCGCGCGCCGGATGGCCGCTTGGGCCGATGTGTCTCAGAACACGCTCGGCCATGTGCCCGCCATGCAGGATAAATGGCGGGCGGAACGGTGCGCTTTGTCCCGACTGCGAGTAGGGGCCGCGCGTGGTATGATCGGGGCAATCGATTCGCACAGATGCCAAGGGGGGTATCATGCCTAGCACCGTCTACTGGGGTTCGCCCCGCCAGACCCAGCTCGACCACGCCGAAACCCTGCCCGCCAAGCTCGACCTGATTATCGACAGGCTCCACCTGCGCGACCGCGTCAAGGGCCACCGCGTGGCGATCAAGCTCCACCTGGGTGCCAACATTGGTTATTCCGTGGTGCATCCGGTCTTCGTGCGGCGGGTGGTCCAGGCCATCAAGGACGGCGGCGGCGATCCGTTTGTGACCGACCTGCCGTATTCGGTGGTGGATGCCCATGCGCGCGGTTACACCGCCGAGACGCTCGGCTGCCCGATCTATCCCAGCAACGGGATCGACGAGAAATGGGTCAAGGTCGTTCCCTACCAGTTCCGCAACCTGACCGAGTTCCACCTGGGCGGGCCGATCGCCGAGGCCAGCTTCCTGGTGGACTTCGCCCACGTCAAGGGCCATCCGGACGCGGCCTGGGGCGGCGTGATCAAGAACCTGGCCCTGGGCTGCATGGACGGCCAGACGCGCGGCGCGATGCACGACGTGGTGCACTACGAGCCGTACTTCCACAAGGACAAGTGCCGGGGCGAGGCGCACCGGGTCGCCATCCGCGAGTCGTGCCCGTACGGGGCGATCGTCAACGACCGCCAGGACCCGGACGGCCTGCACCTGCATACCTACAAGTGCAACCAGTGCATGCGCTGCCAGGCCGTGGCCGAGGGCGCGTTCGAAATCCGGCCGGGCAACTTCGCCGGGTTCGCCCAGGTCGTCAACCTGGCGGCCAAGGTGGTACTGGACAGCTTCACGCCGGGCAACGCGATCTTCATCAACCTCGCCACGAACATCACGCCGGTCTGCGATTGCTTCGGCTTCACGGGGATGAACATCCTGCCCGACGCCGGGATTTTCGGCTCGGACGACATCGTGGCGGTGGAGCAGGCCACCCTGGACGCACTGGGCCGGTCCCCGGTCGCCGAGGAGAATCTGCCGGCCATGATGGAGATCGTGACCCGCGAGGGGCATCCCTTCCAGCAGATTCACGGCCCGTACAAGGACCCGTATGCCATGCTGGCCCACGCCGAAAGCCTGGGGATGGGCTGCCGCCAGTACGAGCTGGTGGATGTCCTGCCCCTCAAGACGCCGGACTTCAAACAGGTCAACTACATCAAGACGACGTAAAGCGTCCGTGGCGTCGTTGCCGGGAGAAATGGCCGTTCGAGCGCGGGATGCTCAAAGCATCCCGCTGGAGGAGTGGAAGCCCGCTGAAGGGGCTGGAACAGTTTTTAGCCCCTTCAGTGGACTTGTTTTCCTGGCGGCAGGCTTCGAGCCTGCCGTGTGTCTGACGGCCGATCTTGTTCGACCGCGTCCTTGTCCCCGGCCCTTACCCCGCGATGGGGATGTACAGGTCCAGCGCCACCTGGTCCCAGGGCGTCTTCGCCCCGCGCCAGTCGCCCTCCGGCGTCAGGATCACGTCCAGCGAGATCGCCTCCTCCAGCCACTGGTGATGCGAGGGCTGGTAGGGGCTGTCCTCCCGCCAGGCCAGGAGCGTGCGCCACACGTCGCCGATCCGGGTCAGGCTGGGGCAGCGCGTCACGCCGTACAGCCCGCCGGGGAAGGTCTTGATCGTCACCTCGTCCGTGCCTGCGGTGATCTCCGCCGGGATCACGATCCACTGCTCGTAGCCGTAATTCGGGCTGCCGGGGGCGGGGTCGGGGTTGTTGAAGCCGAAAAAGCGCGGGCGCTCCGACCCGCCGAGCAACCCCTGAGCTTTCGCCCAGGTCGTGATCTTCTGCCAGGCGATGCCTTCCGGCTGCGGGCCGTAGCCCAGGGCGCTCGCCACGCGCAGCGGTTCCAGGCGCACGATCCGAACTTCCAGTGAGTCAGTCATCCGGTTTCCTCCCGGTGATGGGTTCCAGTACACCCTCAGTCTACGATCGCCCACCTGACATCTGCTGTCAGGATTTATAATAGAGGCGCTCCTGGCTTTTAGCTGTTGGCTCTTGGTGAAAAGCAGGACGAACCGCCAAGACGCCAAGAACGCCAAGGAAAAGCGCGGAGAAATGCAAAAGTGGAGAAACGCCCACCATGGAGCGACCTTTCTCCGGTTTGATGTGATGACTCTGGATCGATGCCGCCGCCTGTCGCTGGTTTTTGCTGACCGCTGAAAGCTGATGACTCCCATGCTGCCCTATCCGGACATCCCCGATCGCGCGCATTACGGCCGCGTGTTCACCGATGTGAGCTTCTGGATGCCCTACGTGCGCGCCATCTGCGCCCGGCACGATCTGGCGTGTGACGCGGTGACGGCCGGGTATCCCGGCACGAACCCGGTTTTCGTGGTGGACGAGTCCCACGTGATCAAGCTGTACACCGATTTCTTCGATGGGTCGCGCAGCCGGGCCGTCGAGCGCGCAGTCTACGGACTCCTGGCCCGGAGGTCCAGCCTGGCCCGGCAACCTGTTCTCCCCGCGCCGCGGCTCATGGCCGAAGGGGATCTGTATCCCCCCGGCACGTGCCCATCCGGCGCATGGCGCTACCCCTACCTGATCACGACCGCGCTGCCCGGCCGCAGCCTGACCGAGGCACCCATTGGCGCTTCCGACCGGCTGGCCCTGGCGCGGACGCTGGGCGAGGCGCTGGCGGCCCTGCACACTGTGCCGGTCGAAGGGCTGGCGGCCTTTCCACCGGGGGAGTGGGACGCCTTTTTGTGCGCGCGGCGGGCAACCTGCGCCGCCGACCAGGCCGCCTGGGGGACGCTGCCGCCCCATCTGGTTGCCCAGATCGAGGATTACCTGCCCGCGCCGGACGAGCTGCTGGCTGAAGGGCGGCGCGGCCTGATTCACGCCGACCTCAACGCCGATCACGTCCTGGGCCGGGTTGAGGCGGGCGGCTGGCGGCTGACCGGGATCATCGACTTCGGGGACGCGCGGGTGGGCGACCTGGCCTACGAGCTGGTGGCCCTGCACCTGGGCCTGTTCGGCTGCGATCGGGCGCTGCTGGGCGAATTCCTGCGTTGGCATGGTGGCTTCACGCCGGACGCGGCCTTCGCGCGCCGGGCCATGGCCATGACCCTGCTGCACGAGTTCGATGTCCTGGTTGACGTGCCGCCGGAGATTCTCGCCGCGCCCGACCTGGAGACCCTGGCCGGGGCGCTGTGGGATGTCTCCGGCCTCGACTGACGACTGAGAACCGTCAACTGACGACTGAAAACTGTCTACTGTCGACTTTCGACTGAGAACTATCCCATGCGCGCTGACCGATTACTTTCCCTGTTGATGCTGCTCCAGGCCCGCGGCCGGCTGACCGCCCGCGCCCTGGCTGAAGAACTGGAAGTTTCCGAGCGCACGATCTACCGGGATGTCGAGGCCCTGGCCCAGAGCGGGGTGCCGGTTTATGCCGAGCGCGGCCCCGGCGGGGGCGTGGCCTTGCTGGATAGCTACCGCACCACGCTCACAGGCCTGACCGACCCGGAGCTGCGCGCCCTGTTCATGCTCAGCATCCCCGCGCCGCTGGCCGACCTGGGGTTGGGCCAGGATTTGCGCGCGGCGCTGCTCAAGCTGACCGCGGCCCTGCCCTCCGCCCGGCGCGAGCACGAAACCCGCACCCGCCAGCGCATTGTCCTCGACCCGGACGGCTGGGCCCAGCCGGAAACGACCGCGCTCTCGCTGCTGCCCGTACTGTACCGCGCCGTGTGGGAAGACCGGCGGGTGTGGCTCACCCGGCGCTATCCGCCCTTCGTCGGCGGGACATACACCCGGCGGGCCGACGCCTACGGGCTGGTCGCCAAGGCTGGGGCCTGGTTCTTCGTGGCGGGCATCGAGGGGCAGGCGCGTGTCATCCCGGTGGCGGAGCTGGTCGAGGCGCGGTTGGATGAGCCGTTCGAGCGCCCGGTCGCGTTTGACCTGGCCGCCTGCTGGGAAGCCTGGCGGGCCGTGGCCGAGGCCCATCGCCCGGCCTATCCGGTGGTGGTGCGGATAGACCCGGTCCAGGCCGGCTACCTGCGCGCGGTCTTCGGGGCGCGGATCGACACCGCCCTGGCCGAGGCCGTTCCACCGGATGCCGAGGGCTGGCGGACGCTGACCCTGACTTTTGCCTCGCTGGAAGAAGCGCGCGGTTACATCCTCAGCTTTGGCCGGGCGGCGGAGGTGATTGCCCCGGAAGCCCTGCGCCTGAGCGTGATCGATTTCGCGGCCCAGATCACGGCGTTTTATGAGGAGCGGAGGCAAGAGACAAGAGGCAAGGAGGCAAGAAACCGCGCCGAAGCGGCAGGCGTCCAAGCGAAAAGCTGAGACTGTGCCTCCGAGGACGGAACGGGAACGTGCCAGAATGGCTGAGGTTTTTAGCCCCTTCAGCGGGCTTTTTTCCTCAGCGGCAGGCTTGGAGCCTGCCGCGTGTCCGACGCTCGATTCTCGCCGGCCGGGCCACGTCGATCTTTTGCGTCATGGCCCGCCCGTCGTCCGCGCCGAAGCCCTGCCTGCGTGGCGGCGGGTCCCTCACTTGATCAGCATCACCAGCGTGCCCGCCGCGATCAGAATCAACCCGACAAACGAAATCTTCGTCAACTTCTCTTTGAAGACGACGTAGGCGAAGACCACGGTGACGACAATACTCAGCTTGTCGATCGGCACGACGATGCTGGCCGGGCCGTCCTGCAGGGCCTTGTAGAAACACAGCCACGAGCCGCCCGTGGCCAGCCCGGATAGGCAGATGAACAGCAGCTCTTTCCGGTTGATGCCCCGCAGCCCGGTCTGTTTTCCGGTCACGAAGACCATCACCCAGGCCATGATCAGGACCACGACCGTCCGCACGGCCGTGCCCAGGTTGGAGTCGATCCCGCTGATTCCGATCTTGCCCAGGATCGCGGTCAGGGCGGCGAAGAGCGCGGAAAGAATGGCGTAGACCAGCCAGGCGCTGCTCTCCTGTTTCTGGGTTGGGTTAGCCTTCTTGCGGACCATCAGGTAGGTGCCGAGGGCGATCATCAGCGCGCCGAGGACGATCACCACGCTCAGCGGCTCGCCCAGGAAAATGACCGCCAGGACGATCGTCAGCACGGTGCTGAACTTGTCGATCGGGACGACCCGGTTGACATCGCCCAGGGTCAGCGCCTTGAAGTAGCACAGCCAGGACGCGCCCGTCGCCAGTCCGGACAGGATCAGGAACAGCATCGTATGCCCGCTGACGCTGCTCAGGGTATCCTGCGACCCGACGATGAAGACCATCAGCCAGGCGAAGATCAGGACGACGATCGTGCGGATGGCGGTTGCCACGGTTGAATCGGTCTGCCGGATGCCGATTTTGGCCAGGATAGACGTCAGTCCGGCGAACAGGGCAGACCCGAACGCGAAGACGATCCACATAGTTTTCCCCCAACTTTCCGCTGGTTTTTCCAGGGCCACGCGGTCCATTCTAACTGAACAGCCCGTCCACGAGAAATCCGAAGGAGGACCGGCGCGGGGACGTGGTGGCCTCCCCCCGGCCCGCTTTGACCAATCACCAACCACCAGTAACTACCAACCGCCTTTCCACAAAAAACGCGCCCCCAGTTCCCAGGGGGCGCGCGGCAGTTCAGTCGGACTCAGGCAAGGCTTTCTAGCCACTCTTTTCGGCCGGGACCTCACCCGGCTGGACGTGCTTGTGGCTCACCCCAAACATGCGGCGGTGCGTGATCAGGTCGCCGTGGATCAGATTGCGGCAGCGCTCCCGGACGCGCGTCCAGTAGCGGCGCTGCTGGAGGCGGGCGCGCCGGCCCAGCAGCGCGAGATGGGATTGGCGGCGGTCGAAATGGGCGCGGAGCGTGGGGGCGATGCGGTAGGGGCGCTGGATACTCGCGTCCACCTGAGGCCTGTTCGGAGACATGTCTACACTCCTTTGTTCAATCGGACGGGGAGAGTAGCTCTCTCATGACTCCAGTATCAGGCCGAGTCGCCTGCGGATCAAGTCGATCTCATGAGTTTCTTACATTGTGTACCAACGCGGTCGGAATGGGTTTGGGCAGGTTGCCCGCCGCGCGCCGCATTACATGGGAGCGCGCCGGATGACCGCGTGCAGGTAGCCTGCCTCGCCTGCCTCGACCTCATTCAGGCGGATCGCGGCCAGGGGAATCTGCCACGCGGCCAGCTCCGCGCGGGCCGGCGCGGCGGACAGGCCGCGCAGGGCCAGGTAGCGCGCCAGGTAGGCCCGCGTGCAGAGCGCGATCACCCCCCGGCGAATCAGACGCTCGGCCGGGTTAGGCGTGGTGTACGGCCAGCCGCGGAGGATCAGCAGGGTGCGGCCCACGTCGGCCAGCGGATTGCCCCGGTTGGCGTCCATCCAGTCGATGATCACCGGCCCGCGTGGGCCAAGCAGGACGTTCTCCGGGTGCAGGTCGTTGTGGCAGACCCGGTCGCCATCCGGCAGGCCGGCCAGCACGGCCAGGGCGCGGGCGCGCTCCTCCGCAGCGAGTTCCGGCGCACGCTCGATCCGGCCTACCTGACCGGAACGCTGGGCGGGCAGGGCCGGGATGGCGACGGCGTGCAGGGCTGCGTGCAGCGCCGCCAGCCGGTGGGCGAGCGCGACGGTCGTCCAGGGGCGGCTGGCCCAGGTCTGGCTCAGGTTCTCCCCGTCGATCCATTCCAGCACGATCCCGGTGCGCCCGTCGTGCTCCAGGGTGCCGTAGACGCGCGGGGCAGGCAGCCCGGCCTCGGCGGCCAGCCGGGTGCGCTCGGCTTCGGCCAGCACCCACGCGGCGGGGACGTCCGCCCGGTACAGCTTCAGGGCGCGGCCGGGTTCCCAGGCGAACAGTTCGGCCATGCGGCCGGCTCCCAGACGGGGTCCCAGGCTCATCGGCCACTCGCTTTCAGGCGTGCGATCACCTGTTCGGCCAGGGTGTCGCGGTTGGCCGGGGTGAGGGTCAGCAGGGTCACATCCGGCCGGGCCTTGATCCGGTCCGGGAAGGGGGCGGGGTGGGCCGCGATCGTGCCCAGGGCGTCCGCGCCGCCGTCCAGAACGGCTTCGACGGTCTGGCGGAAGGCCGCCGACAGGCACTCCATCGGGCCGATTTCGTCGATCACGACCAGCGCGCCGCGCCGGGCCGCCGCCTGGAGACTCTCGACGCCGATGTCCTCCAGGGCGGTCAGGTCGACTCCGTAGCGGCCGACGCGCGGCTGGCCGCTGATGTCCAGGTGGGCCAGCAGGCCGGTCTGGCCGTCCAGGGTGACGATCTCGAAGCCCAACCGGCGGCCCGCGACGCGGATTTCACGGGTATAGAAGCCGCCCGCGTCGCGCTGCAATCCGGCCAGGATGCGCCGGATGGCCGTGGTCTTGCCGGAACCGGGCACGCCGGTGAGAAACAGGGCAGGCATGGTTCCTCCTGAGGGGCGAGACGGGGTACCGCCGGGTGTTACAACAGATCGTCGGCGGCAGTTTGACTGGCGTAGGCCACGCCCTCCACGAACCCGCGCGCCCGTTCGGTCTGGGGGTAGCGGGTCAGGTAATCCCAGAAGGCGCGGCTGTGATCCGGGTAGCGGCGGTGGGCCAGCTCGTGGGCGATCACGTAGTCCACCACGTATTCCGGCCAATCGCGGATGCGGCTGCTGATCCGGATGTCCCCGTCGGTGGGGCCGCCGGAGGTGCAGCTTCCCAGCCGCTTTTCCATGTTGTTCACCCAGCGGATGGAATTCCAGGCCAGCTCGCCGCCGAAGCAGGTGCGATTGATCGCCTCCGCCCGGTTCTGAAGCTCGGCGTCACCCTGGCTGCGGGCGCGCTGCCGTTTCTTGCGCAACTGGGCGACGATCGAATCGACCATACGCTCCAGGTCGCGGCGCGGGATGCGTTGCGGGGCGCGCACCAGGACGGTCTGATCCTGCACGGTCCAGCGCACGCTCTTTTTCAGGCGGGAATCGGTACGAACGGTGATGATCAACTCGCCGTCGCCATCCGGCACGCGGCGCTCGAAGAGAGTCATGGGCGCTCCTGTAGCTACAAGACAGGCGAATTATAGCCAGCCGGACGGCAGGCGAGCCACTTTTCGGCGGCCTGGGAAAACCGCCGTCAGCGAAAGGCCAAAGAACGTCGTCGACAGGCCTGGTTCGCGCTTTTCGCCTGGACGCTTGCCGCTTTGACGCTACCGGCCGGACGGCGTGCCGCGACCATTTGTGAAGTTCTGAATTATTTATGAAAAATGAATTTAGAACAGGAATGGTATAGGATTTTTATGCTATACTCGGTTCATCGTCGCGGGCCGCGTCCGGCGAAGGATTTCCTGGCGCGGCAATGGGTGGAGCAGGCATGGCTATTCGCGTCAGTTGGGATACGGACGACCGGACCGCGGTTCGTGAGGAATTCGACTTCGATTGGAACTGGGACGAGTTCTATACCGCGCTGTTGGAGGTGGCTCGTCTGATGGGTGAAGTCGAAGGGCCGGTCGATCTGATCGTCGATCTGTCGCTCAGCCGGCCGTTGAACAGCAGCGCCGCCTACTACACCCAGCGCTGGATCGATGCCTGGCCGCCCAACGTCGGCCACGTGGCGGTGATCACCCGCCAGCCGATGATCGCGGCGGTGGTCTCGCTGGTCACCCGGCTCAGTCATCGCTGCCGGGGGAATGCCAGCGTGGTGGAGACCCTGGAAGAAGCGCGGGCCGTGCTGCTGGCCCGGCGCGGCGCGGAGGACTAAACAAAAAGCCGGGGGCGTCCCGGCTTTTTGTTTGTCTGGCGCGCGACCCTACGAGCCGCTGCTTGGCAGGGTGGGCATCGGCCGCGCGGTCGGGAAGGGCGGGAAGGTCGGCGTGGGGATCAGGGTCGGCGCGGCGCCCGTCGCCCCCAACCAGCGCCGCCACTCGGTTTCCAGATCGGCCAGGGTCTGGCCGGTCGCCAGTTGGAGCGCTTCCTCGAAGTCCAGTTTGACCTGGGCCTGCCAGAAGACCCGGTGCGACTCCCAGCCGTAGTTGTCGATCCAGTACTTGATGAAGGTATAGCCCACGTCATAGCCCAGCCGGTTGCGCCCGTCGGGACCGTTGCGGCCGGGGTCAAAGTTGTCCGCCAGGGTCGGGAAGCCCGGCATGTTGACCATCGCGCGCACCCGCGCCTCATAGTTGTACTGCGGGACCGGCTCGAAGTAGGTGGCATGGCCCTCGGTGAACCAGCCGGGAATGTCGCGCGCTTCCTCGATGAAGCCCTGGAAGATATGGGTCAGCTCGTGGGGCACGGTCGCGTCGACCAGCTCGGACTGGCCGAAGGTCAGGGTCTGGACGGTATAGCCGCGCGTTCCGTAGGTCAGCCCGGCCAGGCTGGGATCGAGGTGCTCCTGCCATTCCTCGAAGCTGGCCTGATCCATCACCACGACGTAGGGCTTGTAGTCCAGCGAGAAGCCGAAAGCGTCCTCAAGCCGCCGGATGGCGTTCGAGGAACTGGCGAACAGGTCGTCGGCCAGGCCCTTGCTCCCACCGGTGATCAGGACGATCACGTCGTCATTTTCGCGGCGAGTCCAGGTTCGCGTCTCGTCGGCATACTCGCTGGTGAAGTCCCCGGTCTCGAGGATGTTCCCGGCACGGTCGCGGATGCGGAAGCTGTAGCTGATCTCGAACCAGGGCGGCTCGAAGAGCCGGTCGAAGTAGGTGTAGGCCTGGGCGGCGGCGTCCCAGGTCAGCGGGGCGCTTTCCGGGGTGGAGTCGCGCGTCCAGATGCGCACCCGGATGCTTTCGATCTCGGCCGCGCTGCTGGCGACGCGCACCCGGAAGGTGACGCCGGTTGGGTAGTTGGAGATCAGGCTGGCTTCTTCCAGGGTGAACAGGCTGGCCTGGGCGGTGGCGACCGGATTGGCGGTCGGGATGGCGGTCGCGGTCGGGATGGCGGTGGGCGTCAGGGTGGGGATGATGTAGCTGCCCTGGGCGAAGCTGGCCGGCTGGCTGCCTCCCAGCAGGACGGCCAGCAGGCTCAGGCCGCCGAGGATGAACAGGCCAAGGGTGAGTCCAAAGAAACGGGGTCGGGTCATGGTGGGTTCCTGTAAGACGCAACATTGGGTACGATGGGTTGATGTTACCATGATTCGGAAATCCGCGACCAATCCGGCGGCCGGACGACCGGCCGGTCGGGCCTGCAACGGCCCGGCTTCTGCCCATCCCGTGGGCCGCCCTGTGGCTCCGGCGTTCGCCGGACTTCGGGCCGCCTGCGCTTGCCTCTGGCCTCCCGGCCTCGGCGCGGCAAGGCTGCGTCTGTACAGGGCAATCGCATCAAAAACAAAATGAACCGCCAAAACGCCAGGAACACCAGGAAACAACGCAGAGACAAGCGAAAATCAGGAACATTGGCACCACTGAAGCCGCGAATCGAAAGCCGGTGAACTGGTTTGTCCTCTGTGGTGCGATGTCTTCTGCGATTTGATGCGATTGCCCTGTGCGTCTGTGTTTCCGACTGGTCGGATGGGGTTGGGGACGGTACACTAGACGACTGCGCCACCCGCGGGCAGGCCGTCTCACCCGGCGGGTTGTAGCTCAAATCACCACTCCGGGTGGATTCCCCGGAGGCAGATGGAGGTTTTCTGTATGGGAACATTACGCCGCCAGACCCGTGACAGTGGCTGGCAGTGGATCCTGATCGGCGTGATCATCGGACTGGGCGTGGCCGCCGTGGTCTGCCTGGGCAGTTACGCCGCCGGACTGATCAGCCTGAATATCGGGGCCTCGGCCGGGGCCATTGAGACTCCGGCCCAGCCCACCGTCCTCGTCAGCGAAGTGGCCGAGCTGCCCTCGCCCACGCCGACGGTCGAGCCGCGCGTGATCATCGTGACCGCCACCCCGTCCGGGATGACGGTCATCCAGCCGTCGCCGACGGTGCTCGTCCCCACCGAGACAACCGCCCCTGACCTGGGCGGCACGCCGCTGGTCACGCCCACGCCGCTGTCGCCCACCCCCGAAGGCGGCAACTTCGCCGCCCTGATCGGCATGCAGACCGAGTTGGGGCTGGTCAGCGGGGGGGACTTCACGATGGGCACCAACCAGGCCGAGGCGGCCGCGGCGGTTTCGGTCTGCCTGAACGACTACAAAGGCTCGTGCGACATCAGCTACGCCCAGGATTCCTTCCCGCCGCACCGGGTTGTGCTGGACAGCTTCCAGATGGAGCTGAACGAGGTCACGGCCGCGCAGTACGTGGCGTTCCTGAACGCGCTGGGGCCCAACAGCCACCTGACCGGCTGCCAGGGCAATCCCTGCGCCGCGACCAACAACGAGGCTGAAAACAGCAACATCGCCTTCGATGGCACGACCTATTCGGTCGCCAACCTGTTCGCCAACCTGCCCATGACCAACGTGACCTGGTACGGCGCGGCCGCGTACTGCAACGCATTGGGCCGCCGCCTGCCGACCGAGGCCGAATGGGAACGGGCCGCGCGCGGCACCGATCAGCGCATCTACCCCTACGGTAACGAGTGGAGTCCCACCGCTGCCAACACCAACCGCAACGACCTGTCCGGCACGCGCACGTCCAACGGGCCGGTGCAGGTCCGCACCTATCCCGATGGGCGCAGCCCGTACGGGATGTATGACATGGCCGGCAACGTGGCCGAGTGGGTTCAGGACTGGTACCAGGCCAACTACTACAGCCAGGCGGCCTCCGCCGGGCCGAATCCGCAGGGGCCGCTGACCGGCACGACCAAGGTCACGCGCGGCGGCTCGTGGGATACCGTGCCGTTCTTCACCCGGACGGTCCACCGCCAGGATTCCGATCCGCTGACCCAATCGCTGTTCATCGGCTTCCGCTGCGCGGCGGATGCCGCGCCGGGTCAGTCCGGGGCCGCGCTGCCGGGCGCCACGCAGCCGGTCGTGCTGACTCCGGCGGCGCTGCCGACCGTCAACCCGAACATCACCCCGTCGCCGCTGCCCAGCCTGCCGCCCGGCGGGTAAAGACAGGCCGGCGCGGTTGTCCACAACGAACAGGGGCCTCCCAGACGGGAGGCCCCTGTGCATTGCGTGGTGTGTTGGCAGGAACTATTTGCCGGTAATCAGGTTGTAGAGCTTGAGCGTTTCGGGCGAGGGGCCGATGTTCAGCGTCTCGCGCAGCGAGCGCTCGAGCTGCCGGAACTGGGCGACCGCGCCGTCGATGTTCCCCTGCTGGTAATGGAGTTCCATCACCTGGCGGTGGATGTCCTCGCGCTCCGGGGTCTCCCGCAGGGCCGTGCCGTAGTATTTCAGGGCCAGCTCGAATTCGCGGTTGGCTTGCTTGATGCGGCCCAGCCCGATCAGGGCCTGGGCATGCTGCACGCGCAGGTCCTTGCGGCGCTCGATGGCCCAGTCCATGTCCAGGCGGTGCAGGAAGGGAGCGCGGTACAG
This sequence comes from Aggregatilineales bacterium, assembly GCA_029976005.1. Lineage (GTDB taxonomy): Bacteria > Chloroflexota > Anaerolineae > Aggregatilineales > Ch27 > JARKOQ01. The sequence goes on along the minus strand of JARKOQ010000235.1, from coordinate 22,695 downwards.
GTCGACCGCGCGCTGCCAGTGGCGGACTTCCTCGCGCTCGTCGGCCATCATGGCCTCTTCGATGGAGCGCGTGAACTGCCCGACATCGTAGGACAGATCGACTTTTTCGCTGTGGCTGTAGAAACCGCTGGCATATTGTGTCAGATCGTAGCCCAGGCGTTCGTTGATCTTGCGCTTGGTCACGTGGAAGACGTTGGTGGCTTCCTTGACGCTCAGGTTGGGCCAGAAGACATCGAAGATCTGGTCACGCGTGACCAGCGGGTGGTCCATGAAGAAAAAGAAGAGGTTCTTGGGCAGCTCGCCGTCCCAGTGGGTGACGGGCGCGCCGTTGACGAGGGTATACCCCCGGCCCAGCGAAAAGACTTCGACGGTGGGCACGTCGGGCGTGACGGCGGGCGGGGGGGCCTCCTCCGGCACGTATTCGGCGCCCATGACGGTCGCGCGTTTGTCCGACACCAGGTCAAACCAGGGGAGATAGGCCTGTTCGCGAGCGTTGATGATCACCTGGGCATGGGGCGGAATATGCTCGGCCAGGACTTCCATGAAGCGCTTGGTTTCGTCCTTTTCGGGCAAGCGGTCGAACTGGTCCAGTAACAGGGTGAACGGCTCGCTGGACAACGTCTTCAGGTCTTCGGCCATGGCGATGGCGAGGTCGGACGCCTTGCCCTTGGCGGAGAGGGCAGCTCGCAGATTCTTGCCGAAATCTTCGTACGAGGCTTCCATGTCCTCGATCAGGTTGTTCAGGAACTTCCGAAGATTGCGGTCCGTGGTCTGTAGCGCGTAGTAAAACAGACCCGTGTCGGAATCTTTCAGAAAACGGGACAGGTAGGCATTGCGGTAGTGGTTGCGTGGATACAACACGACCAGGGAAGCGCCACCAGTCTCTTTGCGAATAGCTTCTGGTCCGCCGTGCACTATTTCCAAGGCCTTGCTCATGAATCCTCCTTCGGCTTATCGGTTGCCTGCTGCCATCCTTCTGGCAATGTGAGAAATTTCCCATCAGGCCTGGCGCAAAAAGCATTTTTCCCAAAAGAAACAATGCTAACTCTAGGAGGCACCGGCTGACAAGACCCAAAAAGATGCAATTTGTCCTGACCGAAAGGCGCCATGAAAAACCGAGCGTATCTGACTGGTGTGCATCTAAAAGGAATTAACACATAGCGCATTTCCCCCATTCTAACATGGAATTTATTAATCTACAATTCCGAAACGGACACAGGCCAGGGGTGATAGCTCTCAATCTTGTATGGACAACGTTTTCAAAGGCGGTATGAGCATTACAATTTTGTTATGTACTGAACCGGTTGAGAAAACTGCGAAGGCGCTGGCCTTCCTGCTGAATCAGGCTCATCCCCTCGGCCAGCTCCGGCGGCGGCCCGTCCGGGTGGAGTTGGGCCTGGAGGTCGGCGCTCCGGTAGCAGGCCGCCAGGTAGCTGAGCTGCTCGTTGAGCATCTGGCGCGTCTGCATGCCGGGCTGCTGCAGCAGGGCCGTATCCAGGCGCGGGATGCTCACCCCCCGGCCCAGCAGGCCGGTGCGGCGCGTCAGGCGCTCCACGATCAGCGCGGCGGACAGCCGGGCGCGCTCCTTGATGATGTCGCGCAGGCGGTGTTGGGTGGCCATGAACAGCGTTTCATAGAGGAGGGCCAGGTAATATTCTTGCAGGCGGTTCACCCCGGTGGCGATCGCCGCCAGATGGCGGATGCCGCTGATGACCTGGAAGGCTTTGTACAGGTTCGGATCGAGGCTGACTTCCGGCGACGGGAGCAGCATCCCGGCCAGGCTTTGCCCGCCGAGCAGGGCGCGCTCCAGCGCGGCGATGGCCGCCAGGTCGCCCTCCGGCGGGTACTGGACCAATCGCAGTTTGATGTCGGCTTCCAGTTCCACGAAGTCGCGGAAGACGTGGGTCAGCCCGGTCTGCTCGAAGTCGATCAGCCAGACCATGTTGCCGTGGTCGACGAAGAAGTTATCCGAGTGCAGGTCGCCGTGGGAGATGCAGCGCCGCAGCTCCGGGAAGGCCATCTCGCGCCCCTCGCGGAGTACCCACAGGGCCGGGTTGGGCAGCTCGTCCGGCAGGCCGGGGAAGCTCAGGCGGTACTGGCTCTGGTCGAAGCGGGCGATGTGCTCGTCCAGGTCCAGGGCCTCGTTGTAGTAGTCGTACAGCGACTTGCCGTCGAGGCTGCTCTGGTCGCCATACCAGTTCTGGCAGGTGTGGGTGAACAGGACGCGCAGCACGTTGAGGATGCTGGCCGGGTCGTTTTTGGTGTAGTAGTGGCGGAAGGATTGCAGCTCGTCCGGAGACGCGCCGAGGAAGGTATAGGCCACTGCCCCGATGTGCCACAGCACGGCGTGCCCCTCCAGCCGGGCCTGGCGATCCTGGCGCAGCCGGCCCTCGACGCAGTTGGTGTAGTTTTCCACCTCGCGCTCGATCCGCTCGCGCGTGCCGATCTTGGCGACCTTGGGGGTCAGGTAGGCGGTGGTCAGGCGGTTCTCCTGCGCCCAGAGCACCATCGCCCGCCGGATGGGGGTGGCGGCCAGCATGGTCGTATCGAGGACGGGCAGCGGCCGCAGCTCGACCCCGATCGCCTTGGGAAAGACCTGGCCGAGCAGGATGCGCAGGTCTTCGCCGGTGATCTGGGTCGGCTCCACCTTGAGGGCGGCCGCCACGTGCTCCTGGAAGTCGCTCTGCGGCCAGCGGATCGAGAACGGCCGGCGGCGGGCTTGCTCCTCGATGGCCGCCAGCAGCTTGCGGCGCGGGTCGGTGGTGCGGACGTAACCCATGTGCTCCCAGCCAGCGCGGAAGGCGATCTCGTCGTTCGGCTCGCTGGTGTAGATCACGATCCCCGCCGGGGCAAAGCGCGTGCTGGCCTCCAGCCCGGAGAAATCGGTTGGATCGGCCGGGTTGATCAGGCGCGGGGCCAGCACGACCACGTGGCAGAAATGGTCCATGAAGCGGGCGTGGGCGTCATCCAGCAGGGCTTCGCCTTCGCCCTCGGCGATGTGGACTTCGTAGCCGGCCTGGCGCAGGTTCTCGCCCAGGGCGGTGCGCCGGTCTGAATTGAATTCGACGATCAGGACGCGGATCGTGTCCTGGTTTCGGGTGGTCATGATGGTTCCATGCGCTCCTTACCACGCCTGGATGGTAAGGTCTCCCGCCCGGAAACGCAAGCCGGACATTCCGGCCACTCCGCCGGGCGCGTTCCGGATGGGGGCAAGGCCGGTCAGACACGGGAATAGGGCACGGATGCGGCACGGATGAACACGGCTTCAAGAGCATGACTCGCGCCAATCCGCGTTCCATCCATTCCGGCCTATCCCATCGACGCATCCACGGCGCGCGCCGGATCGGTTTTCGCCTGGGCGCTTGCCGCTTCGCCGCTGCCCCGGCTAGGCCAGGCCCTGGCGGAGCTGCTCGGTGTGGATCAGCGCGGCGTGAATCTGGCGCTGGAGGGAGCCGGCCTCGGCCGGTGGCTCGGCATAGACCCGGCCCTGGATGCTCACCGAGTCCAGGCAGCTCTGGAGGTACTTGCGGTGCTGCTCGATGGTATGGAAGGTTTCGGTGGGCGAGAGGGCAGCCAGTCCGGCGACATCCAGGTGCAGGCCGGGGGCGGGGGCCGGATGGCCGTTGGCGCGCAGGGCGCGGGCGATCAGGGCCGCGGAGAGCAGCGCCCGCTGCCGGACGTCCGGGTGCAGGCGGCGCAGAGTCGCCATGAACAGCGTCTCGTACAGCAGGGCCTCCAGGTATTCGCGCTGGCCGGTGATGCCGGTCGCCTGACAGGCCAGGTGGCGCAGCCCGGCGATGACCTGGAACGCCTTCATGAGGATGGGCTGCCCGGCGATGGCCGGGACGGGCAGCAGCAGGCTGTCCACCCGGTTGGCGGCCAGCAGCGCCTCTTCCAGGGCCGCCAGCCCGGCCAGGCCGTCCGTACCGAAGTCGGTCAGGCGCAGCTTGAGGTCGGCTTCCAGCTCGACGAAATCGCGCAGGGCGTGGCTGTAGCCGGTCTGGCCGAAGTCGATCAGCCAGGCCTGGCGGTTGCGGTCGATGAAGAAGTTATCGGCGTGCAGGTCGCCGTGGGTGATGGCCGTGGTCGGGCTGTCCCCCGGCGCGCGGCGGCCCACGTCGTAGGCCCACAGGGCCGGGTTGGGCAGCGCTTCCGCCAGGCCGGGGAAGCTCAACACCGGACTCTGCATGTCCAGCCGCTGTTCCATGCGTTGTTCGAGGTGCAGCTTTTCGTCGTACAGCTCAAAGACGCGCGTCCCGCTGACCTGCTCGCGTTCCCTGGAATACCAGTTGTGGCACGTCTCCAGGAAGAGCTGGCGCAGGGCGATCAGGACGTCCTGGGCGCTGGCGCGCAGGTAGTAAGCCCGGAAGGGGGCCATGTCGTTCGGGCTGACCCCCAGGAAGGCGTAGGTGATCGCCCCCAGGTGCCACAGGGAGACGAAGTCCTCCAGGCGGGCCTGGCGGTTCTGCTGGAGCCAGCCCTCGACGTAGCGGGCGTAGTTGTCGCGCTCGCGGGCGATCTCGTCGCGCGGGCCGATCTTGATCACCTTGGGGATGCGCCCGGTGTCGACCATCGGGCGGCGCTCGCTGGCCAGCAGCACGACCGACTGCCGCACGGCGGAGGCGACCAGCTTGCTGGTGTTGAGGCTCGCCAGCGGGTGCAGATCGACCGCTTCCGCCTGGGGGAACAGGCGGCCCAGCAGGTCGTACAGGTTCTCGTCGCTGACCTGCTCCGCGGGGAGCTTGAGGCGCCTGGCCGTGCTGGCGGCGAAGCGGGTCTCCGGCCAGCTTGCGGCGACGTCGCACTTGCAGCCGTGGCGGCCGCGCGCCTCGACCGCCGCGCACAGGTCGCTGGCCGGGTCGGCAAAGTGGACGTACTCCAGGCTGCGCCGCCCGGCCTGAAAGGCCAGCCGGTCGTTGGGTCGCACGGCGCAGATCACGATCCCGGCCGGGGCCAGCCACTCGATCAGGTTGTCCAGGTTGGCGGTGGGGTCGAAGGGATCGGCCAGGTCGTGGACGACCACGGCCGCGTGGCAGCGCTCCTCCCGGACGAGGCGGCGGGCGTCCTCCAGCAGGGCGGGGCCTTCCCCTTCGGCCGTGAACAGCGCGCCGAACCGGTCGCGGAGCTTGTTGAGCAGGGCCGCGCGGCGCAGTGGACTGGCGCTGACGACCAGTACCCGGAGCTGGCAGTTATACGGATTCACGATTTCCCCGCCGAGCAGGAACGCGATTCTGACCGCATTATAACATAGAGAATGGAGGCCAGAGGGCAGGAGGCCGGAGTCCAGAGGAAAAGAGACCAGAGGCCGGGAGGCCAGAGAAAGGCGTTGGAGGATGGTGCACCTGTGGCATCGGACCCCAGTCCGACGCGGCCACGATCCTAATGGCTGGCAGGCTGGCGGAACCGGACGTAGGAATTTTGGCGGCGGTCGCGATCCCGGTGGCACGCAGCCCGGCGGCTTTCTCTGGTCTCCCGGCCTCTGGCCTCATGGCCTCGGCGCGGACGGAGGCCGCGCGGCGCTTGCGCTGTGCGGGGGCTGGGGTATCCTTTCCATAGATGCGGCGGCAATCGGATGGGGTGCGGCCGCCGGGGGAGCCTTATGAGGACGAATCGCGTGGCGCGCAGTCTGACCGACCGGGTGCTGGGCGGGGTGTGCGGCGGCCTGGGGGCCTACCTGGGGATCGATCCCTGGTGGGCGCGCTGGGCCTTCCTGATCCTGACCGCCCTCTCCGGCGGCGCGGCCGGGCTGCTGTACCTGATGCTGTGGTGGATGCTGCCGGCCAACCTGACGCCGGACGAGCCGTTCGCCGGGCGCGACCTGGGCCGGCTGGTGCTGGTCGGCGCGGCGTGCATCCTGGTTGGCCTGCTGGTGCTGGCGCGCGGGATGGGCGCGCTCCAGGGGCCGCAGGGCGTGGACTTATTCTGGCCGGGCATGATCCTGCTGCTGGGCGCGGCCTTGATCTGGCAGCGGATCGAGCGCGCGTAAGGCGGTACAAAGGGCGGGTACGGCGTGCAGAGAACAGACGAATCCAAAGTCAACCGGACGATTTTCTGGCCGCTGCTGGTGGTCGGGGTGGGGCTGATCCTTCTGCTGAACGGGCTGGGCGTCTTTCCGCCCGCGCTGGCCGACCTGGTGAGCCGGGCCTGGCCCGTGCTGCCGGTGCTGGTCGGGCTGGCCCTGCTGCTGGATCGGGTTGCGCCGCTGCGCCGCTGGGCGCCCTGGCTGGCCCTGGGCGTGAGCGCCGGGCTGCTGATCGCGATCGTCGGTGCGGCCTACGCCAACCGGAGCGGCCAGCCGCGCGAGGATCAGACGGTCGCCTTCACGGAGGCCATCGACGCGGGCGTGAATCGGCTGCGGGTGGTGATCGTCGGGCTGGACAACGCGGTCGAGATTTCGCCCGCCGTCGGGGAGACGCGCCAGATCACGGCCGAGTTCGTCGGCAGCGAGGATAGCCAGGTGACCGGCGTGCTGGCCCCCGCCGAGGATGGCACGCTGACCTTCACCCTCCAGGAGACTCGCCTGGCCGATTTCCCGCCCCGCCTGGAAGGGGTAGGGCGCGGCCGGATTCGGGTGGAACTGCCGGCCGGCCTGCCGATCGAGCTGGACTTCACCCAGGGCGGCGGCACGACCAGCCTCAACCTGCTCGGCCTGGACGTGGCGCGCCTCAAGGTGGACATGGCCGGGGGCGACCTGCTGCTCAGCCTCCCCAACCGCAGCCTGGAGCAGCGCGGCGAGGTCTCGGTCGGCGGCAACCTGACCGTGTTTGTGCCGCAGGACCTGGGCCTTCAGTTCGCGGCCAGCGGGGCCGCGCCGAATTTCGCCGAGGGCGCCTACCTGCTCGATCCGAGCAGCGGGGTGTACATCGCCCGCCGCTACGACAGCGCCCCCCAGCAGACCGATCTGAGCCTGTCCGTCGGCGGCACCCTGCGATTGGAGTAGGGCGGTTATTGGTTCGTGGTGGTTGGTGGGTGGTTAGCGGCCGCGCCGCGTGACGGAAGTGATCCATGAGCGAAAAAGTTCCCAAGGCCATGCAGGCGAAGTATGACGAGATCGTGGCCCTGATCGAGCCGGTCTGCCGGACACACCTCAACGAGGAATATGCCGCGCTGGCCCGTAAACTGACTGCCAGGCTGGCCCGCAAGCGCCCCTCGCCGCTGTCCAGCGGCCAGGCGAAAAGCTGGGCATGCGGGATCGTCTACGCGCTGGGGCAGGTCAATTTCCTATTCGACAAATCTCAGACTCCATCCATGCCGGCGGCGGAACTCTGCGCGCTGTTCGGCGTTTCCTCCGCCACGGCGGGCAGCAAGGCCAAGACGATCCGCGACGCGGTGGACATGAGTTGGATGAATGCGGACTGGCAGTTGAGCGACCGGATCGACGACAACCCCATGATCTGGATGCTTTCGGTGAACGGGTTTCTCATGGATATCCGCAAGGCCCCGTTTGGCGCTCAGTTGGAGGCGTACCAGCGCAAGCTGATCCCGTACATCCCCGGCGTGGACATGGCCCAGCTCGACGCCCTGATCAAGCAGCACGGCTATCTTCAGGTGATCGATTTGCCCGAAGACGAGGAGGATGACGAATCGCAAGCCGGGGAGTGAATCCGAGGCCGATCAGTCTTTGACCGGCGCGGCGTCTCCGGCCCTGCCTTTTTTGAATCCGTTTCCACCACGAACTACCGACCAATCACCAATGACCGCTTTTTTCATGGCGCTTCCAGGCCGTGACGCTCCAGCAGGGCGGCGTCGGCCAGGAGATCGGCGGTGGGGCCATCGGCGACGACGCGCCCCCCGTCCAGCACCACCAGACGCGGGCAGAGTTCCTGGGCCAGGCGCATGTCGTGGGTGCTCATCAGCATGGTCAGGCGATCCAGGCGGCGCAGCAGATCGATCAGGCTGCGCCGGGCGCGGGGGTCCAACCCGGCGGTTGGCTCGTCCAGCACCAGGATTTGGGGGTCCATGCTCAGCACGGTGGCGATCGCGATGCGCTTCTTCTCCCCGGTGCTCAGGTGGAAGCTGACCCGCTCCGCGTAGTCGCTCATCCCGACCGCGGCCAGGGCGTCCGCCACGCGGCGGCGGACTTCCGCCTCGTCGAGGCCCATGTGCAGCGGCCCGAAGGCCACGTCCTGGAAGACGCGCGGCGAAAAGAGCTGGTCGTCCGGGTTCTGGAAGACCATCCCCACCCAGGCCCGGATCTGGCCCAGGGTTTCATCTTTCAACGGCAGGCCGCCCACCTGGATGTGCCCGTTGGGACTGCGCAGCACCCCGTTGAGGTGCAGGAGCAGGGTTGATTTGCCCGCGCCGTTGGGGCCGACCAGGGCGACCTTCTCGTTGGGGGCGACGTGCAGGCTGACCGAGTCGAGCGCCTGGCGCCCGTCGGGGTAGGCGAAGCTCAGCCCGTCGACTTCGATGGTGTGGTGGCTCACGGGACTATCTCCATAGCAGCAGCGCCAGCCCTTCGATGACGATCAGCCCGATCACGGGTAGCGCGCCCAGCAGCACGGCCCGCCGGGTGAGCGGCGGCGGGGTCAGCAGGCGCATCCGGCCGTCGTAGCCGCGCGCCAGCATGGCCGCGTAGACGCGCTCGCTGCGCTCGTAGCTGCGCAGGAACAGGTTGCCGACCATCCCGCCCGCCACGCGCGCGCGCCACGCGATCCGCCCGCCGGACTTACGGGCGGGGATTGCGGCGCTGCGCGCCGTCCGGGCGCGGATCAGGCGCTCGGCCTCGTCCCGCAGGGTGTCCAGGTAACGGTACATGAAGGACACGATCGCCACCAGCGCCGCCGGGACGCGCAGGCTGGTCAGCGCCCACAGCAGGTCGGGGAAGGGCGTGGTCATCGCCAGCAGCAGCGCGGCTTGCACCGCCAGCCAGCTCTTGAGCATCACGGCCAGGAAGCGCGCCAGCCCGGCGTCGCTGACCGGCAGGCCCAGGATCACGCCGATGGTGTTGCCCGGCAGGGTGAAGGGCAGCGCGGCCGCCGCCAGCGCGAAAGGCAGCGCAACCGTCGCCAGTTTCGCCACGCGGAACGGCCCCAGCCCGGCCAGGGCGGCCAGCGATCCGAGCAGCGTCCACAGCAGGGGGTAGGCCGGCCAGGCCCGCTCCGGGGTGGCGACGACGCCCACGATCAGCAGCAGCGCCACCACGACCTTGACGCGCGGATCGAGGCGGTGGAGGGGGCTGTCTCCGGCCTGGTAGCGTTCTTCCAAAGAAAAAGACATGGTGTAGGGACGAGTCACCGCCCCGTCCGGTTGGGCCGCGGCGAGTCGGGGCTTGGAAATCCCCGACTCAGGGGAACAAGTCCTCCGGACTGCGGCGTTTTTTGGTCCGGAGGACTTCCTGTGCTGAGTCGTGGATTTCGATCCGCGACACGGGCGGCGCGGCCTGAGCTTGACACGGATGGGGCGTTCAACTGAACGCCCCTGCAACAACATCCATTATATCAAGCGTCTGGTTCAACTCCAGGCGCTATGCCATCCGGCCGGACTCCTTCCGCCGCTGGGAGAGGCGCGCCGCGCCGTAGCCGACCCCGGCCACGATCAGCGTCCCGATCGCCCCGGCCAGGATGGTCGAGACGGCTTCGTTGTCGATGCCCGGCACGGTGTAGTCCGGCAGCAGCTCGTAGGCGGGGGCTTGGCCCGCGGCCAGCGATTCGCTGTCGGCGGGATCGTCAGCCGTGTCCAGGTCGTCGAAGTTGCCCTGGGCGGCCAGGTCGAGCGAGACGCGCTCCAGGCCGTCCGGGTTGGGGTTGGCCAGGGGCGAGAACAGGACCACCACCAGGGCGATCAGCAGCCCGACGGCGATCCAGGTCGTGCCCTGGGTGGCGGCTTGGGCGGGCTGACCGGCGAGATCGGGCCGCGCCTGCTGGATGAAGGCCAGCGCGCCGACCGTGATCAGCGCCTCGCCCAGCCCGACCAGGGCGTGCACGCCCAGCATGGCGGGCAGGGCGATCCCCAGCGGCGTGGTGCCGGAGAGGGCCAGTTCCAGCGTGGTGGCGAGGGCGGCGGCCATCACCGAAACCCAGGCCGCGACGGCCGCGCTCGCGAGCTGCCCGCCGCGCGACTCGCCCAGCAGGCGGCGCACGCCGCCGTAGGTGGCATACCCGACGAAGGCGGCGAGGATGCCCATATTGATCGTATTGAAGCCCAGGGCCAGCAGACCGCCGTCCTGGAAAAGGAGCGCCTGGACGCCGACCACACTGGTCATCACCAGGGCGGCGGGCCACGGGCCGAGCAGGATTGCGGCAAGCGTGGCGCCCAGCAGGTGGCCGGACGTGCCGCCCGCCACCGGGAAGTTGATCATCTGCGCGGCGAAGATGAAGGCGGCCAGGATGCCCATCAGCGGAATCTGGCGCTCGCCGAGCGTCCCCTGGCCGGATTCCCGGCCCTGGCGCAGGGCGAGGGCGACCAGGACGATCAGCCCCACCCAGCCGATTACGGCGATGGGCAGGCTCAGGAAGCCATCCGGGATGTGCATGGCGAGGATGGGAGGCAGGAACATGGCGCAGGCTCCTTATTGTAAAAAATTGCAATAACCAATGTGTGCTATATCATACAACCCGTTTATGCCGTTGCCAAGCCTGGAGTTTCGCGGGCGCTGCTGTGGGCGGAGGGGGGATGGGGTGGTTTGATGACCGGCCTGCGCCATCGTTGGTCGTTGCCGGCGGACGACCGGCCGGTCGTCCCTACGAGGCGATGAACCGCCCCTCTGGCAGGTAATCGCGCAGGACGGCCCGCACCTGGGCGGCGCGGCGGTGGCGGCGGGCGATCAGGATGACCGGGCGGCGGGTGAGCAGCAGGCCGCCCAGCAGGCGGTGGAACGGAGTCAGCGGCGCGTCGAGGACGAGCGCCAGCGGGCCGTGCGTCTGGCGGGCCTCACGCACCGCGTCCCAGGGCAGGATGAAGCGCCGCCCCGGCATGCGAATCACAATCCCGTGGGTGTACAGCTCCAGGTCGGGGTAGAGCACAAACTGGACGATTAGCCCCGCCGCCAGCCAGAGCAGGTACGCGCCGGTCAGGACGCCCCACGCGCCGGAACCGGCCAGCCGTTCGGGATGGCCCAGGCTCCACACGAACAGGACGGCATAGGCCAGCGGCAGGGCCAGCGCCGCCGCGAAGATCACGGCGAAGGCCGCCCCAAGCGGCCCCTTGCGCAGGCGGACCAGGCGCGTGACGGGCGGGCCGGAGGTGGGATCGGGCATACGAATGAGAGTCTCCGGGTATTGTGTGGGGACGAGACACTGCCTGGCCCGGCAGTGTCCCGTCCTTCCGAAGGTGCGCTTTAGAACGGCACGTAGGCCGTCGGATCGACGGGAATGTCGTTGTAGCGGATTTCGAAGTGCAGGTGCGGGCCGCTGGAATTGCCGCTGTTGCCGGTCGTGGCGATCAGCGATCCCGCGCCGACCAGCTGCCCGCAGCTTACGTTGATCCCGTTCAGGTGGCCGTAGATCGTCGTGAACGGCCCGTGGGCCAGCGCGACCATGTACCCGTAGCCCCAGTTGTTCCAGCCCCGGTAGATCACGCGCCCGGCGGAGGAGGCGAAGACAGGCGTGCCGATCGGCGCGTCCAGGTCGACGCCGGTGTGATAGGCGTCGAAACCGCGCACCCAGTTATAGCTGCCCAGCGGGTTGGCGAAGTAGCCTGTGCCGCCGGGGTTGGGCTGCGCGCCGCAGCTTCCGGGTTGGCCCGGCGCGAAGGCGATCGTGCCGTCGGCGCCGCTGGCCCCGCTGGCCGCGCTGCTGCGTTCCACAACCGGGTTGTAGGTCCAGTCGGTCGCGGTGCTCGTCCCGCCGGGGACGACGACGCGCGTCCCGCTGGGCAGCACGCGCTCCGGCGTGGAACCGAACAGGTCGTTGAACTCCGAGTTGATGATCGCGTAGGGGTCGACGTCGTATTGGTCGGCGATCGACTGGATGGTTTGCTCCACCAGGACGCGGTGATAGACGCCGTCCACGGGCAGGATGACCAGTTCGTTGCCGGGCCGCAGGGAGAACACGGTCTGGGAATCGTTCGACCAGGCGATGGTGTCCATTTCCAGCCCGAAGCGCTGGGCGATCGCGCTGATCGTGTCGCCGGACTGGATCGTGTAGGAGATAACCTCGGCGCGCGAGCGTTCCGGGATGATGGTGAAGGGGCTGTCGGAGCGGGCGATGGCCACGCCGGTCGGGTTCAGGTCGATGGGCGGCGTCGCCAGCAGGGCGCTGATCTGCTCCGCCGACAGAGTCGGCTGGAGGGCCGGCAGAGCCGCCGCGTCGCCAGGGGCGACGGTCGCCGGGATCGGGACTGTCGCCGTCGGCTGGAGCGCGGCCTCGGTCGGCTGGGGCGTGGCGCGCAGCAGCGGCAGGAGCAGGATCAGCCCGGCCACGAAGGTCAGCGCCGCGGCCAGCAGGACCATGCCCAGCCCGACCGCGCGCCGCCACATCGGCAGGCCGGCCTCGTCGTCCTCGGTCTGGATGGCCCGTACGGGGCTGGTATCGGCCAGCGGATCGACCGGCGGCTCGGCCTCCAGGTCAATCGGCGCGGCTTCCAGCGCGGCGAGCGCCTCCAGTTCTTCCTGTGCGACCAGCTCAGCCAGGCGGCGTTCGCGCTCTTCTGGGGTTTCGTCGATGGGTGGGAGGTTGGGCGCGTCAGCCGGAGTGTCTGGCTCCGGCGTGACCGGCCGGGAAGGGCCGGACAGGTCGTTGGGGTTTTCGTCTGGGCTGGGGGTTGGTTCAGATGTCACCCAGGTCATAGGCGCATTTATCCTCTTGGTGATCGGCTATCGACTGCCCCCCAAACCTGCGGCGAACCGCAAGCGCCGGTAGCATAACACAAACCCTGCGGGCCGCCAAGCCGGGCAGGGTTTGTCGTGGCGGAGAGGGCGGGATTCGAACCCGCGAGGGCTTGCACCCTACTCGCGTTCCAGGCGAGCGCATTAGGCCAGCTATGCTACCTCTCCGGATATGAGACTGAGTGAGTATTATAGCAGGCCGCGGCCGGGTTTCCAGTGGTAGTTTCGCCGGGGTATGTTTCAGAGTGGGCAGTCAAAAAACTTGGGACACGGATAACAACGGATGGAACACGGATTTTCACTGGTTGGCTTCCCTCCATGTTTTCCCTGGCGTTCTTGGCGTTTTGGCGGTTCGATCCGCTTTTGATGCTGGCCTGCCGTTTCTTTGTTTGATTTTGCTCATAGATCGTTTACACTAGAACGTAGGCGAATGCGCCCGTGATCGCGCTCACCGCCAAACAAACTATTGTCAGTCCAACCGCGGTGTGCTATACTTCGACGCTATGGGCGTGTAGCTCAGCTGGTTAGAGCGCACGGTTCACATCCGTGAGGTCAGGGGTTCGAGTCCCTTCACGCCCACCATAAACCTGTCGATGTATAGCCGCGTAAGGCCTGCCTGCGCGGTTTTTGCTTTCCGGGGAGAACACCGTTGACTGTTCGCCAAACCCTGAGCCGCCTGGATTGGGCGCTCTTTTTCCTGCGCTGGGTGCTGGTCGGCGCGGTGGTGATCTTCGCCCTGGCGCTGCCCGGCCTCCACAGTCCGGAAGACCTGCCCGTGATGCAGGCGGTCCGCGACCGCCTGCTGGCCGCTGCCGCGCTGGGCGGCCTGATCGCACTGGGCGGGCTGGGCCTCGTCCTCTGGAAAAACGAGAGCATGACGCCGGGCGTGATCGCCCTGGTGATCGACAGCCTGTATGCCGGGGTGCTCTTCTGGGCCTCCAACGGCGAGCCGCTGCTCCTGATCGGCGCGGGGCTGCTGCCGGTCGTGAACGGCGCGCTGCGTATCGGCGGTGGGTACGGCCTGGGCGTGGCGCTGCTGGAAGCCCTGGCCGCGCCGGTGCTGTACGTGCTGGTGATCGAGCCAACCGGCTCCCCGCTCGACGTGCTGCCGGCTTCCGGGGTGCTGGCGCTGCTGGGGGTCGCGGTCGGCCTGCCGCTGGCGGCTTCCCGCCAGGGCTGGGATGGGCTGCGCCTGATGCTGGAGGAGCGCGAGGCCGAATCGGCCCGGCTGCGCGAAGCGCGCGAGCACGCCCGCGCCGTCTACGAAATGGCGGCGACCCTCAGTTCAACCCTCAACTATCAGGCGGTGCTGGACGCGGCCCTCGACGTGGGCGTCCTGGGCCTGCGCCAGATGGGCCCCAACGCCCGGCTGGTCAGCGCCGTGCTGCTCTACGACGAAGCCAGCGGCCGGTTGAAGATCGCCAATGCCCGCCGCCTGACCAACGCCGATTTGCGGATGCAGGTGCCGGGCCGGCGCGGCGTGCTGGGACTGGCCCTGCGCCAGGCGGAGCCGGTCTTCGCCAACGATGCCCAGCGCGACCCGGAACTGCGCTATTTCGTGGCCTTCCAGGATTCGCGCAGCATCCTGTGCGTGCCGCTGCGGGCCGGGTACGACAGCTTCGGCGTGCTGGTCTTTGGCAGCACCCTGCCGAATGCCTTCGGCGAGGAGCACGTCGACCTGCTGACGGCCATCGCTACCCAGGCCACGATCGCGCTCCAGAACGCAACCCTGTACCAGAACCTGCTGGAAGAAAAAGAGCGAATCATCGACGTCGAGGAAGACGCGCGCCGCCAGCTCAGCCGCGACCTGCACGATGGCCCCACCCAGCAGGTGGCCGCCATTGCCATGCGCGTCAACTACATCCGCCGTCTGCTGGAGCGTGATCCGGCCGAGGTGCCGGCCGAGCTGCAAAAGGTGGAGGAGCTGGCTCGCCAGACCAGCAAGGAAATCCGGCACATGCTTTTCACCCTGCGCCCCCTGGTGCTGGAGACGCAGGGCCTGATCCCGGCCCTGCACGAGATGGCCAAGAAGCTGCACGAGACTCACAACCAGAACGTGATCATCCAGGTGCAGGACGGCGTCAACAAGTACATCGACACCAACGACGAAAGCGTCCTGTTCAACATCGCCGACGAGGCGGTCAACAACGCGCGCAAGCACGCCCAGGCCGCCCACATCTGGGTGCGCCTCAGCCGCCGGGACGATTACCTGCTCCTGGAAGTCGAGGACGACGGGGTGGGTTTCAATACCGGCGAGGTGGACGCCAATTACGATCAGCGCGGCAGCCTGGGCATGATCAACCTGCGCGAGCGGGCCGAACTGCTCAACGGCACGCTGCGGATCGAGAGCGCCGAGGGCAAGGGCACCAAGGTGTCGGTGGTGGCCCCCCTGCGCGAATCGATCCTGCGCGAGATCAAGACGGACACCCATCCCGGCAAGCCCGTGCTCACGGCCGATTCTGGCGCGCGGGCGGGAGCCGAGGCGCGAAAGTCCGAGATCAAGAAGCCGGAGGGCGCGAAGCCGCGCAGCCGGTCGGACGCGAAATAGGCGGCAGGAGACAAGAGGCAAGCACAACGGCGGCGCGGGCCGCCGTTTTTGTTTGTCGCGACCGGCCGGCCGGTCTGGCGGATTCGCGCCGTTGTAGGGACGACCGGCCGGTCGTCCCACAGGCGTCAAGAGAAGGCCTCGCCGCCCGTGTCGCGGATTGATGAACCTTAAGAAAATAATCCGGCAACGGGATCGATACGCCATCCGTAGGGGCGGTTCGCGAACCGCCCCGGACGACCGCCGGTCGTCCCTGGAACGGTTTGCGGCTTTACCGGATTGATTTGTCAACTGTCATCATGCCGCCGGACCCCGGCGATGCGAGGCATCGCAGTTCGATGCTGCAAACAAGCCCCTCGCCAGTCCCGCGCGAATCAAAAGGGCGGCCGCGCGGCCGCCCTCGATGGTCCCTCGGAAGTCCCCCTAGCCGGCGTACAGCTTGCGCAGCTTCTCCAGCCGGCCCACGCTGTCGACCAGGCCGCCGGGCCGGCTGCGGGCCTGCCACAGCCGGTTGTACTCGGCGATCAATTCGTCCAGGTCATCGGCCAGCAGGGCGCGCTGTTGGGGCGGGATGGCGCTCACGGCCTGGCCGGGCGCTTCCAGCCGGGCGATGCCCAGCCGGCAGGCGTGGCGCAGCAGGTTGGCCGCCAGCCGGAACTCGTCCCGGACCAGGTCGGCATCCAGGCGGGCCATTCTGGCCTCGCCCAGGCGGGCCACCGCCGCGTCGATCGCGTCTTCGGCGCGCGACAGCGTGACCACGGTCAGCCCGTGCAGGTGCAGGTCGGCCAGCGACCGGTCGGGACTCAGCAGGAGATGGAACAGGGCCGTGCTGTTGTGAAGCTGATCCTGCCCCTGGGAGGCGTTCCCCAGGTCGTAGGCCAGGTGGCCCATCGCCCCGGCCTCGTCCATGAAGACGTGCAGGTCCAGGGCGCGCGGCAGGTCGATCGCCTTGTTGGCCCGCGCGGCCCAGCTCACCGCCGCGCCGTAGGCGAAGCCCAGGAAGGAGACCGGCAGCGGCTGCCAGTGGCCGTTGTCGCCCCAGTCGGTGTTCAGGTAGCCGATCGCGCCGTGCTTGAGGCCGTTCTCGGCGGCGCTCCACAGGTTGCCCAGCGCGTTCTCCGTGCGCCCGGCGATGCTGTTCCAGCTTGAGGTGCCGGGGCAGACGTAGAAGGGCACCCCCGCGCGGGCGAAGGCCGCGCAGTCGGCGTCGAAGGGGTGGTTGGCCTCGTAGCCCCATTCCATCGCGATCGCGTCCTTGGGCAGGGCCGGGATCAGGTCCGGGTGGCGGAGGATGATATCCCCCCAGAACTGCATGGTATGGCCGCGCGCCTGGACGCGGTGATAAATCTGGGTAAGGAAGTCCAGGTAAATCTGGCCCGATCCTTTCTGGTCACACGCGGCCTGGCTGCGCGTCCCCGGCTGGCCGACGTCCCACGTTTCGTCGCAGCCCACGTTGACCTGGCGGCTGGTGAAGTGCGGCAGCAGCTCGTCCAACAGCTCCTCGACCAGGGCCAGCGAGGCCGGATCGGTCGGGCACAGGCTGAACGGTTCGTCCGACCAGACGCCCCACGGAAACGCGAAGCCGTTGGGGGCTTCGGCCAGGGGTTGGTAGGCCTCGTGCTTGAGCCAGCGGGCCATGTGGCCGAACGTGTTCTGGTTGGGGACGAGTTCAATGAAGCGCTTGCGGCAGTAAGCGTCCAGCAGCAGGATTTCCTCCCCGGTCAGGGGGGAGGCGTCCGCCCACACCGTGCGGTGGTTACGGTAGGCGAAGGTGTGCTCGGTGTAAAGCTGGAGCTGGTTGACCTTCCACTCGGCCAGTTGATCGATCAAGGCGGTCAGGGTGTCGATGCGCGGGACGCGGTCGCGGCTGATGTCCAGCATGACGCCCCGGTGCGCGAAATCCGGCCAGTCCTCGATGCGCAGGCAGGGCAGGCTGCCGCCTTCCGCCTGGCGGACAAGCTGGCGCAGGGTCATCGCGCCGTAGTAGGCTCCGGCGACGTCGTGGCCGACCAGGGTGATCTGGTCCGGGCGGATGGTCAGGGCGTAACCCTCTGGCCGGGCGACCTGGCCCGGATCGATCCGCAGGGTGACGCCGATCTGCGCGCCTTCCAGGTAGGCCGCGGTCAGTTCCCAGCGGTCGCCGAGTTTTTCCAACGCCTCCTGCACAGCCCGTCCGGCGCGCAGGAAGTCATCATCCAGGGGCCCCATCAGCCAGATCAGGCGGCCGGGAGCCGGGCGGAAGCTCCCTTCCTGCCGGGTCAGGCGTTGGGGGGCAGGCAGCAGAACAGGCCAGTCGCTCATAAGGTTCCTCGTCCTGAGTGTGCGCGAGTCAGGGTGAACGTTGAACGTAGTATAGCGCGATTTGAGCCAGGCCAGAGGCAAAAGTGAAGACAAATCCTGTTGGCAGCATGAGCGCCGTCTCGACTCAACACGGGTAACACGGATTCAACGGACGGCCGTGTCTTTCCGATCAATCCACGTCCTGTTCCGGTCTGAAAAGCGCGTACTGCGCCAGAAACCCGTAGGCCAACCGCCCTCTGGCCGCCCGGCGCCGGGTGTGGAATGATGCTATGCTGGCGGCGAATGGATCGGTTGGACAACCGGGAGCGACGATCATGAACCGACGGCGCGGGTGGGTAGGACTGCTGGTGATCGGACTGCTGGGCTGGACAGTGGGGATTGTGGCGGCCCAGGACGGGCCGGGTCTGGCCCAGCCTGCGGTAGAGACGGTCGCGGCGGCCCTGCCGGACATCCTCGCCCAGGCGGATGCGGCGGGCGACTCGCTGCTGCCCCTGAGCGCGGCCCAGGTCTTTGAACTGCGTTACGGAGTCGAAACGCTCGATACGCTCGGCGTCGACACCCTCAGCCCGCTGGTCGCGGCTCTGTTCGCGCCGGAGCGTCCGCTGCCCGCCGATCCGGCCCCCTGGACACTGGCCCTGCTGCGCGCCGGGCTGGCGGCCCATCCGGCGGACCTGAGTCAGGATACGGCGTTCGAGGTCGGGCCGTTGCATGTCGAGGCGATCGCGGCCGATTTCAGCGGCGATGGCCTGCCGGAAAGCCTCCTGCATGTGGCGCAGGGCGATCTCCGGATGAGTTTTCTGGCGGTTGCCGATCCAGAGTCGCCCGGCGGTTATGCGCTGAGTGCGCTGCCGCTGCCGTATACCGTCCTGGCCGGGCGGGAATACCCCGGCCGCGCGCCCACCGGCAGCATGCCGACCGGCACCCTGGAGACCCTGCGTCTGGACGACCTCAACGCGGATGGCCGGGTCGAGTGGGCGGTCATGCAGACGTGGAGTGGGCCGGATGGGCAGTGCAGCCGCTTCTACCTGCTGGCGCTGGAGGACGGCCAGATGGTGAACGTCGCGCCCTGGATGGGCGGCTGCGAGGAGCCTGGGGTGACGCTGCACTGGTCGTTTGACTGGCCCAACGTCTCATTGGATATGATCGATACCTCTCCCTGGGACTGCGCGTCCTACGGCGGTCTCATGCTGAAATGGATCGACGGCGCGTGGTCTACCGAGCATGGGGGCGGGTTCGACGGTGAGATTTTCGAGTGTTTCCAGACCGGGGCGGAAAACGCCTTGCTCAACGGCGATTTGCCCGGCGCGGCGGCGGAATACGAGTCGGCCCTGGCGGCCGGGCACCGCGATCCCGCCCTGCTGGATTACGCCCGCGCCCGGTTGGCCCTGATCGATCTCCTGCTGGGGCAGGCCGGCGCGGCCGCCGATGTGCTGGCCTCCGGGCCGGCCTCGGATGGGATTCTGGCCGGTTTTCTGAGGGTGGTGGCGGACGCGGTCGCAGAGGAGCAGGAACCGTATGCCGTTTGCCGGGCGGCCTATGATTTCATCGCCGAGGCCAACGCGGCGGCCGGCGGGGGCTATCCGTTTGGCCGCGTGGCGATCGGCGGGGTGTATCTGTCCGAGAACGCGCCGCCCGACCCGGCCCTGGCGGGCTGCGATCCCGGCCTGGCGGTGACGGCGCTGCTGGCCCGCTCGCCGCTGACCCCCGATGCCGCGTTGCAAGACCATCTCGCGGCGCTGAACATCCCGGTGGATCGAATCGAGGCCGTCCCCGATCAGGCCGGGCGGTGGCAGGTCTGGCTGGCCGGGCTGGATCGACCGCTGATCCTCCAGCAGGGGGCCGAGGGCTACACGCGCGTAGCCGAGTCCGCGTCCGTGGAACCCAGACCCACCGATCCGGCCCGGCTGATCGCGCGGGTCGGCGGCCTGCTGGCGGACGGCCGGATCGCCGACGCCCAGACTGTGTTCGAGACGGGCGCGGCCGAACTCCGGGCGGCGAACCCGGCGGATTCCGTCCGGCAGGCGCTCGATTACTGGCAGGCCGTGATCCTGGAGGCGAACGGCCAGCCGGACGCGGCGCTGGCCGCCTATGGCGCGCTGGCCGATGCAGCCTCCGATTCAGCGTGGGGTCGGCTGGCCGCGCTGCACCTGGAGCCGGCGGCGTAAGGGCGCAGGCTGGGCGTGGAGCGACGCTCCAATTCAACGCGGATTTCACGGGTTCAACGGATGAACACGGCTTCTCAAAAAGGGAAAGCCGTGTTCATTCGATTCTTTGGTGCGATCCGGCCGTGGTTGCATTATCGGACAAAATGAGGCAAGAATCGGTGTCGTCAAAAAGAGTTCATGCCAGGAGAAAAGAACCATGTTTGGCCGTCCCATCAAATGCGCGCTTTTTGTGAGTGGCCTTCTCATCCTGGGCATGGTCCCCGCCGCGATCCAGGCGCAGGAGCCGCCGGCCTTTCCCCCCGTGCCGATCCTCCTGGGCAATACGGAAGACCGCAGCCTCGAGTCCGCGATCGTCGGCGACACGTACCGCCTCTCGGTCGCGCTGCCGCTGAGCTACTTCACGGCGACCGGCCGGACGTATCCGGTGCTGTACGTGCTGGACCCCCATCTGTCCTTCGGCACGGTGACGGATGTCGTCCGGGTGGCGGCCATCGGCGGGGAGCTGCCGGAGCTGATCGTGGTCGGGGTCGGCTACCCCGGCGATCTGATGCGCGCCCGTGCCCTGCGCGAGCGAGACTATCACAGCACGCCCGATGTCTTTCTGCGCTTCTTCCTTGAGGAGCTGATCCCGCTAATCGACGGAGACTACCGCACCAATCCGGCCGACCGGGGGATCGTCGGGCACAGCTACGGCGGGGATTTCGCGCTGTACGCGCTGTTCCACAGCCCGGAGACCTTCCAGCGTATCATCGCGGGCAGCCCGACCTTCGCCACGGCGGGCGTCTATGAGCGCGCCTACGCCGCCGATCACACGACCCTCGCGGCGCGCGTTTTTTTATCGGCCGGGGAGAATGACGATCCGGGCAGTTCGCCGGCGCGGCTGGCCGACTTCGCTCAAGCTCTGGCAAGCCGGGGTTACGCCGATCTGGCCCTGACGAGCCAGGTCTTTGACGGCGCGACGCACTTCTCGTCGCGCCCGCTGCATCACGTGACCGGGGTCTACGCGGTGTATGGCCGCTGACGGTGAAGGAGACTACCGCCGCAGGCCGGGGTAGTCGATCAGCATGACCTCCAGGGCCAGGCGCGGGTTGACGTTCTTGCCCAGGTCATCCAACGTGCGGCGCGTGGCGCGCAGGGCGCTCTCCAGCGCCTCCAGTGGCACCTCGCGCGCCAGCCGATTGAGGGTCGGCCGCCGGTCGCGGTTGACCGGGGGGACGCGGCTGTGGGTGGCGACCAGGATCACGTCCCGCCAGAAGGCCTGCCACAGGATCAGGGTTTCGCGCAGGTCGCTCTTGCCGCGCGGGGAGGCCAGCGCCTCCGCCCGCTGGAAGCGCTGGAGGCGACTCTCTCCCAGGATGTGCTCCAGGTCGTCCAGGGCCAGGTCACGGAAGGCCAGGGCGCTGTCGTCGGTCAGGGCGCGCACGGCCCACCCGATTCGCCCGCCGCACAGATGGGCCAGCAGCGGGGCCTGCTCCTCCGGCTCGGCCCCCCAGCGCGCCGCCAGAGCCTCTTCCACCTGCTCGACCGGGATCGGGCGCAGGTGAACCGGCTGGCAGCGGCTGAGGATCGTCTTGGGCAGCAGGTTGGTATTCTCGGCGGTGAGCAGCAGCACCACGTAGGGCGGCGGCTCCTCCAGGGTCTTGAGCAGCGCGTCGGCGGCCTGGGGGCGCGCCTCGTGGAAGCGGCGCAGGATGCCCACCCGGTAGCGGCCCTCGTAGGGGCGCATGGCCAGGGTATGCATCAGGTCGCGCACCTGCTCGATCTTGAGCGTGCCGCCGACTTCGTCGGCTTCGACCAGGGCCACGTCGGGATGGTTACCGGCGGCGATCTTCTGGCAGGCCCGGCACTTGCCGCACGGGCGCGCGGACTCGTCCTCGGCCAGGCAGTTGAGCCGGGCGGCGAAGGCCCGCGCCAGGGTGGTCTTGCCGATCCCGGCCGGGCCGGTGAACAGGTAGGCATGCCGGGCGCGGCCGTGCTGGAGGCTCTTTTCGAGGTGGGTGATGGCCCACTCGTGGCCGACGACTCCCCAGGGAGAAGCGGAATTTTGAGTGTTGAATGTTGAATTTTGAATTGAGTCGGGCATAGGAGTCGGTTCGGGTTCAGGGTTGGGCCGGGCGCTGCGGCGGCACGAGGTCGGCCAGCGGGATGCGCAGGCCGGGCAGCACCGGGCTGCCGTCCAGGACGCCTTCGCGCGGCAGGATGCGCGCTTCGCCGCCGGGATAGTACACGGCCGCGATCAGCGTGTCCGGGTAGATGACCCACACCAGGCGGCTCCCCGCCGCCAGGAAGTCGTTGACCCGGCTCTGGACGTCGGCGGCGCGATCGGAGGGGGAAACCACCTCCACGGCCAGATCGGGCGCGACCGGCCAGAAGCGGTCGGGGATCGGATCGGGCACGCGCTCCCAGGCGACGAAGGCCGCGTCCGGCGCGCGGACCACGTCCGGGTCGCGGGCCAGCAGGAAGCCGGTCTCGGCGGCGAAGAAATAGCCCAGCTTGTGTTTGTAGATGTAGTTTCTCAGGAGTGCGCCGATTTCGCCGGCGACAATGCCATGCAATCCACTGGCTGGCGTCATTTCGATCAGTTCCCCCCGCACCAGTTCGAAGCGCCGGTCGCTGGCCGCGGCCGCGTGCTCGTCTGCCTGGATGGCCCACAGATCGTCGGCGCTGAGCAGCCTGTCGGTTGTGACCATCGTGCCGTTCCTCGTGTCTGCCGGACGCTTCTATTGTACTGCATCCGGGCCGGGTTGGCTGGCGGAAAGACGCGGCGGGATGAGTAGGGGCGGTTCGCGAACCGCCCAATATGCGTCAAGTTAAGGCCGCCAGGCGTTGGAAGGTGCGCGGGGCAGTCTTGCTTTTGCCCATGCGACAACCCTGCAAGGCGGCAAGGATATGGCAAACGCAGGCGCGCAGCAGGGCGA
>JARKOQ010000234.1 GCA_029976005.1 Aggregatilineales bacterium | reverse complement strand
CAAGCACCTTAACAAGAGAAGAGTGAAGGAAGAAGGGCGAGGAAAGAAAAGAACCCCGACATAGTTCCAGGCGGGACTATGTTGAAGATCAATTCTACGGAGAGTTTGATCCTGGCTCAGGATGAACGCTGGCGGCGTGCCTAACACATGCAAGTCGAACGGGAGGCTTGATTTCGGTCGAGCCGAGAGTGGCGAACGGGTGAGTAACACGTAGCTCATCTACCCTGGAGAGGGGGATAACGGTTGGAAACGACCGCTAATACCCCGTACGCTTACGGTCAGTAGGAAGCCGTAAGGAAAGGCCTTGGCGCTCTGGGATGAGGCTGCGGTCCATCAGCTAGTTGGTAGGGTAACGGCCTACCAAGGCGAAGACGGATAGGGGGCCTGAGAGGGTGACCCCCCACACTGGCACTGAGATACGGGCCAGACTCCTACGGGAGGCAGCAGTGAGGAATATTGCACAATAGGCGCAAGCCTGATGCAGCAACGCCGCGTGGACGATGAAGGCCTTCGGGTTGTAAAGTCCTTTTCTGGGGGAAGACATGGACGGTACCCCAGGAATAAGTGTCGGCTAACTACGTGCCAGCAGCCGCGGTAAAACGTAGGACGCGAGCGTTATCCGGATTTACTGGGCGTAAAGCGCGTGCAGGCGGTCTGTTAAGTCGTGCGTGAAAGCTCCCTGGCTCAACCGGGAGAGGTCGTACGAAACTGGCAGGCTTGAGGGCAGCAGAGGAGTGTGGAATTCCGGGTGTAGTGGTGAAATGCGTAGATATCCGGAGGAACACCAGTGGCGAAGGCGACACTCTGGGCTGTACCTGACGCTAAGACGCGAAAGCATGGGTAGCGAACGGGATTAGAAACCCCGGTAGTCCATGCCGTAAACGATGTGCACTAGGCGTAGGGGGGTCACACCCGCTGTGCCGAAGCTAACGCGATAAGTGCACCGCCTGGGGACTACGGCCGCAAGGCTAAAACTCAAAGGAATTGACGGGGGCCCGCACAAGCAGCGGAGCGTGTGGTTTAATTCGAGGCTACACGAAGAACCTTACCCAGGCTTGACATACAGGTGGTAGGGAACCGAAAGGGGACCGACCTTCGGGAGCCTGTACAGGTGCTGCATGGCTGTCGTCAGCTCGTGCCGTGAGGTGTTCGGTTAAGTCCGGTAACGAGCGCAACCCTCGTCGCCAGTTACAAGTGTCTGGCGAGACTGCCCGTGACAAGCGGGAGGAAGGTGGGGATGACGTCAAGTCAGCATGGCCTTTATGCCTGGGGCTACACACACGCTACAATGGCCGGTACAATGGGTCGCCAACCCGCGAGGGGGAGCCAATCCAACAAAGCCGGTCACAGTTCGGATTGCAGGCTGCAACCCGCCTGCATGAAGTCGGAGTTGCTAGTAACCGCGCGTCAGCCATAGTGCGGTGAATACGTTCCCGGGCCTTGTACACACCGCCCGTCACGTCATGGGAGCTGGTCACGCCTGAAACCGGTGGGCTAACCGCAAGGAGGCAGCCGTCTAAGGTGGGGCCGGTGACTGGGACGAAGTCGTAACAAGGTAGCTGTAGCGGAAGCTGCGGCTGGATCACCTCCTTTCTAGTCAAACCCTGAGACGGTGGCTCACCCCACCTTCTCCACTGTAGTTCCAAACCATGTTTCACCTCTCCCCTCCCCTTCCCCTTCACTCCTCTCTTGTTAAGAAAACTGCCCGGAACCTCCGGGCAGTTTTTTATTCCAGGAGAATCGAACCGCGCGCAGCCAGAGGGCTGCGTTTTTATTTGGAAGGGGGATGGGACGCATGGCGTCGAAAACGGCATCACACGGTTTCCGCACGTTCATCGTGGTCTGGCTGGGGCAGGCGATCTCGGCTTTAGGCTCCGGGCTGACCAGCTTCGCGCTGGGTCTGTGGGTTTACCAGCAGACCGGCTCGGTGACGCAGTTCGCGCTGGTGGCGCTGTTCGCCTCGCTGCCGCGCATCGTCCTGTCGCCGCTGGTTGGCCCGCTGATTGACCGCCGGAACCGGCGCTGGCTGATGATCCTGAGCGACAGCGGCGCGGCGGCCTGCACGCTGGCGATCGCGCTCCTGTTGGCGGCCGGCCGGCTTGAGATGTGGATGATCTATGGCCTGGTGGCGTTGAGCGCTGCGTTCGGCACGATCCAGTGGCCGGCTTATTCCGCGGTCACGACGCTGCTTGTCCCGCCGCGCTCGTTGGGGCGGGCCAGCGGTCTGGTCCAGATGGGTGGGGCGGTGGCGGATATCCTTGCACCCACCCTGGCCGGGGCGCTGTTGGGGGTGATCGGCCTGAGCGGCGTGATCGTGGTGGACTTCGTCACGTTCCTGTTCGCCGTGAGCACCCTGCTGCTCGTGCGCTTTCCGGAGGTCGAGCGGGAGCCGGTCGAAGTGCAGGCACGCGGGAGCCGCTGGGCGGACGCTCTGACCGGCTGGCGCTATATCCGCTCCCGGCAGGGCATGTTCGCGCTGCTGATGTTTGCCGCCGTCGTGAATTTCCTGTGGGGCAGTGTGGGGGCCTTGCTGCCGCCGATGGTGCTGGCCTTTGCTCCGGCGGAGACCCTGGGGGTGATTGTCTCGGTAGCCGGGATCGGGATGCTGGGCGGCGGCCTGTACATGAGCGCCCTGGGCGGGCCGCGCCGCCGTCTGGTCGGCATTCTGGGCTTCGAGCTGCTCAGCGGGGTGTGCTTCGTGCTGATGGGCTTGCGACCGGCGGCCGTGTTGGTCGCCGTGGCGGCCTTGCTGGCGCACCTGACCATCGCCGTGGTCAGCGGCTGCGGGCAGGCGATCTGGCAGAGCCAGGTGCCGCCGGGGTTGCAGGGCCGGGTGTTCGCCTTTCGCCAGATGATCTCGATGTCCTCGCAGCCGCTGGCCTACCTGCTGGCAGGGCCGCTGGCCGACCAGGTCTTCAATCCGCTGCTGGTCGAAGGCGGGCCGCTGGCCGGCAGCGTGGGGCGCATCCTGGGCACTGGCGTCGGGCGTGGGATTGGCCTGATGTTCGTGCTCATGGGAGCGATCAAAATCGGCATCGTGCTCGTCTCCACTCTGAATTCCCATCTGCGGGCACTGGAAGATGGCCCCGTCACCGCGCTATCCAAGTCGGAACAGGTCTATTCCCCGGCCGAGGAGTAATGCGTGGGACAGCGCAGGTTGTGTTGACGGGTCGGGGGGGGTGCGTACAATAGTAGACGGCCCAGGAGATAGCCCCTTATGCCTCATGAGAGTCTTTTTGATGGCCGTTATCGCTACGATCACATCTATCCGCGCGGCCGGAGCGGTGAAGCCTTCCGCGCCTACGATGTCCAGAACGATAATCGTGAGGTGGTGATCAAGCGCCCTGCGCCGCAAGACGCTCCCCCCATCCGCGCCGGACAGGAAGTCAACATCCGCACCGAGAGACGGGCCTTGCTCCAGCTCAAGGGCCACCCCGTCCTGGTCGAGCTTCTGGATGAAGGCACCTTCCGGATCGGGGGGCAGGCGCACCTGTACATCGTGATGGAGAGCGCCAGTGGAACGATCCTTGAGGACATGGTGCTCGCGCTGGCGCGCGAGCAGCAGCGCCTGCCTGAGCTGGAGACGCTGGTCATTCTGGACGCGCTTCTAGATTTGCTCGAAGCGGCCCACGCGCACGACATCGTGTACAACGACGTCGACGCCAAACATCTTTTCTGGAATCGAGACAGCTACCAGCTCAAGGTGATCGACTGGGGGAACGCCGTTTTCCTGGAAGGCGACGCGGCCACGCCGCAGGGGATCAGCCGCCAGTCGGACGTCTTCCAGGTTGGGGAACTGTTGTATTTTGTCCTGACCGGCGGCCAGCGTCTGGTGGCTGCGGGCGAAAGTGTGGACTTCGGCGCGGATGCCGACCACATCACGACCCGGCTGCAAAGCATCGTCCAGCGCGCCGTCCATCCCGTGCTGGAGCGACGTTACCGGGACATCGCCGCGCTCCGCCACGATCTGGCCGAGTATCGCAAACCGCTGGAGCGCGATCGGGCCAATGCCCTGGATCGAATCGAGCGGCGGCTGAAGCGAGAATGCAGCCAGCACGAGTTTGAGCAACTGCTGGATGACGTGAAGACGATCCAGGCCGCCGACACCGGGTATCCCCCCGCGCGGGCGCTGCGCCGCCAGATCGAATCCGGGCTGCATCGCCTGACGATCCTGGCCGACCTGGACGCGGTGCGGATTTACGTGGAGCGCGCGAACTGGCCGCGCGCGATCGGCCTGCTGGAGGATATCTGCCAGCGGGCGGAGGGCGTGGAGCTTCAGCGCGCGCGCGTCCTGCTGGATGGGGTGAACCTGGTTCACAATCGCGGGTTGACGCCGCCGCCGGCCGGTTTCCCCCCGGCGATCGAGGCGCTGTTCCGGGACGATGCCTCCGGGGCGGCGCAGGCGCTGCTCCTGACCCCGGACCAGCGCAGCGAAGCGCGCACGATCCAATGGCTGCTGGCCGCGCGGATTCAGGCGTACTTTCCGGCGGTGCTGGTGCTGCGGCCCCATTTGCTCCGGCTGCGGCTCGATTTGGCCGCGCCGGGGACGCCCCAGGAGGCCAGGCGGCTCCTGGAGGAGGCCGAATCCGGACTGAGCGCGGCCGCTTCCGGGCGAGTGCAGCAAGTCGGCGACGCCTACCGCCAGACCGGCGAGGCGCTTGCGGCGCTGGCCGACAAACTGACTTCCCTCCAGTTGCCCAACGCCGATGCGCTGTCCGTCGAGGCGCGCCGAGCGGCCGAAGCAGCTGGCGCGGTTGCCGCTCAGCTTCAGGTCGTGGGCCAGCAGTCGACTGGCAACCCGCAACAGGCGCATGAGGCGTTAACCGCAGCCCGCCTCCTCGATCCGGTCAATCCGGTCTTTGCCGGGTTGCAGCAGACGATCGAGGGTGCACAGGCCTTGACGAAGCGGATCGCGGACTATCGCCCGCTGGCCGATGGCTCCGATCTCGCGTCCTGGCTGGATCAAACCCTGTCCGACCTGCAGCCGTATCTCGAACAAATTCCCGATCCCCGGCTGGGGATGGTGAGGAGCAGCCTGCAAGCCGCCGCCACGGGCTGGGCGAAATTCCGGCAGCGGGCGGTGCAGGGCAACCGGCTGGAAGCGCTCGAAGGCTTGCAGCAGGCGTCGGATGCCGTCCGGCGGCTCAACCCGGAGCTGTCGGCCTGGCTCAGGAACGTGGTGGGCGTGGTGGATAAAGCGCGCTACGTGCAGCGGCACGCGCTCAACGCGGCCTTTGGCCGGGCGATGTCCGACGGCTGGGTTGCCTGGGATCGGGGCAGCGGGATCGAAGCCGAGCGGCTGGGCCGTCTGGCGCTCGAAGAGGTGAGCAGCGACGATGAGCGCGCGGCGGCGGACGTGCTGATCCGGCTGGGCAAGCTGCTGCGCACATGGATCGAAGGACATGGCGAGGGCGATCCCGACCTGACAGGCCGGATCGATGGCGAACTGCTGGGGCTGCTGACTGAGGCGGAGGATCGGCGCTGGCGCACCTTCACGGAGCAGATGCCCTCGGCGTCGGCTTACCTCAAGGCGATGTCGGCCGGCCTCGTCCAGCCCCTGGAGCAGACCAGCACGGCTGCCCAGCGCGTGCTCTTCCTGCATTACATCCTGCGCGGCGTGTTGGATATGTACGAGCGCCGCCCGGAGGACGCGGCCTTCTGGTATCAGGCCGCCGAACAGGCGCTGCCCAACGCCCAGCGCCATATTGCCTACCTGGCCCTGGGCAACCTGCTCCGGGATCGCCAGGTCGTGCTGCAACTGGCCGATCAGATCAACGCGATCGAGTCGGTCGAGGGGCTGATCAGCACCCGGCGGCAGGTCGAATCGTCGGCGCTCCACCTGGTGATTCGCCCGGTGGTGGAGGCGCTGCAAGATATCGAGAAGGGCCTGCCCCTGTGGCAGCGGGGCGACTTCAGGGGCGCGGGCAAAGCCCTGGAAACCGCGCTGGGCAAGATCGATGCCGGTACGCGTCTGGCGCATCTCGATCTGACCCACTTCCGCGCCTGGGTGGAGAGTCTGTACCGGCTGGCGGCCGAGCTGGAAGTGGTCCGCGAGCGGCTGGTGGAGGCCGCCGGGCAGCCGCAGGATATCCCCGACTCGCGCTGGGCCGACTGGCACGTCCGGCTGGCCGAGGATACCGGGCTTTACCTGGGCGAGTCGTATGCCGCCGGTTTTCAGCAGTGGCGGGAGACCTACCAGCAGGCCGTGGCGATCTACACGGACGACGCGCGCCGCCGCACGCGTAAGCTGCGCGACCTGGATGAGATCCTCAACCGGCCCGGAATCGACCAGCACCCGGCCTGCGGGCTGTACCGCTTCTGGCGCGAGGCGATTGCCAGCCGGCCCGAATTTCCCGCCCCGCCGACCAGCGAGCCTGTCCCGCGCTATGCCGATCTGGACGGCCCCGCCATCGGCGGCTACGATGACGACGAACCGGCTCAGAGCTGGCGCAGGCTGCTCCGGCCCAGGACGCTGATTCCAGTGCTTCTGGTCCTGATTCTGGTCGGAGTCGCCGGCGTGGTGCTGCTCCGGCAGGCCGGCGGCGGAGCCGGCCAGATTGCCGTGACCTGGGCCTCCTTCACGCCGACCCTGGGCCAGGAACAGGCCGCGCTGGCGACCGAGGGAGCCATTCAGGCGGCGACCGCTTCTGCCCAGCCGGGCACGGCGACGCCCACTCTGACGCTGACCCCCAGCGATACGCCGCGGCCGACCGAGACGCCGACTCAGACGCCGCTGCCCACGCTGGCCCCCGGTGGCGGGCCGGGCGCGACGATCGTGCCGGTGCTGCCTACGGATACACCCGCGCCGACGGACACGCCGTCCCTGACTCCGACGGCGACCCAGACGCCGCTTGTGCTGCCGTCGCCTACCGTGCCCACGCTCACTCCGACGGAAGCGCGGACGGCAATCGCCGGGGTCACCGAGCCACTGGCTGGACCGCAGAACATGCTGGTCACCCTGGAGCAGATCGTTCCGGTCTATCCCTGGCCCGAAAGCTGGTTCCGGCCGGGCGATCTGGGCGGGGGATGGCTGATGGGAATCCGGGAGGTCGGCTCCACGACCGGCCTGATTCAGGTGGTGATGCCCTCGGACCTGTTGGCCCAGGTGGCCGGCCCGGACGCGGCGATCCGGCTGCGCCGGATCGAGGTTGCGCTGCACCTGAGCGAATACGAGCGCGCCCTGGTTTCCCAGGGCC
The DNA here is from genome assembly GCA_029976005.1 of Aggregatilineales bacterium. Taxonomy (GTDB): domain Bacteria; phylum Chloroflexota; class Anaerolineae; order Aggregatilineales; family Ch27; genus JARKOQ01. The sequence goes on along the minus strand of JARKOQ010000234.1, from coordinate 34,396 downwards.
TGGTATACTTTGGCCTGGGCCTTCAGGGCGCGGACGAGAGCCGGATCGCGATCCAGGTGCAGATGGTGCGCGAGGACGCGCTCAACATCGGCGCGCGCGTCGGGGACGAGTTCCGGGCGCGCTCCACCGTCCCGGTTGGCGATGGGCGGGTAGTGCTGGCTCTGGAGCGCCTGGATGATGGCAACGTGATCCTGCTGTTCAACGGCCAGCAGATCGGGTCACCGCGCTTCCTGACCGCGCCGAACGCGCCGGTGATGCCCTACCTGTTCGTGCAGCAGGGTGGGGTGGTCGTCAGTGTGAGCGATCTGATCGCCGATTTCAATCCGTAGCGCCTGCCTGCCCGCAACCGGCAAGGCGACCATTCTCAGGATGAGCTTTGTGCAATCTCTGACGTTGGACGCGATCTACCGCGTCGGTAACTACAACGATACGTTTGCGCTGGGGCACTATGCCCGCGTGGTCGAGGCGTATGACCGGCGGACGGGCCGGACCGTGGCGTTCAAGGTGCTGCGGCCGGAGCACATGGCCTATACCGACGAGCCGCCGTGGGAATACCGGGCCTTCGCCAACGAAGCCAGTCTGCTGATGAAGATGGCCGGAAGCCCATCCGTCGTGCAGATTCTGGACTGCGGGTATCTCGAGGCCCGCGACGAACGGCCGGTGATGGGCGAGGTCGTCTCCTACCGGGCCGACGTGCTGGGGTTCATTCGTGATGCCAACGTGTATGCGGAACGGCGCTGGCGTCCGTATCTGGCCCTGGAAGTGCTGCCGCGCGCCGCGAATCTGCTTTACCTCATGAAGCCGAACACGGCCGGAGTGCGCTGGCGGCTACCCACCGAAGAGGGGATCGACCTGGCGCTGCAACTGGCGGCGGTGCTCAAGCTGGCCCACCAGCAGGGAATCGTCTACCTGGATCACAAGCTGGAGCACGTCTACTGGGACGGCGAAATCCTGCGCATCATCGACTGGAACAGCTCGCGCCAGTTCGAGGGGACCAGCAGCGAGGCGGCCCAGTTGTTCCAGACCGATATCCACCACCTGTGCGTGGGGATTCTCTACCCGCTGTTCACTGGCCTGTCTCCGCGCCAGGGGGTGCTGGCGTCACAGCCCGCCTCGCCGGACGCGATGCAGAAGCGGTACGCGGATATCAGCACGCTGGATTTCGGGGTCGAGCCGACGCTGAGCAAGGCGCTTCAGGACGTCTTGCAGCGCGGCGCGGCGCGCGGTTACAAGAGCATCGAAGCCTTCACCGAGCAGTTGGAGGCGGCGGCTCGCCAGCTTGGATGGGATTTTCCGCATCGCCCGGCGGAAGACGGGCTGCGGGAAATTCGCGGCCAGATTCGCGCCGGCCTGCGCAAGCTGCGCGCCGGACAGGAAGCGATTCACGAGGCGCGAGACCTGTTGATGGAAGCGGCGATCGAGGACGGGATTAACGAGGATACCGAGCAGGAATTACGCCGCTTGCTCAGCGCCATCAACGCCATGCTCGCGCGACGTGTCATTCCCTGAGTGGGAATCCGGAAGGATATTCCAGGAGCCAAGGCCCTGCATGACTGACCTGACCCAACAACTCGCGGACCTTCAGTCCCGAATCGAAGCGCTGCCCCGCACCGTCGCGTCGACTCTGTTAACCGAGCTGGAGGCGGAGGCGCGCCGCCTGCTGGCCGCGGCCCGCAATACGCCGTTGGAGGCGCAGGCCCGCACTCTGTTTGACCTGCTGGCGCAGCACGTCGCGGCCGAGACCGCGTCCGCGCCCCAGGCGCCGCCCGCCGACGACAGCGCCGTCCGAGGGCTGCTGCGCCGCGCCCGCATCCGGATCGAACTGGCCGGGGACGAGGACGATATCGACGACGCGGTCGATATCCTGGCCGATGCGCTGGATCGCGATCCGGACAATGCCGAGACGATCGCGCTGCTGGCCAAGGCCGCCGCGAGCAGCGGTGCGCTGCGCATGAAGGTGATGGAGCTGTTCCGGCGCTACGGCATCCGGCAGGCGCTGCCGCCCGCTGAATATGCCGCCATGCCCGCCAGGCCAGAGCCGGACGTGGTGATGCCGCCCGTGGTGGAACCGCCCGCCCCGGCAGTGACTCGTCCTGAGCCGCCCAGACCGCGAGAGGCCGCGCGTGCGGAGGCCGTACCCGCCGATCCCGGAGTCGATCTGTCCGCTCTGGCGGCCCAGATGACCCAGGTCTACTACGCCGGCGACTATAAGCAGACGGTCGATCTGGCGAATCGCATCCTGGAGCGGCAGGCCGAACATGCCACAGCGCTCGAATACCGGCAGAAGGCCGAGGAGAATATTCTGCGGGGAGTGGTGCCCGATCATCGCATCCCGTTCGACGCGCGGGTGGCCTACAACCGGGCCAATTCGCTGGCCCGCGCGGGTAACTATGACGAAGCCGAGCGCCTGTACCGCGAGGCACGGGACATCGCCCAGGCGGCGGGTATTCCCTCCTGGAAGGATGCCGAGCAGGCGCTGCTGGCGATCCAGGACCTGGCCCTGTCGCGCGAGATGCTGAGCGATGGCGACCGGCTGATGTCGAACGACGACTGGCAGGAAGCCATCCACAAGTACGAGGGGGCGCTGCGGGTGGTTGCCTCCGATCCGCTGGCCCAGGAACGGCTGGACAAGGCCCGCCAGGTGCTCCACCAGGCGGAGCGCGCCCAGGCCCAACTGGCCGGCTTAAGCGGCACGTTGAACGAGCGCGCCGAGGAGCTTCAGCAGATCATCAATGCGCTGACGGTGCTGCGCCAGAATTTGCCGGGCAGCACGCGCCTCGCGGCGCTGATGCAGGACGCCAACAGCCGGCTGCATGCCGTCAAGTCGCAGCTCAACGATCAGTCGCGCGCCCTGGTGGCCCGCACCGAAAGCGCCATGACGCTGGAGGAACGCCTGCGTCTGACCACGGAGGCTGTGCGCGCGCTGGAGGCCGCCGTCCGGCTGGACCCCAGCGACCAATCCCTGACCGGGCAGCTTCAGGAGGCGCGCCAGAACGAGGCCCAGATGCAGGAAGCGCGCAACATCATCGAGCGGGCCGGCTCGCTGATCGCCCAGAATGTGGACGCGGAACTCTCCCAGGCGCGCGGGATGCTGGCCTCGCTGGGCCGCTTCTCGCAGGATGCGCGCTACCGCCACGTGGTCAACGACCTGATGGAGCGCTACATCGACCGGGCGGAAAACGCGCTTGCCCAGCGCGATGCCGCCGAGGCGGAGCGCTGGATCGGCATGCTCAAGGAAGAGCCGTTCCGTATCCTGGGCCGGCGGACCGATTTGCTCCGGCTGGAGACGGCCGTTCGCGGGCTGCGCCAGGGGCGTCTGATGCGCCAGGGCGCGCTCGTGGCCGGGCTGGCGCTGATCGGGCTGTTCATCCTGATGGTAACCCGGACGCGCTGGGAGCCCACCGTGATGGCGATCCTGTATCCTCCGACGGAGACGGCGACCTTCACGCCGACACTGACCTTTACGCCGAGCTTCACGCCGACGGCAACCGCGACCGCGACCGAGACGGTGACGCCTTCCCCGACCGTAACGCCAAGCTGGACGGTCACGCCGTCGCTCACGCCAACCCATACCAACACGCCGACCCATACCTATACCCCGACGGAAACCTACACACCCAGCATGACCCCCACGGCGTCGGATACACCGTCACCCACGCTGTCTCCGACCATTACGCTGACGCCGTCGATGACAATGACGGCCAGCGTGACTCCGCCGCCGCCTGTGCTGTGCCGCGTCTTCGTCCAGCGCGAGGGTGGGGTAAACGTCCGCAGCGAGCCAAACGTCCAGACGAGCCGCGTGTTGGGAGTGGCGCTCCAGGGCACGGCGATGAACGTGAACCAGCAGACACGCGGCGACGACAACCGGATCTGGTTCCAGGTGACATACACTATTGGCAGCGGGCAGGTGCAGGGCTGGATCCTGAGCGAGTTGGTGGTTGCCCTGACCGAGTGCCCGCCGCTGTAAGCATAGGGCGTTGGGGTGGCGGACTGGCGCGATGATCCAATCTGCGATGGGAGGACACATGACACGACAACCCAGCGGCTATTACTGCCCTCGGACGGTTGCCGAGGCGGTGCGGTTGATCTCGCAGCCGCATCTTTCCACGGCTCTGCTGAGCGGTGGGGCGCTGCGGCTGGCGTCCCTTGAACCGCCGGATTACGAGGCGGTGGTCGATCTCCAGGCCATCACGGAGCTTCAGGCGATTCGCGGTCTTGCCGCCGGTGGCCTCAGCCTGGGGGCGAACGTATCGCTGCTGGCTATCGGCGAGCATCCTCAGATGCCGCCGCTGCTGCGCCAGACTGTGCGGCGCGCGCTGCCGCCCGTTCGACGCCGGATGATCACCATCGGCGAAGCGATCGAGCTGGCCGCCGGCGTGCCGGAAGTGATCGCGGCGCTCCTGGCTTTGGATGCCGTGGTGGTCTTCGCCCTGCCGGAGGAACACCGGCTGGCGCTGTCTGAGGTAGGGCTGGCGGTGGAACAGCCGCGGTTGCCGCGCAAGGGGCTGATCGTGGCGCTGGAGCTGCCGGAGGCGTCCGGCCAGATTTGGGGCGCGGCCCATGTGGCCCGCACGCCGGGCGACGAGGCGATTGTCGGCGTCATGGCGGCGCTCGAAGTGGCCCGGCCGGGGATCGTCCAGGCGGCTCGCATCGCGCTGTGCGGGGCCGGGCCGGAGCCGGCCCGGTTGGCCGGGGCGGCCGGCTTGCTGGCCGGACAGGCGTTGACCGACGAGCAGATCGAGCGCGTTGCGGCGGGCGTGCGGGCTGAAGTCGCCCCAGTGGGCGACTATCGGGGTAGCGCGGACTACCGGCGGGCGATGGCCGGGCTGCTGGCCCGGCGGGCGCTGCTCCAGGCGCGCGAGCAACTGGCCGAGGGAGGATGATGAGAGCGTGATGGACATCACACTGACGATCAACGGCGAATCGAAAACGCTTTCCATTCATCCGGCCGACCGGCTGCTGGCGGTACTGCGCCGACAGGGGTACTTCAGCGTCAAGTTTGGCGACGAACACGGCCGCTCCGGTGCATCGATCGTGCTGCTGGACGGCCAGCCGGTGGACAGCCTGCTGATGCTGGCCGCCCAGGCCCAGGGCCACACAATTCTGACGGCGGAAGGGTTGGGCACGGCGGAACGGATGCACCCGCTGCAACAGGCCTTCCTCGAGACGGGGGCGATCCAATCCGGCTACAACACGCCCGCCCAACTGCTGGTTGCCAAGGCGCTGCTCGACCGAAATCCCAACCCGACCGAGGCCGAGGTGCGCGAGGCGCTGGCGAGCGTGCTGGATCGGGAGACCGGGTACGTCAAGCCGGTGCAGGCCGTGCTGCGGGCGGCGGCCATGCTGCGCGGCGAGCTGGTCGAGCCATTCGAGCCGCTCCAACGCGCCATTCCGATTCCGGGCAAGTTCTTCGAATTTCCGTCCGGGCCAGAGACAGGATGGGGCGAGGATGGGACGCCGCAGGTCCAGACCCGCACCCGGCCGGTGGTGGTGGCTCCGCCGGAATTGGCCCCGCGCAGGGTGGTCGGCAAGCCGGAGCGTAAGGTGGACGGCGTCAAGCTGGCCCTTGGCCGGGCAGTCTTCACGGACGATTTCGAGATGAAGGGCCTGCTCCACGCGGCCCTGCTGACCAGCCCGCACGCTAACGCCCGGATCAGACACATCGACGCTTCGGCGGCGCGGGCCCTGCCCGGCGTGCATGCCGTCCTGACCTACCAGGACGTGCCGCGCGTCAAGTATGCCAGCGGCGGCCAGAGCTATCCCAACCCTAAACCCTACGATCAGGTCAGCCTCGACGACCGGGTGCGGCACGTCGGCGACCGGGTGGCGATTGTCGCCGCCGAGACCCCGGAGATTGCCAGGGAAGCGCTTGGCCTGATCCAGGTCGACTACGAGGTCCTGCCGGCGGTCTTCGATCCGGAAGAAGCCATGCGGCCCGGTGCGCCCCTGGTGCACGACGAGCCGGACACGGACGGGATTCACGATCGGGCGCGTAACATCGTCCATCATATCCACGCGGAGGCGGGCGACGCGGCGGCCCAGTGGGGGAAGGCGGATTTCGTCTTCGAGGGCGAATACCGCGTCCATCAGGTTCAGCAGGCCAGCATCGAGCCGCACGTCTGCGTCACCTATTGGGACGAAGACGACCGGCTGGTGGTGCGGACCAGCACCCAGGTGCCCTTTCACGTGCGCCGTATGCTGGCCCCGCTGGTGGGGCTGCCGGTGCGGCGCATCCGGGTGATTAAGCCGCGCATCGGCGGTGGATTTGGCGGCAAGCAGGAGATGCTGCTCGAGGACCTGTGTGCGCACCTGACGATCGCCACCGGGCGGCCGGTGCGCTTCGAATACACCCGCGAACAGGAGTTCACCAGCGCGCGCAGCCGCCACCCGCAGGTCTTGCGCTTTAAGACCGGGGTCACCAGGGATGGCCAGGTGACGGCGGCGGAGCTGACCATCATCGCCAACACCGGGGCGTATGGCACGCACGGCCTGACCGTCCAGATGGTTTCCGGCTTTCGCGGGCTGTCGACCTATAACGCGCCCTACAGCAAGTTCGTGTGCGACGTGGTGTATACCAACCTGCCCACGCCGGGCGCTTACCGGGGCTACGGCGCGCCGCAGGCGCTGTACGCGCTGGAAATCCATATGGAAGAAATCGCCGAAAAGCTCGGCATGGACGTGATCGAGTTCAAGCGCAAGAACTGGATCAAGGCCGGGGACAGCATGGTCATGGCCAAGGCGCTGGGCGAGGGGCGCGAAGGCTTCGAGCAGATTATCAAGACCAGCGGCCTGGCCGAGTGCGTCGACATCGGCCTGCGCGCCATGGGGTGGGATGCCAAACGGGGCAAGCCCGGCGACGGGCCGGTCAAGCGCGGACTGGGCATGGCGGTAGCGATGCATGGCTCCGGGATTGCCGGGCTGGATATGGGCGCGGCCTCGATCAAGATCAACGACGACGGCTCCTTCAACCTGATGGTGGGCGCGACCGACCTGGGCACCGGCTCCGATACGGTGCTGGCCCAAATCGCGGCCGAAGTGCTGGGCGTGCCGCTGGAGGACATCCTGATCTACTCCTCGGATACCGACTTTACGCCGTTCGATACCGGGGCGTACGCCAGCAGCACGACCTATATCAGCGGCGGGGCGGTCTTTAAGGCGGCGATGGACGTCCGGGAGCAGATCGTGTCCCATGCCGCGCGTCATTTCTTCGGCGGAATCAACCCCGATGAACTTGAGCTGGAGGATCGCCGGGTGGTTGCGCCGGATGGGCGTGCTGTCACGCTGGAGCAGGTGGCGCTGCACAGCCTGCACCAGGGCGACCAGCACCAGATCATGGCGACGGCCTCGCACATGAGCTACGACAGCCCGCCGCCGTTTGCGGCCCAGTTTGCCGAAGTCCTGGTGGATACCGAAACCGGGCAGGTGACGGTCGAGCGGCTGCTGATGGTGGTCGACTGCGGGATCGCGATCAACCCGATCACGGCTTCCGGGCAGGTAGAAGGCGGGATGGTTCAGGCGTTGGGATACGCTCACTGCGAGGAGATGGCCTACGACGCGGCCGGGCGGATCGTCAACCCGCGCTTCGACGATTACCGGCTCTATCGGGCGGACGAGATGCCGGCCCTGGAAGTAATCTTCGTGGAGACGGACGAGCCGACCGGGCCGTTCGGAGCCAAGGCGGTCGCGGAGATTCCCAAGGACGGGGTGGCTCCAGCCCTGGCGAGCGCGATTCACGACGCCACCGGGGTGTGGATCCGCGAGCTGCCGTACACGCCGGAGCGCGTCTGGCGGGCGCTGCACAAGGCCTGAACCTGAAGCTATCCGTGACCTGAAACGATGAGGGGGCGTCCGAGCACGCCCCCTTTTGCGTCGACGGCGCGCCGCGATTTGCGCCAAAGGGCGTTCTTCGGACAGAATCGGCATATGAGCGAATCACATGCACTGGTGTTTTTGAAAACGCAGGATCAGGCTGGCTTGCCGGAAGCGATCTGGGACATCAACCAGATTCGACGCCAGCGGTTGTACTATTCGAGTCTGGTGCTGAGCGCGCCGCGCCAGGGTTGGGTCCGGCTGGTGATCGGCGAATCGGGGGTGGTCGATCACCTGCTGATGCGCAACCTCAGCGGGCGGCTGGGGACTCTGGCGTTCGAGCTTCAGGCCGGGATGCTCGGTTTTGCCTACCGGCTGCACGAGGGCGGGCGCACCACCGGGGCTTTCGAATCCAACCTGACTTTTTACGTCAATCAGCGCCTGCAAATGATCACCACGCCGCGCGACACGGAATTGCTCGACCTGGTGGAGCCTATCGAGCGGTACGTGCTTAAGCGCTATCAGGCGCGCCTGCGCCGGCGCGACCCTCAACCAACCGGCCGGGAGAGCCTGCCCGACGATCTCCAGGCGCACTATGCCGGGGATGCCAGCCAGCTTGTGCCCGTGCTGAGGCCGGAAACCGACCTGACTTTCGTGACGCGGCTGCTGGAACCGGGCTTCAACCCGGAAGCCGCCTTCGAGTACCTGATCTCCGTCCTCGCGCTGCCCTACCTTCGGGCTGATGAGGTGGATGCTCCCAGGCCGGATGGCCTGGCGGCGCTGGACGTTGGCGAAGCGCCCGAACCAGGGGTCTGGCACGGGGTGCTGCCGGAAGGCTGGCTGCACATTTCGGCGCGCAAACCCTGAGCCGATCCTCCTCGTTGGTATCTGCTCATTTTTGCCCGGCTTTAATTTGACAATAAAGATGGTATTTGTTAGACTTGGCAAGACTTTCTTGTGAATTATGACACTTTTTATCTAAATTTGTGTTGGCGTCGGCTGAATTCAGGACGGTCAGCGATGAAATCCAGATGGACGGTGCAGCGGTGGGCCTTGTGGGTCGGGGTGGGGGCACTGCTCCTGCTGTTATTTCCGGGTCGCGCCTGGGCACAGGGCGGGACGCAATCCGGTTCGCTCAATGCCACGGATATCAACGGATTGTTCGGCATCGTTCTACTGCTGGCAATCCTCGTTTTTTTTCTGGTCGAAGGCCTGCTTGTTTTCGCCATCATCCGCTACCGCCGCCGGTCCAACGATGAAATGCCAGAACAGGTGCATGGCAACAACCGGCTGGAGATGGGCTGGACTCTTGGCTCGGCGGTGCTGGTACTGGTGCTGTTCTTCTTCACGCTCGGTTTTTACCAGCAGCCGCGCGGCCTGCCTGCCAACAGCGAGCCGCTGAGCGTCCAGGTGACGGGCCACACGTGGTACTGGGAGTTCTTTTATCCCGACTCAGGCGTGCGGCTGGTCAGCACCACCGATACGTTCCGTGTGCCCGCCGGGCGGCCGGTCGTGTTGGAGATTACGTCGGCTGACGTTCAGCATAGCTTCTGGATTCCGGAGCTGGCAGGCAAGGTGGACGCGATCCCCGGCCGGGTGCAGCGGATGTGGTTCCAGGTGGACGAGCCGCGCACCTACGTGGGCCAGTGCGCGGAATACTGCGGGCGTGAGCATTACAACATGCTGATCGACCTGGAGGTTTTGGCCGAGCCAGAATTCGCGGCCTGGTACGGGGAGGAAGCCGCCGCCGTGGCGGCCGCGGCAGAGGTCGACTTGCAGGCCGAGGCGGCCGCGCTGACCGGCGATCCTGCGGCCGGTGCAGTTCTGTATCAGGACATTGGCTGCGTGGCCTGCCATGCCCTGGCAGATGTCCAGGTGGTCGGGCCATCCTTCCTGGGGTTGGGTGCGCGAGCGGCGGAGCGCCGCGAGGGCTACACCGCCGACGAATACCTGCGCGAGTCGATCCTGCATCCCTGTGACTTTGTCGTAAGCGGCTTCACCTGCGTCATGCCTCAGACCTACGGCGATCAACTGTCGCCGCAGGACCTGGCCGACCTCGTCGCTTTCCTGAACCAGCAGTAGGGCCGCGCAGTCTGAGCAAAAAGTGGATGTGTTGTTTTTATGGTGTTCTGGCAAGGGAGTAAATCATGGCGACTTCCGTGACCACGCCTGACGTCGTGGCCCGACCTGCCCGCCAGGGGATTCTGACCTGGCTGACCACGGTCGACCACAAGAAGCTCGGCATCCTGTACATCGTCACCGCAGTCGGCTTCTTCATTCTGAGCGGCCTCCTGGCGCTGGTGATGCGCCTGGAGCTGGCCGCGCCGGGCAACACGCTGGGGATCACCCCCGACCTCTATAACCAGTTCTTCTCCATGCACGGCACGGGGATGATCTTCCTGTTCATCATCCCGATTCTGACCGGTTTCGCGAACTATCTCGTCCCGCTGCAAATTGGCGCGCGGGATATGGCTTTTCCACAGCTCAACGCGCTGAGCTACTGGCTCTACCTGTTTGGCGGACTGTTCATGTACAGCAGCTTCCTGATGCCCCTGGGGGCGGCGGCCGTCGGCTGGACCGGCTATCCTCCCCTCAGCAATGCGACCTTTAACCCTGGCGTCGGGACGAACATGTGGATCGTCGGCCTCCAGGTGCTGGGGGCAGCCTCGCTGATGGGTGCGGTCAACTTCATCACCACGATCCTGAACATGCGCGCGCCGGGCATGGGCCTGTGGCGCATCCCGGTTTTCTCCTGGACGGTGCTGGTGATGGCTTTCATGGTGCTGGTGGCGACGCCCATGCTCAGCGGCGCGCTGATGCTCCTGCTGGCGGATCGCATCCTGGGCACCCAGTTCTTCGCCGTCGCGTCGGGTGGCGACCCGGTGCTCTGGCAGCACCTCTTCTGGTTCTACTCCCACCCGGCGGTGTATATCATGGTGCTGCCGGCGATGGGCGTGGTCTCGGAAGTCCTGCCGGTGTTCTCGCGCAAGCCCTTGTTCGGCTACAAGGCGATCGTCTGGTCGTCGATTGCCATCGGGGCGATGGGCTTCACGACCTGGGCCCACCATATGTTCACGACCGGCCTGACTCCGGTCACGCAGGCCTTTTTCGTGCTGTCCACCATGGCGATCGCCGTGCCGACCGGGGTGAAGATGTTCAACTGGATCTTCACCATGATCGGCGGCTCGATCAAGCTGGATACCCCGCTGTGGTTCGTGATCGGCTTCCTAAGCACCTTCCTGGTGGGCGGGATCAGCGGCGTCTTCCAGGCCATCCTGCCGATCGACTCCCAGGTGCACGATACCTACTGGGTCGTGGCGCACCTGCACTACGTGCTGTTCGGCGGCAGCGTGTTCGCGATCTTCGCCGGGCTGTACTTTTGGGGGCCCAAGCTGACCGGCTGGAAGCTGAACGAGACCGTTGGCAAAATACACTTCTGGGTGATGTTCCTGGGTTTCAATCTGACCTTCTTCCCGATGCACATCCTGGGCCTGATGGGCATGCCGCGCCGCATCTACGACTACAGCCCGGACCGCGGCTGGACGCTCCTCAACCAGCTTGCCACGGTCGGCGCCTTTTTGATTGCGGCCTCGGTGCTGATCTTCCTGATCAACGTGGTGGTCAGCGCGGTCCGGCGCGTGCCGGCCGGAGACGATCCCTGGGAAGCGGATACGCTGGAATGGATGACCTCCTCGCCGCCGCCGGAATTCAACTTCGAGGCGATCCCGGTGGTGCACAGCCTGCGTCCGGCGCGGGATGCCCGCCTGGGCCTGGTGATGGAGGAAGCCCATGAGTAGCCATCCCGACGTTCAGACTCATGCCCACGACGAGATTCACCTGCCGCCGCCAAGCTGGGGGCCGATCGTCATTGCCCTGGGGGTAACGGTGCTGGCCTTTGGCTTTGTGCTGCCACTGCTGCTGCCGGTGGGGGCGATCGTCCTGCTGGTGGGTATCTGGAAGACCAGCAACTTTTCGGTCATCGACGAAATCCGGACGTCGATGGGCGTGCACAGCCGGATGCTGGGGATGTGGGTCTTCCTGGCCTCGGAGATCATGTTCTTCGCCGGGCTGATCGCTACCTTCCTGGGTTACAAGCAGCGGGCGGGGGAAGTCGCCTACCTGCTCAACGTGCCGCTGATGACGATCGGCACCTTTCTGCTGCTGACAAGCAGCTTTTCGGCCGTCTCGGCGCTTTCCGCGTTGCAACAGAACAAGCTCAAAGCCTTCCGTAACTGGCTGATCGCCACCATGATTCTGGGCGGATTGTTCCTGGGCGTCGAGTTACTGGAGTGGGGCGAGCTGATCGGACACGGCATCACCACCGGCACCCTGTTCGGCTCGGCGTTTTTCACGCTGACCGGCTTCCACGGGCTGCACGTCCTGATCGGGATCGTGTGGATGGTGTTCCTGTTGGCGCGGACTCTGCGCGGCCGGATGACCCCCGCCAGCGCGACCGGCGTCGAGATTTTCGGGCTGTACTGGCACTTCGTCGATATTGTCTGGATCGTCCTGTTTACGATCGTGTACCTGCTGTAGGCTGGGCGGAGGTGATCCAATGACCGAATACACATCCCAACTCACGGAACATGCGCAGCGCAAGCCGAACTACCTGCTGATCTTTGGCGTGCTGGCGGCCATCACCCTGATCGAGGTGACGCTGGCCACGGACAAGCCGCTGGTGCTCGTGCTACTGTCCATGGCGAAGATTGTCCTGGTCGCCGGCTACTACATGCACCTGCGATTTGCCAGCGGCTGGTTCACTGCGATTTTCCTGACGCCCCTGCCGTTCGTGGCGCTGGTCATGGTGGCCCTGGTGGTCGCGCTCGCCCCTGGGGCGGATGGCTCGGCCTCGGTCAATGGCGTGTGCTCATTGTTCTAGGCGGGGGGTGGGCAGGACGTGCAATGAGGTACGACGAAACGGAGCCTCCGCTGGGAGGCTCCGCTCGTTTTGATCGCAGTTGTGGGCTTAGCCGCCGCCGCAGGGCGGTGGAACTCCGGGCGGGCAGATCGGCTCGTCGCCGGCCAGGATCTGCGGGGCGGGATCGGCGAGGAGCGCGGCCTGACCGTCCGCCGGCCGGGCGCTCTGTGCGGCGGGCGACAGCAAGGGCGCGCCGAACAGCGCCAGGGCCAGGACGGCCACCAGGGTGAGGACAAGAATCATTCGCTTCATCGACAACTTCTCCCGTGCTAGTGCGATTCGCGAGCAGTCGTAGGCGGTGTGATGGAGAGGCCGCCCGGTCGGGGTTGTGGAAGCGCGCTTACCCCAAATCCACACCTCAAGCGTGGATCGGACCGGGCGGAGATTTCAGCGGGCTGTGGTCATTTTTTGGACACAAAACGGACAGGACCAGAATCGAAACCGGCGGCTCAGGGTGTGAGCCGCCGGCTGATTCTGGCGCGGGGAGGCGCTAGGGGACGCTCAGGAATTCGTCGCGCGCGTCACGCAGGGCGTCGCGCACCAGGGCGGTTTCGCGGATGACATCCAGCACGGGAGTCTCGTGCATGTCCGAGCGGGTCATGTACTCGACGCTGATCGCCCCCCGGTAACCGTACTCGTTGAGCAGGTAAACCACCTGGCGCAAATCCACCACGCCTTCGTGGTAGGGCGTCTGAAGGCGTCCCCGGCTGGCCTGGCGGACCTGGACGTGGGCGGTGTGCTGCAACAACGGCTCGATTTCGCGGGTGATGACGCCCTGGGCCGCGAACTGGGCCCAGTCGAGGGTCAGGCTCAGGCCGGGGACGGCCTCCAGCATCTGGAGCGCTTTTTCTGGCGTGGGCGCGACCGAATCAATGTGCGGCTCGAAGCTCATACGCAGGTCGGTATCCTCGATCAGGGTGAGGATGCGCTGGAACGAGTCCACGGCGTAATCGAAGGGCGAGGGCGGCGGCGGTTCGGAGTCTTCGTCCGGCTCGGTGTCGAAGATTCCCGGCTCCAGGTCGGATTCTTCCTCGGCGTCCTCATCCTCAAGATCGATTGGCCGGGTGTACAGTTCCAGACGCGGGATGCGGGCGTTCTTGATCTCCGGCGTCTCGATGCCCGGCGACAGGGTGACGCCCGGCGCACCCAGTTCCAGCACGAAGGGCAGCAGGCGCTCGAACTGGCGCACCTCGTACAACCGCCGGCCTTCGTCTGCTGAGGCCAGGGCGGGCAGGAGCAGGTAGAGGTCGGTCACTTCCAGGTGAAAGTAGTCCAGCAGGACGCGCAGACCGCGCGCCTCGGCCACCGGGTTCCTGGCGGCATCGTCGATGTCCAGGTGGGGGCCGCTGCCGAGGTCGACGTAGTTGAAGCCCAGCCGCGCGATCGTCTGGATGGCTTCATCCAGGGGCAGATCGCTGAATCCCCAGGTGTGACAGGCCAGCTTGAGGTCCTTGTGCCGGTTTGCCTGGCTGTCCATCCCCGCTTTTCGCCCCCCGAGGTACCCCTCCCAAAACCGTGGTCAATTGCGCTGGTGGGCTTCGTCCACGGTGATCCAGCCCGCGCGCAAGGCCATTAGCGCCGCCTGATGGCGGCTGTTGGCATTCAGCTTATCGATCGCGCTTTTGAGGTAATCGACGACCTGCTGTTCGGTGTAGCCGGTTTGGGCCGCGATCGCGTCGTTGGTCTCGTGGCCGGAGACGATGCACAGCAAGACCTGGCGCTCTTCCTCGGTGAGTTGCTCGGCGCGCCGGGGCGAGAGCAGTCCGGTCACGACGCGCTCCGCGACTCCGGTGCCCAGGATCATGTTGCCCTGGGCCACCTTGCGCACCGATTCGAGCAGCTCTTCCTGCGAGCTGGTCTTGAGCAGGTAGCCGTGCGCGCCGGCTTGAAGCGCGCGGATGATAAAAGCGTCTTCGGTCCGGCCCGTCAGGACGAGGACGCGGGTCTGCGGGTGGACGTGCCGGATTTCGGGCAGGACGTCGAGACCGGTGCGGCCCGGCATGTTGAGGTCGAGAAGCAGGACATCCGGCGGATTTTCCAGGCAGTACGTCAGCGCCTCGTCGCCGGTTCCGGCTTCGGCGATCACGGTGATATCCGGTTGATCGTCGAGCAGGAAGGCGATGCTGGTGCGCAGAATGGCGTGGTCGTCGGCCACGATGACGGTGATCGGCCGCTCCGGGCTGAAGCTCGGCGCGGCTTCCTCGGTCAGCCGGCTGTCGGGAAGAATGGCGGCCTGGTGCGTATCCAGGGTCAGACCGGTCGAGCCGGTATGGCCCAGGGCGACGGCGAACTCCATCGCTGTCTGGAAGCGCTGTTCGGGATCGCGCTGGATCGCCTTGACGATGGCTTCGTTGAGCCAGTCCGGCACGCTGGACAGCAGTTCCTGGGGCGGGATCGGGTCCTGACTGACCTTTTGCAGCAGCAGAGCACTGATGTCGTTCGAATCGAAAGGCAGGCGACCGGTGCACATTTCGTAGAGCACGACGCCGAGGCTGTAGATGTCGGTGCGGTGGTCGAGCTTCTTGCCGCGCGCCTGCTCCGGAGAAAGGTAAGCCGGCGTGCCAATGATCGAGCCGTGGGCGGTAATGTGCTTGGCGTCCCGTTCCATTGCCAGCCCGAAGTCCATCAGCTTGATCAGCCCTTCGCGGGTGACGTATACGTTGGCCGGTTTGATGTCCCGGTGGATGATGTTCATCCGGTGGGCGTAATCCAGGGCGCTGCACAACTGGCTGCCCAGTTCGGCCACTGTCTCCGGCGGGGACGGGATGAAATTGGCCAACGGCTGGCCGTCCACGTACTCCACGACCAGGAAGTGGCGCTCGTCCTCCTCGGCTTCGTCGTAGATCGCCATGATGTTGGGATGGTTGAGCGCGGCGGCGCTGCGCGCCTCTCGCAGGAAGCGGGCCCGTGCGGTCGCCTGGACGTAGGGGAGCAGGACCTTGATGGCCACCGTCCGGCCCAGGCGGAGGTCGCGGGCCTGATAGACCGTGGCCGTGGCTCCTTCGCCAATGAGCCGTTCGATCATGTAGCGATTCAGTAGCTTGTGCCCGACCTTCATCAGGCGCCCTTTCCGCGGTAGTTATGCTTTGCTGCACAGTGTACAAAAAAGTTGCAGTCCTTGAAAGGGGAAGTCCTCACGAATTGTTAGGATTTCCGTACGCATGGGCCGGCAGCAGCCCGGTAGGAGCACTCCCCCACATTTTGGGGGCACGCGGGGAGGAGATCACGACTATGCTTAGAAACGGGAAACGAGCGGCGGATTCCGCGTGAGTGGCGGGCGAGGCCGCGTTTCTCCTGGAGTGGATACCTACAAGGAGAAAAGGGAATGGTACGCAGGATGGTTATGCTTTTGGTTGCCCTATTGCTGTTTGGTTTGCCGCTGACCGCCCAGGCGCAGGAATGGCCGAAGGTATACTGTGGCAATCTGAGCGAGGAAGACTGCAATCTGTTGACCCAATCCCAGGCCGCGATGGCGGCCCTGGATTCCGCCGCTTTCGAGATGAGCTTCAACTTCGGCCTGTCCAGCAGCGAGCCGTTCGCGCCCGGTGTCTCCGAGGTTGCGTTCGACGTGCAGGGCAGCGGCGCTTTCGCGGGGGAGATGCCTGACCTGAGCGCCTTCCAGTCGATGGACCCGACCCAGCTTGGCGAGATCATGAGCCAGGCCCCGGTGCTGTTCATCGAGGGCCTGCGCAGCGTATCCGGGCAGGCGAGTCTGACGGTCAACCTGCCCGCTGAACTCGTCGCGGGCGAGGGCGTCCCTGCCGCGCTGCCGATCAACCTGATCATGCTGGATGGGGTGGCGTATGTCGACCTGGCCTCCCTGGTGCCGGCAGAGGCCTCGGGGGCCGACATGCCCGCCTGGATCGGCATCGATCTGGCGGGGATGTACGAGTCCATGCTCAAGCAAATGCCTGACGATGAGAACTTGGCCGGGCAGATGGAGCAAATGCAGGCCCTGTTCTCCTCCGATGTGATGACCGGGCTGGTGGACGCGGCCCTGGCGGCCGATTTCGTGACCGTCACGCGCGGCGCTGATGAGACGATCGATGGCCAGACGGTGGCCGTCTTCCAGACCGAGATCGATTACGCGGCCCTGTTCGGCAATGAGGGCTTCCAGACGGCAATGCAGGAGTACATGCAGTCGATCATGACCATGCAGGGCGTCGACGCCGAAGAGATGCCGGAAGGCGTGATGGAGGCCATGACCAGCCTGATGGCGGGCCTGAAGCTGACGGTGACCGAAAAGATCGGCACGGAGGACTATCTGGTTCGCCAGACGGCAATGGACATGAGCTTCGACATGGACTTCGCTGCCCTGGCAGGGATGATCCCCGAATCGGAGATGGGCGAGATGCCCGATTCGTTCGGCATGACCCTGGCGTTCGAGATCGCGCTGAGCGAATTCGGCCAGCCGGTCGAGGTCGTGGCTCCGGAAGGCGCGCAGGTGATCAACCCGATGACGATGATCCCGCCGACCTCCAGCGCCCAGTAAGCTGGAAAAATGCCGGATGACGTCTGTTGTGACCGCCGCGCTGGCCCACGCCAGCGCGGCGTTTTTTATGGAATTTGACGGCCTGCATGCTATACTGGTTCTCAATACTGCCAGGACATGGGGGCATGCATGGGCGTTCAACCTGATCAGCAGCGGGTGACTCAGCTTCTGTCGCCCTATAGCCCCGCTACCCCTCCCAAACTGGCCATGACCTTCGGGGATTTCCTGTCCCTGTTATGGCGGCTCGACGCGGCTGGGGGCGACCAGAAGCGGGAAGCCTACTATCGCCAGTGCGCGGATGCAGTCGCGCGCGGCCTGGCCTTCGAGAACCGCAGCCTGTACCGGATGCTGATCAATACCCCGGCGGGCGAGATTTGCCGGTCGCTGCAAAACGCGCCCTATCGGGGCACGGCCCGCCTGGTCGACGCGCAGGACAGGCGCGACGCCATCCGGCAACTCGTCGATCTGCGCGGCCAGATTCTGACGATGGCCGCCTATCGCGATCGCTGGACGCTGGGCTGGCCGGGCAGCCGCATGACGGATGTCGAACTGCGCGAGCGCCTGTTTGCCGTTTTCTTTACGGCTTTTGACAGTCAGTTTGCACATTTCAGCCGGATGTTGTTTGTGGTGGATATCGTGCTGCAAGAACTGCTGCTGGGCGATCGAGCCGAGCGCCAGATCAGCCTGATCCGGCTGATCAGGGAATTCGGTTACCCCGATCCGGGCAGCAGCGCCGTGCGCGCCCAGTTCAACGGTTAGGAGGTTGCCGCAGGTTCGATCCATTATGATCCGGTGCAGGCCGCTGTCCGGTACACGAAGCAACCGGGCCTGGAACGGCCTCGCTTAGCAGGGGGTAAGGCTTCATGAGTGAATCGAGTATTGCGGTACCCGCCAAAGGCAGGCGGCCCATGCTCTCGGCGCGGATCGTGCGCGGCGTGGGCCTGCCGCTTCTGTCCGTGTTCACGGCGGTGATCATCGGCGGTATCTTCATCATCCTGGCCGGGTATGACCCGATTGCAGCCTATCAAGGTCTGCTGGATGGCGCCTTTGGGGACGCGGCCAGCCTGACCCGCACGCTGGTCAAGATGACGCCCCTGGTGTTCTCCGGCCTGGCGGTGGCCTTTGGCTTCAAGGGGGGCCTGTTCAACATCGGCGTGCAGGGCCAGTTGATCATGGGTTCGGTGACGTCTGCCTGGATTGGGTTTGCTCTCCCGGTTGATCTGGGCGACCCGGTGCTTTCCACGGTCGTGCATGTTTTCCTGGCGCTGCTGGCGGGGGCGGTTGGCGGGGCGCTGTGGGGGGCTATCCCCGGCCTGCTGAAGGCATACACGGGCGCGCACGAAGTCATCACCACTATCATGTTCAATTACATCGCCAGCAATCTGATTAGCTGGCTGCTGTATGCCGGATCGCCGGCGGAAGGCATCCCGCCGGGGCTGTTGAACGATGGTAACGGGGTGATTGCCCGCACACCCTCGATCCTTCAGACCGCGCAGCTGCCGGTCATCTACGATCCTCCGGGGCCTCAGGCGCTCCACCTGGGGCTGTTTCTGGCCGTCATCGCGGCGGTCTTCATCCTGTTCCTGATGAACAGGACGACCTTTGGCTTCGAGCTGCGCATGGTGGGCCTGAATTCGCCCGCGGCGCGCTACAGCGGTATCAGCGTCAAGCGGATTACGGTGCTGACGATGGTCATTTCCGGGGCGCTGGCCGGGCTGGCGGGGGCTATGCAGACGCTGGGGGTCAACTATCGGTACGAGCCAAACCAGAGCCTGGGGCTTGGCTTCGATGCGATCACGGTGGCGCTGCTGGCCAGCAGCCATCCGCTGGGTATCCTGGTGTCGGCATTCCTGTTCGGGGCCATGGATGCCGGTGGCACGCGCATGCAGTTCAACAGCGGCGTTCCTACCGAGATCGTCATGGTCGTTCAGGCCTTGATCCTGATGTTCGTGGCGGCAGAGCAGATCATCCGCATGATTTACCGGATTCGCGGCAAGGCCGAGGTTGGGCAGAAGCTCAGCACCGGCTGGGGCCAGCGATAAGGCCGGGAGGAGAACGCGCTTATGCTCTCGACAGTGATGGTTGAAGCGGCCGCGCGCAGCCGCCGGACGATCTGGATGACCCTGATCGGGGTCGTTCTGGCTGTGGTCGCGGCCTTTGCGGCGGCGACGGCGGTGGGGCCTGAGACCGTGGTGGCGGTGATCAACGCCAGCATTCGCGGCGCTATTCCGATCGCGCTCGGCGCGATGAGTGGTATCTTCAGCGAACGTAGCGGCGTGGTGAACATCGGCATCGAAGGCATGATGCTGATGGCGGCCTACGTCGGTTTCATGATCAACGTGGGATTGAGTTACGGCAGCGTGCCGGCGGCATTGCAGGCCGAGCCGGTGCGGCTGGGCCTCTCGATCGCGGGCGGCGTGCTGGTGGGCGGTCTCATGGGCCTGCTGCACGCCCTGCTGACCGTGCGTTTCCGGGTCGACCACATCATCAGCGGCACGGTGATCAACACGCTGGCGCTCGGCCTGACCGGCTATCTTTATCTGCCGGGTGCGACAACCGGCGGCCGCCTGCCGCCCGCAGTGACCAGTCCGCTTACGCCCGATGCCGGTCTGTTCTACTGGGTCGGCGAGATCGTTCTGGAGAAGGGCCTGATCACCTATCTGACCGTGCTGCTGATCATCGTGTTCACGATAGCCCTGTTCCGGACGGCCTGGGGCCTGCGGACGCGGGCTATTGGCGAGCATCCCCGCGCGGCCGATACGCTGGGTATCAACGTCCATCGTCTCCAGTACCTGAACCTGTTCTTCAGCGGTTGTGTGGCCGGCCTGGGTGGGGTCTTCCTGACTCTCGAAGCGGTGGGGACGTTCGAGCGTGGCATGACCAACGGGCGCGGCTTCATCGCGCTGGCGGTGATGATCTTCGGCAAGTGGCATCCACTTGGGGCAGCCGCCGGCGCGCTCCTGTTCGGTTTCGCGACCGCCCTGCAGGGGCAGCTTCAGTTCTTCAACATCAAGATTCCGCACCAGTTCGTCGGTATGCTGCCCTATCTGCTGACCGTGATCGTGCTGGCAGGCTTCGTGGGCCGGGCGCGTCCCCCTGCGCATTCGGGGAAGCCCTACGACGTGGAATAGCCGTTAGCGGCGGGGGATGATATGCCTACGGACGAAATCGTTCTGGAAGCAATTGACATCTGCAAGCAGTTCCCAGGGGTCCGGGCCAACGACCACGTGAATCTGTCTCTGCACAAGGGGGAGATTCTGGCGCTCCTGGGTGAAAACGGGGCGGGCAAGTCCACCCTGATGAACATCATCTACGGCCTGTATCACGCCGACTCGGGCGCGATCAAGGTGAAAGGGCGCGAAGTCACCTTCGTCAGCCCGCGCGAGGCCATCCACTCCGGCATCGGGATGGTGCACCAGCACTTCCAGTTAATCCCGGTCATGTCCGTGGCGGACAATGTGGTGCTGGGCGAGGAAGTCACGCGCGGCGTGCTGCTGGATCAGACTGAAGCGGCCCGGCGGGTGCGCGAACTGAGCCAGCAGTACAACCTGGCGGTCGAGCCGGGCGCGATCATCGAGGAACTGCCGGTTGGCATGCAGCAGCGCGTCGAGATCATCAAGGCGCTGTACCGGGATGCCGAAATCCTGATTCTGGACGAGCCGACGGCGGTGCTGACTCCTCAGGAAGTCGAGGACCTGTTCAAGATCATGCGCGATCTGTCGGATCGCGGCGTGAGCATCATCTTCATCACTCACAAGCTCAAGGAAGTGCTGGCGGTGGCGCACCGGATCGTCGTCATGCGCGGCGGCCAGGTGGTCGGCAGCGCCCTGCCGGCGGAGTCCACACCGGAGTCTCTGGCGGCGCTGATGGTGGGACGCGAGGTGCTGCTGCGGGTGCACAAGGAAGCCGCCCGGCCGAAAGACGTCGTCCTGGAGGTCGCGAACCTGAGCGCGCACGATGACCGCCAGCATCCGGCGCTGCGTAAGGTGAGCTTCGAAGTGCGATCGGGCGAAGTCCTGGGCGTGGCCGGGGTGCAAGGCAACGGTCAGACGGAGCTGGTCGAGGTCCTGACCGGGCTGCGCCACGGGGATTCCGGACAGGTCCGGATCAATGGCAAGGACTTGACTAACGCCTCGCCCCGCGCGGTGACGTCGGCAAGCTGCGGCCACGTGCCGGAGGATCGGCAGCGCTTCGGACTGGTCGGGGATTATACGGTCTCGGAGAACCTGGTGCTCAACAGCTACTTTGAGCCGCCGTATGCCGCGCCGCCGAGCTGGCGTACCTTGCCGCTGGTGGCGGTGCTGTTTGCCGTGCCGGCTATTGCCATTTTTGCGGCCCTGGCCGCGCTGTGGGGGGAGATTCAGCGGTTGGTGGTCTGGCCGCTGGTGCTGAGTCTCTTCGGGATTACCGATGTCGAGGCGGCCAGCCGCGACGCCATGAAAGGCCCCTATCTGATCGAGCTGGTGGAAACAGTGGTCGTGGCCCTCGTGCTGGGCTATGTTGCCGCCCGTCTGGCCTTCTGGCTGGTCAACTGGGTGAGCAAGCGCGGCCCGGCTGCAGGACAGACTCCGCGCGCCGGGTTGGTGTTCAATCACACGGCCGTCGACGCCCACGCCTCCGGGCTGGTCGCCGAGTACGATATCCGCACGCCGTCGGTGGAAACGCCGGGCGGCAGTCTGTCCGGCGGCAACCAGCAGAAGCTGGTCGTGGCGCGCGAGTTTGGCCGCAGGCCGCGGCTGCTGATCGCCGCGCAGCCGACGCGTGGGATCGACGTGGGCAGTATCGAGTTCATCCACCAGCAGATCGTCGCCCAGCGCGACGCAGGCGCGGCCGTGCTGCTGGTCAGCGCCGAACTGGACGAGATCATGGCGCTGTCGGACCGGATCGTGGTCATGTACAAGGGCGAGATCGTCGCCACGGTCGATGCCGGCGCGGTCACGCGCGAGCAGTTGGGGCTGCTGATGGCGGGCGCCCATGCCGAGGATGTCTTGCGGAGTCGGCCGGCCGCCAGCGCAGCGTAGGGTGATCGCGGGTTGTGCCCGGTGCCGGCAAACGCTACAATGCCCTGGCAACGGCTGAACATTGGGGGGCGTCGCCGGAACCGTGTCAGGAGCCGGGGACGCCCCTGATCGTTGGATGGTCATTGTCCTGTGATGGGTGCCCAACACGACCTGCCTGAGAACCGACTTCCCGCCTGGCTGAGTCAGGCCGGGCTTCGTCTGCGCCGGATCGCCAACCGTTTGTTCCTGCGCGGCGATCCCACGGCGCTGCTGCTGGCCTTTGGGATGCTCATCCTGCCCGCGCTGACGATGCAGGCCGCCGCCTGGACCATCGGCCTGGAACAACTCATCCCCGTCTCCCTGCTGAGCGTCTTTCTGGGGTTCCTGCTGGCGCGCAGCCATTACGGCGAACTGCTGTGCCTGGTGCTGTCCGGGGTGTATGGGATCGGCCTGGTGGGCCTCGTCACCGCGCTGAACATGCCCGGCGACGGCAGCGTCCTGGATCGCTTCGCCGATCTTGCCCGGCGGGTGGGCGCCTGGTTCGGTGTGCTGGCGGGGCAGGGGGTCAGCCAGGACAATCTGATCTTCGTCCTGTTCCTCTCGGTGCTTTTCTGGTTCCTGGGCCATAACACTGCCTGGCACATCTTCCGGGTCGACCGGGTCTGGCGGGCGATCCTGCCGCCGGGGCTGGTGATCCTGGTCAATGCGTTCTACTACACCGGCGACGCGCCGCTGGGGCAGTATATGGCCGTGTTCGCCGTGCTGGCGCTGCTCCTGATCGTGCGCAGTGCGATCGACGAGCAGGAGTGGGAGTGGTACCTGCGCCACATCAGTTTTCCGCCCCAACTGCGAACCCAGTTCCTGCGTTGGGGGGGCGTCCTGGCGGTCCTGCTGGTGGGTGTGGCGTGGGCGCTGCCGAACGGCTCCGAAAGCGAAAGCCTGGAACGCATTCAGGAGTTCCTGAACAGCGACCCGCTGAGCGAGATCAACCAGTTGTTCAACCGGCTGTTCGCGTCCCTGGATAGCGAAGGGCTGGCGACGGCCGATTACTACGGGGGCAACATGCTGCAACTGGGCGGGGCGATCCGGCTGGGCGACCAGCCGGTCATGCTCGTCCAGCCCGATCCCCCCCAGGCGGAAAGCGGGCGCTACTACTGGCGCTCGCGCACGTTCAGCACTTATGAAGGCGGGCGCTGGACGCCAACCGCCTTGCTGCGTCTCACCGTCCCGGACCCCGGTTTCGACATCGAGAACCCGCCCGTGCTGGCCGGGGCGCGGGTGACGAGCCGGCAGCAGTTCACGATGGTGCTGAACGCCTCCCGCCTGGTCTATACGGCTCCTCAACCAGAAGTGCTCAATCTGCCGGTCGCTATCGACCTGAGCTACGTCGGCGAGGCCCAGGAGCTGATGGACGTCTCCGTCATCCGGCCGCTGGAGGTGCTGCGGACGAGCGATGTCTACACGGCCACCAGCAGTCTGGTGGCGGCCGACGCGCCCGCGCTGCGCGCGGCGGGCACGGACTATCCCCTGTGGGTACTGGCCCAATACCTTCAGGTTGGGACGAGCGTCACGCAGCGGACGCGCGACCTGGCCGCCCAGATCGCGGCCGAGGCCGGCGCGGCGACGCCCTACGACCAGGCCAAGGCGATTGAGCGCTGGCTGAGGGCCAACATCACCTACGCGGAGACTATTTCCGGGCCGCCGGCGGGCAGCGATCCGGTCGACTGGGTGCTGTTCGAAGACCGGCGCGGATACTGCAATTACTACGCCAGCGCGATGATCATGATGCTGCGCTCAATGGGTATTCCGGCCCGGCTGGCGGCGGGCTTTTCGCAAGGTGAGTGGGATGGCGCGACCCAGGGGTACCTGGTTCGCGAACGGGATGCCCACACCTGGGTCGAGGTCTACTTCCCCGGGTACGGATGGGTGGAGTTCGAGCCAACCGCAGCCCAGGCTCCCCTGGAACGGCCGGATGCCCAGCCGGTTCAGCCGCAGTCGGGCCAGTCGGCCACGCTGCCGCCGACCAATACGCCTCGGCCGACGGATACGCCGACTCCCACGCCGACGCCACCCGCCACGAATACCCCCGATCTGACTCAGGGCGCGGCCCCGCTGATCCCGCCGACCCTGACCCTCACACCCTCACCGTCGCCAGCGCCGCCGGTCGCGCCAACGGTCAGCGCGCCGCCCAACCAGGAGACTCAGCAGCGCAATCCGCTGGAAAGCCTGCTGGCCCTGCTCGGTTCGCTGCTGCTGATCGTGGTGTTGATCGTGCTGCTGATGGTCGGCGTGCTGTTCTTCGTCTGGTGGGTGGAGTGGCGCGGGTTGGGTGGGCTGACGCCGGTGCAGCGCGCCTACGCCTTGATCGAGCGCTACGCCGGGTATGTGGGGATTCGGCTTGGTTCAAGCTACACGCCGGATGAGCGCCGCCGGATCGTGGTCGATCGGGTGCCGCACAGCGATCAGCCGGTCCGGACGATCACCGAGATGTACGTTGAAGAGACGTATGGGCCGCAGGCGCGGCGGGCCGGGCGCTGGAACGCGCGGGCGCGCGCCGCCTGGAACGAGGCCCGGAGTGCGTTTGTGCGGGCGCGGTTCGGGCGCTGGCTGCCGCGCCGCTTTAGAAAGCGATCCTGAATGGGGGAAAAGCATGGCGGCAACAAAGGCGGAGATGATCCAGGGGTTGATGCATGCCCGGCAGGTGATGCTCACTGCGCTGGAAGGCTTGAGCCAGACCCAGGAAATCTATGAGAGCTGGCAGTTGAAACACTTCCTGGCGCACCTGACCGGCTGGCAGGAGGCCACGATCGAGTCACTGCGAGCTTTCCGCGATGGTGGGGAGTACGAGATTCCGGCTTTCCGGGGCATCGACGAATACAATGAATCGACGGTCGATACGCGGCGCGAGCTGAGTTACGACCAGATTTTCACGGAATGGCAGCTCGTGTTCAAGGAAATGGTCGAGACCCTGGACAGTCTGCCAGAAGCCAAGCTCGATGAGACGCTCCTGTATCCGTGGGGGCCGCGCGGCAGGGTGGAAGGACTCATCCGGGTAATGGTTGGGCACGAACTGGAACACGCGGAAGACGTGATGAAACTGCATCCGCATTGAGATCGGCGGCGTTCGATCTCAGCGATCGCGGGCCACGGCGAAGCGGGTCAGTTCGATCAGGGCCTGCCGTCCAGGGTGATCCGGAACCACGGCCAGCGCCCGGCGGGCCTGCCTGGCGTAGTCCCTGGCGATCTCCAGCGCGCGTTCCACCGCGCCACTGCGCTTGATCGCTTCGATGGTTTCGGCGATCTGGTCTTCGGTGGCCTTGCCGGCGACGACCTGCCGGAACGCCCCGTGGAGGGATGGGGTATCGGCATGGTACAGCAGCGCCGGCAGGGAGAGAATCCCCTCTCGCAAGTCGTGGCCGATGGGCTTGCCCAGGTGCTGGGCGTCGCTGGTGAAGTCCAGCGTGTCATCCACAATCTGAAACGCCAGACCCAGCAGACGGCCATATTCGCTCATGGCGTCGATCTGGTCTGGATCGTCCGTCCCCAGCATCGCCCCGATTTCGGCGGCCGTGCGGAAGAGCGACCCCGTCTTGCCATAGATGCGCGTGTAATAGTCCTCCAGCGAGGTCAGGGTGTGCTTGCTCTGGGCTTGCAGGATTTCGCCGTGGCAGATTTCACTCAGCGCGCGCGCGAACGAGCGAATCACCGCGACGTGATCGGCTTCCGCCACCAGGCGGGCAGCCTCGGCAAACATCATGTCACCGCTCAGTACGACCAACCCCATGGGAAAGGCTGCATTCAGGGTAGTCACGCCCCGGCGCTCCAGCGCATTGTCGACCAGGTCGTCGTGGATCAACGTCGCGGTGTGGAGCATCTCGATGCCCGCGGCGACCGAGAGAATGCGCTCCGGGTCGGCGTCGTAAATCCGCCCGGCATGGAAGGTCAGCGTTGGGCGGAGTCGTTTGCCTCCCGCCTGGATCAGCAGGCGCAAACGGTCGCCGAGGGTCGAATGGCTGACCGGCACGGATTGCAGGAGCTTTTCCTCGAGTTGCTGTAGATCATCCTCAACGGTGGAGAAAAACGGAACTGTGAGTGTGCTCATCGAGTCATTTTCTCTATCAGGCTCAGACTTTGTCGGTATCGGAAAGCTGGCTGTTGAGATTGCCCCACGCTTCGGCGCGGTGGCTTCGGAAGAACTCCGATAGCTGGATCAGGCCGTGGTACATGACCTGAAGCTGCTCCAACCGGTCCGCCGGCAGGGAGGGGCTGCTGTCACTTTCAAGGGCCAGGATGTGCTGGCGCCGGGTGGTGAGGTTTTCGATGCGTTGGGCGATGCCCATCGCGAAGGCATCGGCCAGAGTGTTGGTCACGCGATAATACTTGCGCCGGTCGTTGGCCCGATCAACGGTTTCGGCCAGATTCATCTGTTCCAGGCTTTTCAGGATGACGCTGATCGAGCTTTTGGCGATGCCGGTCTGGGCAGCGACTTCGTCGAGCGAAAGCGGTTCGTCGGCCATAAAAAGCAGGGCCAAAGTCAACGAAGCTGATTTACTTAGTCCAAGTAATTTGCCTAGTTCAGCCACTGCATCAAAAAATGCAGAATCGACTTCAACCGTTGTCTGGTTCATCATGGGGGTGTGGAGCCTCAACTGGGTCTCGTTCCGACCGTCACAATCGATTATATAGAGTGGGGCAGGGGATTGTCAATTGGAGTTTTGAAGTTTTAGAAAATTCTAAATGTTTCTCATAAAAGAAATGGGTTTGTGACCTGAACTCCTGCTTTTCAGGCCCAAACCCATTGCAAGGCGAGTCTTTACGCCATGACGGCGACCCGAGCCGGCCAGGCCTAGACGGCCCAGGACGCGGGCGAGCCGGTGCGATTTTCGGCGATGACTCCGCGCAGCTTGGCCAGCAGTTCTTCCTTGGCGACGGGCTTGGTCAGGAGATCGGTCGCCCCGGCCTGCATGGCTTTTCGACGCGTGGCGTAATCATCCAGCGCGGTGAGCATGACGATGGGAACCTGCCGCAGACGGGGGTTCGCCCGGAGGTGTCCGCATACGGTGACGCCAGAAATGTCGGGCATCATGATATCCAACAGCACCACGTCCACACTCCGACTCTGTGCCTTGGTCAGAGCCTCTTCTCCATTTTTGGCGGTGATGATGTCGAAATTGGAATCGCGCAGCATGAGGCCAACCATCCGTAGCGCCTCAACCTCATCATCCACGACCAGAAGAGTGTATCTGTCCTCCATTGCTGGCCCCTTTCCGAACCTGATTTCTCCCCCCGTCGCACGCTCTTGGCCCTAAAGGTAAAATCATTCTTGCTACCACAGTAGCACGATTCTTTCGTTTTTTGTAGACCGATCATCTGTTTAATGACGTATATCCATGCTGTTCAGGTCGATTTACTATGATTTGCCGCGGTCTCCGGGCTGGCGCCATTCTGCTCTGACTCTGCCTGAGGCAGACGCAGCCGGAACAAGGTTCCGCGATCGGGCGCGCTGAAGAAGCCAATGCGGCCCGCATGGCGCTCGACCACCATCCTGACCAGACTCAGGCCCAGGCCGGTGCCGTCGACTTCGGCCATGCGCGAATCCTTGACCCGGTAGAAGGGCCGATACAGGAATTCCTGGTTGGCGGGGTGGATGCCAATTCCGCTGTCGGCGACGATGGCATCCACCCACGGCGGTCGTTCGTGCAGGCTGACCCTGACCCAGCCGCCGGGTGGTGTATACTTGATCGCATTCTCGACCAGGTTGTGGAGGGCCTGCTGAATCAGACGCTCGTTGCCACGCACGATGCAGGCGGTCTCCGGCAGCGCAATGATTCTGAGGTCGATGCTGCCCTGCGTGGCGCGCGGCTGAAGATCGCTAACCACGCTGGCCGCCAGGATGTCGAAGGAGACGTCCGCAAACAGATCGGCATGTTCCTCGCTCATCTGATCAAGCAGAGCGAGATCGGCCAGCAGGCTGTTCATCCGGCGGAGCTGGCGGGAGATGATCTGGGCGCTTTCCCGGCGCTCGGCGTCGTCCAACAGGTTGCCATCCAGAAGCTCCGCGAAGTTGAGCGCGATGTTGAGCGGATTGAGCAGATCGTGCACGATCATGCGCAGCAGCCCTGCCCGCTCAAACTCCCTGGTCTGGAACGGGGTCAGGTCGAGCAGCATGAGTACGGTCAACGCGCCTCGGGAGAGACTTTGCACGGCCAGACGGCGCGTCTGGATATTCACCACCCGGAGCTGGGGCATCTCCTTGTTCGCCTGAAGGCTGGAGACGTCGACCTCTGGAAGAAGCCAGCTTAGCGCCTGTCTGCGAACGGACAGGGCGTTCCTTCCCAGGAGCGATTCGGCTGCGGGGTTGAGATCCGCGATTCGCAGGTCGGGATCGAGCAGAATGAGGGCGATCGGCAGACTGTCCAGCGCGGCGGCCGCAAATCCGGAGTCCATCTGAGCCAGCAGTGTTTGGTGGGCGGTTTGCGGCGCGGGCTGAATTCGGAACACCCGCAGTTCCGCTTCTGAGGGGGGCAGTGGCTCCGAAACAAGGGCGTTTGCCGTGAGGAACTCATCCAGGTTGACGGGCGGTGGCCGGACAGGGGCAGGCAGCAGCGCGCGGGCGGCGGCATTCAGGAAAGTGACCGTGAGGCCATTTTCCGCGACCACCAGGGGGATGGGCAGGGAATCGATGAGTTCTAGTGCCTGTGTTCTATTGAGCGATGGCGGTTGCTCAGGCATAATCATAAAGGTGAATCTTCCTGCTCCACGAGCCTCACTATTTATTATACATTATATGTTACTTTTTCGCGAATTCTTCAACAATGATCCGATTCTTTCGTGAGGTGAATGAACGTGATTCGATTGCTGGTAGGCACGCAGAATCCAGGCAAACAGGCTGAATACAGGGACCTCCTGGCCGATTTGCCCGTGATCTGGGTCGGGCCGGAAGAAGTCGGACTGGCCGATTTTTCCCCGGCCGAGGATGGTGATAGCTTCGAGGTCAATGCCCGGCTCAAGGCCGTGGCGTTTGCCCGGAGGGCGAATCTGCCTGCTCTGGCGGACGATTCCGGTCTGGAAGTCGATGCGCTGGCCGGCGCGCCGGGGGTATACTCCGCGCGTTATGGCGGACCTGGCGCGACCGATGTGGATCGCTACCGGCGCGTATTGGAGGAGTTGGATGGCGTGCCTGCCGCAGCGCGCGCGGCCCGATTTGTGTGTGTGGTGGCCCTGGCGCTGCCGGACGGCCGTGTTTATACGGCGCGTGGGACTGTGGAGGGTGCGATCGGGGACGCCCCCAGGGGCGCGCATGGTTTTGGGTACGATCCGATCTTCGTCCTGCCCGATGGCAGGCATATGGCGGAACTGTCGCCTGCCGAGAAACATGCCCTCAGTCACCGGGGGACCGCCCTGGCGAGGTTCAAGCCCACGCTGCTCAAAGTCTTTGCCGAACTGGACCCTGACTAGGGGTGTTTCAGTGCGCTGTGCATGAAGGCGGGTGACTCTCCCATGTTCAACTCTGTGCATGTCACGCTGACCCGGTCGGAAGGTGGCGCGCCGCCTATTCCGACCTTCATGCTGTTCACCAGCCAGCTTCAGATGGACGCAACCCTGCTCTCCCGGTATATCATCCAGGTCACGGGGCGCGGCCAGCAGGACCAGGTGCGCCTGGTGCTGACGCTGCCCGATCCGGGCATTCGTGTGGGGTGGGTCGATCTGGGCCGCCTGGATGCCTCCGAATATCAGGCGCGCAACCGGGCGTATGGCGGGGTCCAGGTGCTGGCGGTGCAGGATACGCCTGGGACTCAGGCACAGATTCCATATCTGGTCCGGCCCTTCTACGCGGACTGGATGGGTGCGCTGGCCGAGGACAAAACCGCCGAGACGGTGCAGGTAGCGCCCATCACCGGGCTGGGGTTGTACCGGTCGCGCATGTACCGCAAACGCAAGCAGATTCGCCACGCGCTTCAGGCATTGATGGACGAGGTCAACCTGCTGCTGACTAATGGCGAGGGGGCGTTTGGGCGTCATCAGGCGCCGCTGCTGCACGAAGCCGGTCTGCTGGCCGAGACGCTGGGGAATGACGAGGCCTGGGAATATTTCGAGACGGTGGCCCTGATGCTCTATCCCAACTGCCACGACGCGCTGATTGGGCTGGCTCTGATGATGATGGGCAACCTGGAGCAGGCCGCGCCCCTGCTGGCGAGGGCCTATACCATCCGGGCGCGGGAGGATGAGCTGAAGCTCTTCATCGAGACCTTTGCCCGCCAGGGACAGCACCGGCCCGAAGCCATTCGCGAGGCGATCCTGGCCCACGCTGGCGAAGTCGATCTGGATGCACCCCTGTATCGAGGCTCGGACGGGCAGGCGTTCAGCGTTTCTCCGGCGGAGATTGTCAAGCATTTGAAGGCCCTGGTGCTGTAGCCTGTGACCCTGGGCTGCGCCGTGCATCTAACAGGCATTGTTTATCAGGTCTCATCGAAAGGATTCCTATGGGACAGGTTCAGGTCACCTGGGTACAGAACATGCAGTTCGTGGGCACGGATAGCACCAAGCACTCGGTCGTGCTTTCTGGGTCCGGGCCGGACGATGGCACGGGCATGAAGCCCTCGGAACTGCTGCTGGTGGCGCTGGGGGGCTGCACCGGTTACGACGTGGTCAACATCCTTGGCAAGAAGCGGCAGAAGCTCACCGGGTTGCGCATCGCGGTCAGCGGCGAGCAGCACAGCGAGCCGCCCTGGTCGTTTCACACGATTCACATTCACTACGAGGTGATGGGGCAGGGACTCGAACCGGCGGCGGTGGAACAGGCAATCAAACTCTCGGAAGAGAAATACTGTTCCGTATCCGCGACGCTGGCCCACGCGGCCACGATTACCTACGACTTCAATATCGTGGATGTCGGGGAGTCTGTGACCGAGTCTGAAGCGGTCTAAGGGCCGGATTCGAGCCTGAGAAGGGCGACATGGCGGGCGGCGTAAGCCGCCCGTTTTCGCGTTCGGGTCAGGGCAGGCTCACCTGGCTGGCGATCACGGCCAGGATCAGCAGGGTGAAATTGTACAGGAAGTGGGCCGCGATCGCGCTGGACGTGCCGTAGTGCTTGCGCAGCAGGCCGAAGACCAGACCCACCACCAGGATGATCAGGGCGGCGGGCGAAAACTGGTACTGGATATGGGTCAGCGCGAACAGGATGGTGGTCGGCCAGAGGCCCAGCACCGGCTGGAGCGCCCCGCGAAACGCGATCTCCTCTCCGAACGACGAACTGATCGCCACGATCAGCGCGGCCAGCGGGCTGGTGACACTGCCCGCAATGGCCTGGGTGAGCTGAGTCTGCTGCTGGAAGACGTCGGAAGGCGTGACCAGCAGCCACACTGCACCCGCGCAGAACTGGAAGGCGATCAGCGCCACCGCCGCGCCAGCGCCCATGGTCAGCTCGGCCAGGGTGGGGCGGCGCAGCCCCAACCGGTGCAGGGTGGTGCTCCAGGACCGATCCGAGCCAGCGCCGCTCCCCACGAAGGAGATGACCAGCAGCAAAATCGCGGTCAGGAGCGCCGACACAACCAGGCGGCTTTCCTCAAGGTTGCCGGCCAGGACGTCCGCCTGGCCGCCGGCGATGATGTAATCCGTGAAGGTCTGCACGAAGAACAGCAGCGCCAGCCCCAGCGCGACCGCGTGGATCGGGCGAGCCGGATCGAAGCCCCGAACCTGGCGCGGCCACTGCCGATCGCCTGGCGCGGCCTCGATCGCGTCGGCGCTGGCGGGCAGCCAGCCGGTCAGACGGCGGCGGAAGCCGGGCGACGCCAGCAGGAGCCAGTCGACCAGGGCGGTCAGGACGGCCAGCCCGATCGCCAGCGCGCCGCGTGCCAGGGCGCCGCCATCCAGGTCCGGCCCGGTCGACTGGGCGGCGTCCGCGGCGGGCAGGCTGGCGAAACTGGCGAAGCTCAAGACCACGTAGCCCACGAAGCCTGCCAGGAGCAGCTCCCACAGGAGGCGCAGGCGGGGCGAGACGGTCTCGGTCGGACTGCGCCGGGCTTCCAGCGCGATCTGGCTGATCAGGATGACTGCCGCGAGCAGGATGAGGGTCTCGAGTTCCATGCGCCGTTTGACCTCCGTAGGATGCGTATCGCGCTGATGATACCCGCATTTGTCCGCCTGGGCACGGATGGTTCAGGCCGAGTTAGAAGGTAGATCGAAGTCGGTTTGGTTAACCGAAAACAAACTGACGTCCTCCGGGCTTTTTGTTATGCTGTGATTACTGTATCGGGCATCACATTCTTCCCACAGGTGTGACTCGCGCATGAGACTTGTCCAACGGGTTTCCCTGATCGTGTTGCTCCTGACACTGGCGTTCCTGTCGATTGGCGGCGTGGTGGGCCGTCCATCGGATCTGGTGGTGGAGCTGACCTGGGAGGGAGCGGCCGATCTGGACCTGGTGGTGACCGCACCCAGCGGCTATCGCGTTTCTTACCTGACCCCCAGCATTAGCGGGGGCACCCTGATCGCCGATTCCAACCGGTTTTGCGCGCCGTCGCCCGATTCTCAGGAACTGGTGGTCTTCCCCTGGCGGGAACAGCCAACCGGGGAGTTTTTCGTTACCATCAACTATGCCCTTGCCTGTGGTATGGAGAGCGAGCCGGTCCGGTGGCGCCTGACCATCCGGAGCGGCGAGGAAGTGGTGGAGAAGAGTGGCGAGGTGATGCCTGGCGAGTCGTTGCCCGTCGGACGGTTTGTGCGCAGTTAGTCCGGGTTGACTCGAACCGGCGGAGATCGAAAGACGCCTGCACAGCGCAGGCGTCTTTTTTGTCGTGGGATAAGGGTGTTTCCGCCGGTGGGCTAACGGCCCACGCTCATTGGCATGATCACGTGGGTGAAGTCGTCCCGCCCCACCGGACGAATGACGCCGGGGGCAGTAGGGCCGTTGCTCTGGAGCAGGACCTGCTCCTCCTTGACCACGTTGAGCACGTCGATCAGGTAGCGGACGTTGAAGCTGATTTCCTGCACATCGCCCTGGATCGTGGCGTCGACGATGGCATCCGCGTCGCCGCGCTCGGTGGACGTGGCGCTCAACCGGACCAGGCCGGGGGCCGAGGGGCTGTCCGCCGGGGTGATGGTGACTTTGGCGTTGTTGTTCACGTCGCGGGCGAAGATGTCCGCGCGTTTGCAGGCGGTCAGCAGGTCGGCGGTATAGGCCACGGTGCTGGTAGAGAAGGACTTGGGAATGATGGCGTCGTAATCCGGGAACTTGCCGTCCAGCAGGGTCGAGGCCACATCGACGTTCTTCAGGTGGAAGATGACCTGGTTCCGCCCGCGCGGGATGCTGACCAGTACCTCTTCGTCCTCGTCGCTGATGATCCGGGCCATCTCGCTGAGGGTGCGGGCGGGAATGATCATTTCAAGACTCTGAGGCGCGCCAATCTCCAGGGGGGCGGTGCGCACCGACAGGCGATATCCATCCGCCGCCGCCATGATGATTTTCTCCGGCGTGACGCGGGTATAGACGCCGGTCAGGATAGGCCGGTTGTCGTCGGTAGCCGCCGAGAACACGGTCTGGGTGATCATCTCGCGCAGCACCGCGCCGGGGATGGCGATTCCCGGATCGTCCCCGGCCTGGGGGATAAGGGGGAATTCGTTGGAGTCGATGCCTTTGATGTTGCTGTTCGTCGCGCCGCAGTGGACGCGCAGAGTCTGGCTGCGCACGTTGAGGTCGAGATCAACGCGCTCGCGCGACAGGGTATTGACCAGGTCGATGAAAGTGCGGGCCGGGATGGTGATCGCGCCATCTTCTTCGATCTTGGCGCCGATCCAGGCGGTGATCCCCAGTTCAAGATTGGTCGCCGCCAGCTTGAGGCGGCCTTCTTCGGTTTCGAGCAGCACGTTGGCGAGCACCTGCATGGTTGGCCGGGTGGGCACAGCGCGTCCGACAATACTCAGACCCTTGGCAAGGTTTTCCTGAAGTACCGACACCTTCATATCGGAGGTCTCCTGTGAGGTTGACTTAGCCAGCGTGAGGCGCTGATGCCGTATAAACCCGTAGTATACACCATGTAGGGCAGGGGAACCAAGAGAACATTCCAGGGCAGGTGTGCTATAATTCGTGCGGTCTGGCCGGTGTTCGCCCATTGCGTGGCCGCGTTCACTTGAGCGATGGTTGGGCCGGGCGGACTTGCAGCAGATGTCTTCTCTCAC
>JARKOQ010000225.1 GCA_029976005.1 Aggregatilineales bacterium | reverse complement strand
CAATTGAACGTCCTACAACCTTCTGATACCCACCCAGAGGTCGTATGCCCAGACGTGACGACATTCACACCCTCCTGATCATTGGCGCGGGACCGATCGTGATCGGCCAGGCCGCCGAATTCGACTACTCCGGCACCCAGGCCGTCAAGGCCCTCAAAGCCGAGGGCTACCGCGTGGTGCTGGTCAACAGCAACCCGGCCACGATCATGACCGACCCCGGCCTGGCCGACGCCACCTACATCGAGCCGCTGACTCCCGACGTGCTCGAATTGATCATCGCCCAGGAGCGCCCGGACGCGATCCTGCCCACCGTCGGCGGGCAGACGGGACTCAACGCCGCCGTCGCCCTGGCCGAAGCGGGTATCCTGGACAAATACGGCGTGCGCCTGATCGGGGCCAGCCTGGACGCGATCCGGCTGGCGGAGGACCGCGCCCTGTTCCAGGGGGCGATGCAGCGCGCCGGGCTGGAAACGCCGCGCGGCCGGATGGTCGAATCGCTGGCCGAGGCCGAAGCGATTGCTTCCGAGATCGGGCGCTACCCCCTGCTGATCCGGCCCTCGTTCACGCTGGGCGGCAGCGGCGGCAGCATCGCCTACGACCCGGCCGACTTCGCGGAGAAAATCCGGCGCGGCCTGGCGGAGAGTCCCGCCCACAGCGTCCTGGTCGAGGAAAGTCTGATCGGCTGGAAGGAATTCGAGCTGGAGGTCATGCGCGATCGGGCGGACAATTTCGTCGTGATCTGCACGATCGAGAACCTCGACCCGATGGGCGTCCATACGGGCGACTCGATCACGGTCGCCCCGGCCATGACCCTCACCGACCGCGAGTACCAGCGCCTGCGGGACATGGCCCGCGCCGTGATGCGCGCCGTCGGCGTGGAGACGGGCGGCTCGAACGTCCAGTTCGCGGTCAATCCGGCGGACGGCCGGGTCGTGGTCATCGAGATGAACCCGCGCGTCAGCCGCTCCTCGGCGCTGGCGAGCAAGGCCACGGGCTTCCCGATCGCCAAGCTGGCCGCGCTGCTGGCCGTCGGCTACACCCTGGACGAGCTGCGCAACGACATCACGCGCACCACGGTCGCGGCCTTCGAGCCGAGCATCGACTACGTGGTGGCCAAGCTGCCGCGCTGGGCTTTCGAGAAATTCCCCGGCGTCGATCCGACCCTCGGCCCGCAGATGAAATCCGTGGGCGAGGCGATGGCGATCGGCCGCACCTTCAAGGAAGCGCTGCTCAAGGGCCTGCGCTCGCTGGAACTCTCCCGTCCGCCCTACCCGACGCCGGATTGCGCCGTGTGGGATGGCGCATTGGACAGCCTGGCCCTCCCTCGCGCGGAGCGCATCTGGGCGCTGTGGGAAGCCCTGCGCGCCGGGCACACGCCGGATGAACTGGCCGCGATCAGCCGGGTCGATGCCTGGTTCCTGGATCAGCTTGCGCAAATCGTGGCCCTCGAAAATGAGATCGCCGCCTGCGACACGCTCGACGCCCTGCCCGCCAATCTGCTGCGCGCCGCCAAGCGAACCGGATTGAGCGATGATCACATCGCCTGGCTGCTCAATACCCACCTCACCCCCGGCCCTTCTCCACGCGTGGAGAGGAGATTTAGAGGTGAGGTGATTCGCCAGCGCCGCGAAGCCCTTGCCATCACCCCCACCTTCCACGTGGTCGATACCTGCGCGGCCGAGTTCGAGTCATACACGCCCTACCTGTACAGCGCCTACGAATCCGAGTCCGAAGCGCCGCCCTCTGAACGCGAGAAGATTCTGATCCTGGGCAGCGGCCCCAACCGGATCGGGCAGGGCATCGAGTTCGACTACTGCTGCGTCCACGCCGCCCAGGCCGTGCAGGAGGCCGGGTACGAGGCCGTGATGCTCAACTGCAACCCGGAGACGGTCTCCACCGACTACGACACCTCCGACCGGCTGTACTTCGAGCCGCTGACGCTGGAGCACGTCCTGGCGATTGCCGCACGCGAGCAGCCGCTCAAAGGGGCAGTCGTCCAGTTCGGCGGGCAGACCCCGCTCAACCTGGCCGCGCCGCTGCGGGCCGCCGGCGTGCCCATCCTGGGCACCTCGCCCGCCTCGATCGCCCTGGCGGAGGATCGCGGCCAGTTCAGCGCCCTGCTCACCCGATTGGACATCCCCAGCCCGGCCCACGGTTTGGCCGCCACCCCGGAAGAAGCGCGCCAGATCGCGCGCGAGGTCGGCTACCCGGTCCTGGTGCGGCCGTCCTACGTGCTGGGCGGGCGGGCCATGAAGATCGTCTACGCCGAGGACACCCTGGCGGCCACGATCGAGGCCGCGCTGGAGGCCATGCCCGGCCAGGCGATCCTGATCGACCACTACCTGGAGGACGCCTACGAGGTGGACGTGGATGCGCTGGCCGATGGGCAGCGCGTCGTGATCGGCGGCGTCATGCAGCACATCGAGGAAGCGGGCGTCCACAGCGGCGACTCGGCCTGCGTGATCCCGCCCTACAAGATTTCCGCCTACCACCTGGCCCACATCCGCGAATACACCGAGCGGCTGGGGCTGGCCCTGGGCGTGCGCGGCCTGATGAACGTCCAGTACGCCATCAAGGACGACATCGTGTACGTGCTGGAAGCCAACCCGCGCGCCAGCCGGACGGTGCCCTACGTCTCCAAGGCGACCGGCGTGCCGCTGGCCCGCCTGGCGGCCCGGATCATCGCCGGGGCCACGCTGGACGAGCTGGGCTTCACGGAGGAGCCGCGCGTCGACGGCTTCTTCGTCAAGGAGGCGGTGCTGCCTTTCAAGAAGTTCCTGGGGATGGACGCCCTGCTGGGGCCGGAAATGCGCTCCACCGGGGAGGTGATGGGCCACGCCGCGCATTTCGGCCACGCCTTCGCCAAGGCCGAGATCGCCGCCGGGACGGCCCTGCCGCTGGCCGGGACGGTCCTGCTCAGCGTCAACGACTTCGACAAGAGCGCGGCCCTCAAGCTGGCCCGCGACCTGGGCCGGATGGGCTTCCGGTTGCTGGGCACGCGCGGCACGGCCGATTTCATCCGCCACGCCGGGCTGGACGTGGAACCGGTCAACAAGGTCAGCGAAGGCAGCCCGCACGTGGTGGACCTGATCCGCGACGGGGCCATCGACCTGATCATCACCACGCCGCTCGGCTCCACCGCCCACGGCGACGGGGCCGCGATCCGCTCGGCGGCGGTCCAGTACGGCGTGCCGCTGCTGACCACGCTCAGCGCCGCCCAGGCGGCCGTCGGCGGCATCCGCGCCTTGCAAGCCCAGGACCTGCGCGTGCGCAGCTTGCAGGCGCACCACCGGCGGCGGGGGTAACGCCTGGGGAGCAACTCAGCTTGTGGGGGACACGGGAACGCAGCGCCAGGCGCTGAGGTGATATTCCCCTGGCGCTCTCCGTGTCGTCTACAGCGCGATTTGATGTATCCCACGGGGGCCGGTCTCCCCCACTTAAGACGATGATAGTTTTTATGTATTTTTTGCCCGCTGCATCTGCTTTCTAAGTTATATTGGTAGCTGATCGAGAGTCTTATGTGCAAAAGGGGATAGAATGGGGATTCAGGTGGTTTGGGACAACACAGAGCATACCATTCTCCGGTATGATGTGCGGGGACAGTGGACGCTTCGGGACCTTGCCAACGCACGCGAACAGGTAACCGCCCTTCTGTCAGACAATCAGGGCCCGGTCGCGATCATCGCCGACGTGCGCGGCAGCCAGTTCGTCCCCACCAACCTGCTCGGCCGTTTTAGCCAGTCGAGCTATACCCCCCTGCCCAATGTCGACCTGATGATCTTCGTGGGCGCTTCCAACTTTATCCGCAACATGATGGACATGTTCGACCGGATGTATCAGCGCCGCCACAGCCGGATGCAGTTCACCGCCGACCTCGAAACCGCCCGGAGCCAGATTGACGCGAACCGGCGGGGCTTTCCTGTCCAACCCGCTTCGCCTTTGCCCAACTAGGCCGGCCCCCATCACGCAAAGCCGCCTTCGGTAGGCCCGACACAAGAGAATCCGATTCAGGCAGCCGAGTCGGTAGAACAACCGTAGCGTCGCAATTGCAATTGCGACGCTACGGTGATCCAAACGATTCTCCCGCCCGATCGATTCACGTTCCCTGCAAGTCCCCTGGAGACCAGAAATCGATCCGTTCGAAAAACCCGAGTTGACTTCACACGGGCTTCGTGGCAAAACAGCGTTTGGTGTCCGAGGATTCTGACGAGGAGCCCCCCATGCCTTCCGAATCGCTGGCTTTCGACCGCGCGGCCGATTTTTACGACGAGACCCGCGGCTTTCCGCCCGGCCAGGAGCCGCACATCGCGGCGCTGCTGTGCCGGGTCGGCGGCCTGACGCCGATCAGCCGGGTGATCGAGATTGGCATCGGGACGGGGCGAGTCGCCCTGCCTCTGGGGGAGCACATCGGCGCGGTGATGGGCGTGGACCTGGCCCGGCCGATGATGCGCCGCCTGCTCGCCAAACAGACCGACCAGCCGGTGTACATCGCCGAAGCCGACGCGGCCTGGCTGCCGTTCCCGGCCGGGGTCTTCGATGCCGCCGTCGCCGTGCACGTCTTCCACGTGATCGCCGGCTGGCAGACCGCCCTGCGGGAAGTGGCCCGCGTGCTGTGCCCCGGCGGCGTGCTGATCAGCGCCAACAACGACCGGGGCGAGCAGCACCCCATCGACCGGCTGATGTCGGACGCTTTCAAGCAGGCGGTGGGCGACGCCGAGCCGCCCAATGTGGGCATCCCGCACGATCGCTACGACACGTTCCTCGAAGACGAAGGCTGGACTCCGGCCGGGGAAGCCCAGAGCCACCCCCTGGGCGCGGAGATTCACTCCCCCGCCCGCTACCTGGAGCTGCTCGAACAGCGCAGTTGGTCGAGTCTGTGGCGCGTGCCGGATGACGCCCTGGCGCGCGGGATCGCCGCCGTCCGGGCGGCGCTCGCCGAGCACCAGATCGATCCCAATCAATCCTACGGCGTGGAGCGCGCTTTCATCGCCCGCGCCTACCTCCCGCCCGCCTCATGACGGCAACCGCCCCCTGAAGACGCCCAGGGCGCAACGCAAAACGGAGGGCTTTTCCCCGCGTTCTTTGCGCCTCCGCGATTCGATGTTTTCGGGCGGTCGCCTACACCCCCAGTTTCGCCGGCAGTTCGCGCGCCCAGGCCCGGACGGCATCCCAGTCGCGGTGGTCGCCTTCCTTCCAGATGCCCATCCAGACGCTGATCCGGAACTTGATCCGGTCGCTGAGGGTCGGCACCCGGCCGATGTCCAGGATGCCGGGGAAGAGGCCCTCGCTCACCGGATTGACCAGCGCCCGCACCGGGGCCAGCCAGCCCTGCACGCCCTGGCGGGCCTGCGCCTGGTTCTTCATCGCCATCGCCATGCACACCGTGAACGTGGCGAACGGCTTGTGGGCCAGGGCCGCCCGGTGAGTGCGCAGGAACGCCATCGCCTCCGGCAGCCAGGCGGCGGCGCGGATCGCGCTGCCCGCCACCACGGCCCGATAGGGCGCGAGGTCAGTCACCTCGGCCATCGGGCGCACGTCGACTTCCGCGCCGCTTTCGGTCAGCGTCCGGCCGATCGCCTCGGCCACCCCGGCGGTGGAGCCGGTTCGGGTCGCATAGGTCACGAGGATTTTGTCGGGCATCATCCACTCTCCTTCAATCAACAGGACGGACGCCCCCACGAGCATCCCCCAGATTATTCCACACGGCTACCCGCCTCCGGCCAGAAACGCCCGGATCGCCTGGATGGCCCCCACCGGCCCGGCAATCACCTGGATCACCAGCGGGATTCTGCCCAGGTCGTTCGTCACCCAGCCCAGCAACGGACGCAGCGCTTCCGGCAGGACATCCCCCAGGTGGGAGAACTCGAACGGGAAGTGGATCAGGAACCAGACCGCCGCCACCCCCAGCAGCAAACCGCTGGCCGCCTCGAACGGGCGGGCCGGGTTGTGGCGGCCGCCGATCACCTGCACAGCGCAATCCAGGATCGCCAGCAAAAGCGGCCCGTAGAGCAGGATCGCTTCCAGCGTCCCGAAATTCTGGTTGAAGAAGCCGGTCTGCCGGGTCTGGTGCAGCACGAAAAAGCCGGTGAGCAGCAGCAGCGCGCCGCCGATCAGCGCCTCGCCCAGCTTCTGCCCGGATGTCACGATATCCGCCACCTGTTCCGTACTCATACTATCCCCCTCATTTTGACCACTCACGCTACAAGAAACGACTTTCACGACAGTTCAGCGGGCCGCACCTGGGGCAGGCGAGCTTCCAGGTAGACCAGGGCGACCAGGATCATCACCTGCGGGATGCGCAGCAGCAGGCCCCACGGCTCGAAAGCCGGGGCGCGCCGGGTGGACAGGTTGAAGTACTGGTAGATCACGAAGACCTGGAAGAGTGCCCCCAACCAGATCACGGAACGCCGGTCGTGGCGCAGCAGCAGAAAGACCCCCAGGGCATACCCCGCGCACGCGAAGAACCCAAAAATCTGGTCGGACGGCGTGTCCAGCACGATCAGGACTTGCAGCCCGATCAGCAGGTAAACGAACGCCGTGAGCGCCGCCAGCCCGGCGGCGACAGTGCGGATCGTCCGGCGCTGCGCGGTGCGATCGCCGGGCACGGTTCTGAGATCAGACTGATCCATGCGTCAATCCCCCCTGGAACATGGAAAACCGGACCTTTGCGCGGATTGGCATGAAAGTGGGTTGGCGCGGAAAGTGAAACGAGACTCAGGTGAAGGGCGTCTCCCCTTCTGCCTGAGACTGTATACGCGCGGCACGGGGGGCACGTTGTGGAAAAAAACGTCCCGGCACGGCATCCCCCCAAGATTTGGGGGCCGCGCGCGGGAAGCGGGAACGGCGGGGAGGCAGGCTCAGGCGAAAGGCTGGTGGGCCGGCATGGGCCAGGCATCCTCAGGCTGGCCGGTTACGGCGGGCAGCGTGAAAAAGAACAGGCTGCCCTGGCCCGGCGTGCTCTCCACGCCGACTTCGCCGCGCAGGCGTTCCGCGATGCGCTGCACGATCGAGAGGCCCAGGCCGTGGCCTTCCTGGTGCGTTTTGCCCAGCCGGGTGAACGGCCGGAACAGGCGCGCCTGCTCCTCCGGCGTGAGGCCGGGGCCATTGTCACGCACCCAGAAGCGGATCTGGCCGCCGGGCCGGGTCTCGTACCCCAGGCTGATCTGGGGCGGCTTGCCCCCATATTTGAGCGCGTTGCCGATGTAGTTGGCCCAGATTTCCTCGATCCAGGGGCCGTACCCAATCACGTCGGGCCATGTCTCCGGCTGGACGATCTCGGCCTGGAGCTGCGTCCGCGCCACCTCCAGGCGCAGCAAGGCCTCGGTGACCACCTGCCCCATCGCGACCGGCTCCAGGACCACATTTTCCTTCAGGCGCACCCCGGCCAGCAGCAGCAGGGATTGGATGATCCCCTCGGCTTTTTCGGCGCCGCGCCGCATGGCGCTGATGTAGTCGACCAGATCGTCCTGCGAGATCAGGCCGATATCCGGCAGCAGCAGCTCGGTATAGCCCTTGATCACGGACAGCGGGCCTTTGAGGTCGTGCGCGACCGTGTGGGAGAAGGCGTCCAGCTCGTTGACCAGCTTCTGGCGTTCCTCGTACATGTAGGAATTGTCGATGGCGACCGCAGCCCGCGCCGCCAGGAGTTGGACGGACTCGAACGCTTCGGGGGTAAAATGCTCCGGGTGGGCGGTCTCCAGGTTGATCACCCCGATCAGCTTGCGGCCGGAGAGCAGCGGGACTGTGATCTCGGCGCGCGTCCCCGGCACAAGGGCGTAATACTCTGGCTCCTGCGAGACATCCGGGATCAGGATCGGCTGGCCCGTTGCGAGCACCCGCGCGACGAGGCCCGTCTGCGGCGGGATCAGGCGGCCGATCACGCCCGGCGGGCAGTTGCCCAGGCCAAACGCCAGCCGCAGACCGCCCTCCTCCTGGAAGGCGATGAACGCGGTCTCGGCCCGGCTCATCCGCATGGCGGCGTCCAGGGTGATGTCGCCCACGTAGTTCACGTCCAGCTTGCTGGACAGTTCGGCATCGACCTCGCGCAGCATCTTCAGGCGGCGGTTGGACTCACGCAGATCGTGCTCGGCCCGGACGCGCGCGGTGATGTCGCGCAGGACGATCATGCGCCCATCCGGCTGGCCAAGCCGGCTGCGCAGGGGCGAGGAGCGCAGGTCATAGTGGCGCGTCTCGCCCTGGCGCTCGACCGCGATCTCCGTGCTGACCAGCTCCCGGCCGGACAGCGGCACGGACGCGAACCAGTCCGGGAAGACGGCCGCCGCCGGCAGACCAATCACGGCGTCCAGATCGCGGCCGGCCAGGCGCTGGGCCGCGGCGTTCAGC
Source organism: Aggregatilineales bacterium (assembly GCA_029976005.1). Classification (GTDB taxonomy): domain Bacteria; phylum Chloroflexota; class Anaerolineae; order Aggregatilineales; family Ch27; genus JARKOQ01. Next base: position 10,240 of record JARKOQ010000225.1, on the reverse strand, counting down.
TCGACCACGGTCTGGCGCTCGTCCAGCACGATCAGGGCGTCGCTCATGCCGGCCAGCACGGCCTCGTGCGCCACCGGCGCCAGGTCCAGCATGCGGTAGTTGAGCACCGCCAGGGCCAGGACCATGTTGGACAGAATCAGCGCGTAGGGCGACAGGTCGAGGTTCACCGGCAGCACGCGCATCAGGTACAGAATGTGGCCAACGATCGGGAAGCTCAGGCCGAGCAGGAACAGCACGGCCTGCTTGCGGTGGATACCCGTCGAGCGGCGGTACACGAGATGCATCACCACCGCCGCGCCCAGCAGCCCGGCCCACAGGTAGATCAGGTTGACCGGGTACCATACGCCGGAGGTGAAATCCAGGATGAAATTGTCGCCGAACGGCTGCATGCGCATCTCGCGCCAAATCAGGCCGTGTTGCTCGTTCGTCCAGGCCAGGACGAGCGTGACGCAGGGGATGATCATCAGCAGCAGATAAGTCGCCGGAGCCTGGAAACGCGAGGCCGGCAGGTAGGTCATGGCCATGACAAACACGGCCACGGGGATGACCACGATGCCGACGTATTCGATCTTGATCCAGGTCTGCGCTCCGGCCACGGTCGTGCTGCCCAGCTCGAAAATATACCCCACGGTATAAAACAGGTGAGCCACGGCAAACGCGATCATCGCCCGGACGCGCAGCGACGAACGCTGCGGCCAGGCCAGGCCGATGATCCCGACCACGACCACGACTCCAAGCAGCAGCGGCGCTGCCAACGGATTGAAGTGCCACTCCATACCGCCGTCCCCGATCCTCGCGTGTCTCTTTCGCAGGACAACCGCCATCAGTGACAGGAATTTTATACACCCGCCCGCCATTCTGGGAAAGCAGGGCGGTTGCACCATTCGAGAACATAGGTTCTAATCAGGTCAGCCGTGGGCACTTGCCCCAGGGAAGGTATCCTGCGCCGGAAATCCGCCACTCGTCTGAGTGGTTTGTCCGGCAAATTCCTGAAGGTATGTTTGGGTAGGGGCGACCGGCGGTCGCCCTGGGCGGTTCGCGAACCGCCCCTACAGATGCCTGTTCTTTGCGATGCTGACTTGCCGGATGCACCACTGAGGTGACCGATGGAACCACTCAAAAACATGCTGAACGAGGCTTTCTTCGATTCGCTGATCGGGGCCATGCAGGCCGCCTACCCGGCTTTCGACCGGGCCGCTTTCCTGGGCTTCATCCACGACGACCGGTGGGAGGCCCGCGAACTGAAGGAGCGCATCCGCCACACCACACTCGGTCTGGGCGCGCAGCTTCCCGCCGACTACCGGGCGGCCCTGGACGTGCTGCGCCGCTCGGCGCCCCACATGCGCGAAATCGGCTTCGCCACGATGGTGCTCTCCGACTTCGTCGAGGTCTACGGGCTGGACGATTACGACGCCTCGATCCCGGCCCTGGAGGAATTCACCCAGATCATGAGCGCCGAATTCGCCGTGCGGCCGTTCATCGTCCGCTACCCGGAGCGGATGCTGGCCCAGATGCTGGCCTGGACGGGCCACCCCAGCCACCACGTGCGCCGCCTGGCCAGCGAAGGCTGCCGCCCGCGCCTGCCGTGGGGCATCGCCCTGCCCGCGCTCAAGGCCGACCCGTCCCCAATCCTGCCCATCCTGGACGCGCTCAAGCTGGACGAGGCCGAGTGGGTGCGGCGCAGCGTGGCCAACAACCTCAACGACATCGCCAAGGACAACCCCGGCGTGGTGATCGCCGTCCTGCGCCGCTGGAACGCCGACCATCCCGGCCCGGAAATCGACTGGATCACGCGCCAGGCTCTGCGCACCCTGGTCAAGCAGGGCCACCCGGACGCGCTGGCCCTGGTCGGCGTGGCAGCGAGCGCGGCGGTCGAGGTGCATGATCTGTGCGTGGCACCGGACCCCGTCCCGATGGGCGGCGAAGTCACCTTCACGTTCGAGGTCGTCTCCACCGGGGCGGAGCCGCAAGACCTGGTGATCGACTACATCGTCCACCACATGCGGGCTAATGGGGAGCAGACTCCCAAGGTCTTCAAGCTGGCCCGGCGTAGTCTGGCCCCCGGCGAGCGCCTGACCCTGACCCGGCGGCACAGCTTCAAGCCGGTCACCACCCGGCGCTACTATCCCGGCGCGCACGCGATCGAGATTCAGGTCAACGGCGCGCGCCTGGCCCGCCGCGACTTCAGCCTGACGCCTTGAGGCCCTCATCCCCCAATCTTTGGGAGTGCCCGCCGCCCCGGACCATCCTACAGTGAGGGTACAGGCTATCCGGCACACTCAAGGAGGGAGGAAAAGATGTCCACTCAACCGCCGGCGAACGCCGCCGCCCCAACCCTGCACGTCAAGCCGTACCAGGTAATCATGATGCTCGTGGCGATGGTGATCCTGCCCGCCGTGATCCTGTTCGGGTTGGCGGGCCGTCTGGACTGGGTCGCCGGCTGGGTCTATCTGCTGATCTCGGCCGGGGCAGGCATCCTCAGCCGGTTGTGGCTGCTCCGCTACAACCCGGCCCTGGCTGCCGAGCGCGGCGCGGCCTACGAGCACAAGGACGCCAAAGCCTGGGACCGCTGGCTGATGATCTCCGTCGGGCTGCTCGGCCCGCTGGTGATCCTGGCCGTGGCCGGCCTGGACGAGCGCTACGGCTGGTCGGCCCCGGTCGCGCCGGGCCTCCAGATCGCGGCATTGATCGTGATCCTGCTCGCCACGGCAACGTCCATCTGGGCCTTGATGAGCAACCCGTTCTTCTCCGCCACCGTGCGCATCCAGAAGGAGCGCGGCCACACCGTGGCCACCGGCGGCCCGTACCGCTTCGTGCGCCATCCCGGCTACGCCAGCGGCCTGCTGGTCTACCTGGCCATGCCCGTGCTGCTCGAATCGTGGTGGGGGCTGGTCCCGGCCGTGGGCGTGATGATCCTGATCTTCGTGCGCACGTCTCTGGAAGATCGCACCCTGCACGAGGAGTTGGACGGCTACCGCGCCTACGCGGCCCGCGTGCGCTACCGCCTGATTCCGGGGGTGTGGTAGGGGTCGATGCAGCGAGATCGGCCGTTGGGCACGCAGCGGACGGGTCAGTGACCCGTCCCGTCCGGCGCTGCTGGAGGCAAAGGCCGGGCGCGCCCTCAGATGAACAATTTGAGCCGCTCGAAGTCCTTGCGCAGGATGTCCTTCTGGCTGGCGCTGTAGAGCACCACCGCCGGGTGGTACATCGGCACGATGTGAATCTCGCCGTAGCCCAACCGGGTCTTGATCAGCTTGCCATGAAGCTGGCTGATCTTGCCACGCTTCTCCGGCAGGTCGAGCTTGCCCAGCAGGTGCTGCATGGCGAAGCGCCCCAGCGGCACGATCACCGCCGGCCGGATGATGTCGATCACGCGATCGACGAAGGGGGCGTAGAACGCGATTTCCTCCGGCAGCGGATCGCGCTTGCCGGGATGATCGAGCAGCAGGTTGGTCACGAAAACGTCCTCGCGGCGCAGCCCGATCCCGCGCAGCATCTCGTCCAGCACCTCGCCCGACGGCCCGACAAACGGGCGGCCCTCGGCCGCCTCGAATTTACCCGGCGCCTCTCCGATGAACAGCAGGCTCGCGTCGGGGTTGCCATCCCCCACCACCGGGAAAAAGCGGTTCTCGTTGCGAAAATGGTACAGCGGCGAGCCGGTCGCGCCGACCAGCTCGTCGCGCAGGGCCTTGAGCGCCGCCGCCTTGCGCGCGTGCTCCGCCGAGTCGGGCGCGGCCTTGCCCCTCGCGCCGGCGGGAACGACGCCCCGCACGACGCCGACGAGCTGCTCCACGTCGGCCGCGAACTGGCGGCCCAACTCGAAGGCGTTGCGGCGGGCCAGTGGGGCGATGTCCTCCGGCAGGGCGTCCGGCGCGGGCATCCTGGCCTGCCCGACCAGGACCGGGATCACGTACTTGGCCTGGCGCAGGGCGCTGGCGATCTCCAGGCGCACGTAGTCGTTCCACTGATCCAGGCGGCGCTGCCCGGTCTCATCCGTGGCGGAGAGCCAGCCGGGGCCGATCAGGGCGAGAAAGACATCACAGCCCGCCACCGCCTCGTCCAGGGCCTGGACGAAGTCCACCCCCGGCGCGATGCTGGTCACGTCCATGAAGATGTCCTGGGCGGCGAAATGGCGGCTGAGGTGATCGTACAGGCGGCCGGCGTAACCTTCGCTGTCCTGCCGCCGGTAATTGATGAAGATTCGACTCACGGGCGCGCTCCAGGCAATGCAAAATCGTGCGCCTTCCAGAGTAGCACACAACCCGGACGGCGGCGATTCGCGGCCCGGCGCGACCCGGGTGTTGGATGCGCGGCAGGCTCAAAGCCTGCCGCTGAAGGAAAAAGCCCGCTCAAGGGGCACAAAAGCAAACCAGCCGGCGCTTGAGCCCCTTTAGCGGGCTTCCACTTACCCAGCGGGATGCTTTGAGCATCCCGCGATCGAACGGCCAACACCCCTCCGCACGCCCCCGGCCAACTCGGCCGTTGGGCACGCGGCGGACGAGGCAGTGCCTCGTCCTTACAGAGCCTGCCGCTGAAGGAAAAAGCCTGCTCAAGGGGCTCAAAAGCAAAACAGCCTGCGCTTGAGCCCCTTGAGCGGGCTTCCACTTACCCAGCGGGGTGCTTTGAGCATCCCGCGATCGAACGGCGCGCAAATCCGGCGGGATCGGCCGTCTGGCACGTGGCGGACGGGTCGGTGACCCGTCCCTACAATGCGTCCGATCCTTGTGGGGGCGCGACCTGTTTGTTTTGACCAGCATGACCCACCGCTGGAAAATCAGATAACCCGACCCCCACTGTCCACACTTGGACAGCCTGCCATAGGCAAGGCGGGCGACCTGGACGAACTTGCCGCCGCGCCTGGGCTGCAGCTTGACGCCGCTGCCTGGACAGGTGAAAATACGCTTGGGGAATTATCCGATGATTTACCTCCCTCTGGCGTGGCAAATCCAACACCCCTGCCGCGCCCCGGAGTTGGGGCTGCCGATGAAGGGTCGGGCATCAGGCGCACCACACTGCGTCCTCGCCCTGCCGGGGGGACACGCGCAGCACGATCACCCACCGGCCTATCATTCGGCAATCACACGTCCAGCGAATTGTAAGGACAGACTATGGCAAAGCACCAGATTAAGTCGATAGGTGTGCTCACCAGCGGGGGCGACTCGCCGGGCATGAATGCCGCGGTTCGGGCCGTCGTCCGAACGGGAATCAAACATGGCCTGGAGGTCTACGCCATCTACGAAGGCTACCAGGGCATGGTCGAGGACGGCGACTACATCCGCAAGATGAACTGGGACTCGGTCGGCGGCATCCTGCACCAGGGCGGCACGGTCATCGGCACAGCCCGCTGCGCGGAGTTCCGCACCCGCGAAGGGCGGCGGATCGCCGCCAAGAACCTGATCGAGCACGGCATCGACAGCCTGATCGTCATTGGCGGTGACGGCAGCCTGACCGGCGCCAACGTCTTCCGCCAGGAATGGCCGGAACTGCTGGCCGAGCTGGTCCAGGCCGGGGAGATCACCCAGAAACAGGCCGACAGGCACCCGTACCTGATGCTGGCCGGTCTGGTCGGCTCCATCGACAACGACATGTTCGGCACGGATATGACAATCGGGGCGGATACCGCCCTGCACCGCATCACCGAAGCCGTCGACGCCATCACCAGCACGGCGGCCAGCCACCAGCGCACCTTCGTGATCGAAGTCATGGGCCGCCACTGCGGCTACCTGGCCCTGATGAGCGCCATCGCCGCCGGGGCCAACTGGGTCCTGATCCCCGAAAGCCCGCCGGAAAGCGACCACTGGGAAGACGACATGTGCCAGGCCCTCAAGGCCAGCCGCGAGACCGGCCGCCGCCACAGCATCGTGATCGTGGCCGAGGGCGCGCAGGATCGCAACGGCAAGGAAATCACCAGCGAGTACGTCCGTTCGGTCCTGGAGGAACGGCTCGGTGAGGAAGCGCGCGTGACCATCCTGGGCCACGTCCAGCGCGGCGGTGCGCCGACCGCCTTCGACCGCAACCTGGGCACCCAGACCGGCCATGCCGCCGTCCTGCACCTGCTCAATTCCTCGCCGGAAGACGAGCCGCAGGTCATCGGCATCCACGAAAACAGCCTGACGACCGCCCCCCTGATGGACAGCGTCCGCAAGACGCTCCAGGTCGCGGAGAAGATCGCCGCCAAGGACTACGAGGCGGCAATGACCCTGCGCGGCAGCAGCTTCAAGGACGCCCAGCGAACCTTCAACACCCTGGTCCAGGCCCAGCCGCGCGGCGCGGTCGCCGGCCAGAAACAGCTCCGCATCCTGGTCATGAACTGCGGCGGGCCTGCGCCGGGCATGAACACCGCCGTGCGCGCCGCCGTCCGCCTGGGGATGGACAAGGGCCATACCATGCTGGCCGCCCAGAATGGCTTCCGCGGCCTGCTGCGGGGCGACATCCAGGAGATGAACTGGATGAGCGTCAGCGGCTGGGTGGGACGCGGCGGGGCCGAGCTGGGCACCAGCCGCAAAGTCCCGCGCGACTCCGAGATGCCCGCCGTGGCGCAAATCCTGGAGCAGCACAACATCCAGGGTCTGCTGATGATCGGCGGCCTGTCCGGTTACGAAGCCGCCTACAAGATCTTCATGCGCAGCGGGGACTTCAAGGTCTTCAACATGCCGATCGTGTGCATGCCGGCCTCGATCAACAACAACCTGCCCGGCTCCGAGCACAGTATCGGCGCGGATACGGCCCTCAACAGCATCGCGTTCGACGTGGACAAGATCAAGCAGACGGCCGTGGCCTCGCGGCGCTGCTTCGTGGTGGAAGTCATGGGCCGCTACTGTGGCTATCTGGCCCTGATGAGCGGGATGGCGACCGGCGCGGAACGGGTCTACATGCACGAAGAAGGCGTCACCCTGGCCGACCTGCAAAAAGACCTGAATAACCTGATCGCGGGCTTCGAACACAACAAGCGCCTGGGCCTGATCATCCGCAGCGAAAGCGCCGACCTGTTCTACACGACGCCCTTCATCGCCTCGCTGTTCGAAAAGGAAGGCGGCGATCTGTTCGACGTGCGCCAGGCCATCCTGGGCCACGTCCAGCAGGGCGGCGCGCCCTCGCCCTTCGACCGCATCCAGGCGACGCGCATGGCCGCGCGCTGCATCGAGTTCCTCAGCCGCGAAGCCGGCAAGGTCTCGCCCGCCGGGGCGTTCATCGGCCTCCAGATGGGCCAGTATACCTTCACCAGCCTGGGCGACTTCCCGCGCATGGTCGATGCTGAATTCTCCCGGCCCAAGGAGCAGTGGTGGCTCAAGCTGCGCCCGATCGCTTCGATGATGTCCGAGCCGGACCCGGCCGACTAGCAGCACCCAGGCCAGAAACGCGCGCGGCGGCCTTCGACGAGGGCCGCCGCGTTGTTTCATCCGCCAGATAGTCCTCGCGCGCCCAGGAGATGCGCCCGATAGGCGCGAAAACTCCAACAGGCTTAGAATAGACCCATTCCCGTCCTGACCTGCGCCCGGACTCCGCTTATGACCGACCCGATCGAAATCACCACCCGGACTTACGATACCCACGCCGCGACCTACGCCGAGATCAACGCCAGCCACCGGCCGGTGGCTTACCTGTACGATGTCTTCGTGGAATACGAACCGCGCGGCCGCCTGCTGGACGTGGGCTGCGGCCACGGGCGGGATACCGCCCACTTCGCCAAGCGGGGCTTCGAGGCCCACGGCGTCGACCGCAGCACCGGGCTGCTGGCCCTTGCGCAAAAGGCGGCCCCCAGGGCGACCTTCGCCCAGGGCGACATGCGCCACCTGCCCTACCGGGATCGATCGTTTGACGCGCTGTGGGTGTGCGCGTCCCTGCTGCACCTGCCCAAGGCCGAGACTCCGCTGGCGCTGAACGAGCTGCGCCGGGTGCTCGCGCCGGGCGGGGTGATGTACATCGGCGTCAAGCACGGCGAAGGCGAGCACATGATCCCCGCCGAGTCCTACGGCGGCATGGAGCGCTTCTTCGCCCTGTACCAGGCTGAGGAGCTGGGGGCGCTGGTGCGGGCGGCGGGCTTCCGCATCCTGGAAAACGCCGTGCGCGGCGGCTGGGTCAACCTCTACGCGCGCTAGGCCGGGCCAGGTTGGCCGGTAGGCGACGATTCAATTCAACACAGATTTCACGGATGACACGGATGAACACGGTCCTTGAAAAGGGATAATCCGTGTCCATCCTTCCAATCAGTAAAATCGGTTGCCCCCCATTACCACCCGATTGCGGCCCATGCGCGGCACTTTCGCTTCCAGGTTGGTCCTCCCCACGGCGGAAGTCCTATATAATGGGAAAAAGCCGCACGAGGGGAGCAGGAGGAAGCGATGGTCATCTTCGACGAGCAGATCGCCATCGGCTGGGTCGACTGGAGGCCGGTCGGCCGGGTCTACGTCGCCGCCGGACCGCGCGGCGTGATGGCTGTCACGATGGGGCCGATCGACGAATCCGAAGCCGCCACGCTGATCTGGGGCATGTTCCACATCCCCACCCTGGTCGACCGGCGCGCCACGTCCGACGTGATCCACCAGCTTGAGCAGTACTTCCAGGGCAAGCGCTGGGGCTTCGACGTGCCGCTCGACCTGCGGGCGGACACTCCCTTCCAGCGCATGGTGCTGACCTACGTCCAGCGCATCCACGCCGGGCACACCAAAACCTACGGCGAGGTCGCCGCCGCCCTGGGCGACCCGGAGCGGGCCATCGCGGTCGGGCAGGCGCTGGCCGCCAACCCCCTGCCGATCCTGATCCCCTGCCACCGCGTGATCGGCGCGGATGGCTCGCTGGTCGGCTACAGCGGCTACGGCGGCGTGGAAACCAAGGCCGCCCTGCTGCGTCACGAAGGCGCGCTGCTGCTGTAGAGGGAGTGAACAGTTTACAGTCGACAGTTCACAGTCAGCAGGTGACAGCGGCCCTGGTGGACGGGGCGCTCCCTTCATGCAACAATTATGCTATGATATTACAGCGTAGAAAATTCGCCTGGATTAAACGATAACGGCCACCCATCTCCGCAAGGGATGGGCCTGAAGGGGTGATGCATCCCCTGTTTTTGCCAACGATTGTTCGTGAAATGCTTTTTGTGAGGAGGAACTCCCGATGAAGCACTTAAAGTTAGTGGCCCTGGCCAGCGTGGTCGCCCTGCTGCTGACCCTGTTCACGCCGGTCCTGCCCGCTCGCGCCCTGGACGGGACTTCGCCCTGTCCCGGCTCCCTGCCGACCCGGCTCAAGGTCGGCGACCGGGGCCAGGTGGCCCAGCGCTTCAGCAGCCTGCGCAGCAGCCCCGGCGGGCCGGTCATCCGGGTCATGGGGACCGGCGCGACCTTCACCGTCCTGGAAGGCCCGCAGTGCGGCGACACCCTGACCCACTACCGGATCGACTACGGGAACGGAGTCACCGGCTGGGCCTCGGAAAGCCAGATTTACAGCGCGTACGGCTATAACCAGTACTGGCTGGCTCCGGTCACGACCACGCCGACGACCCCCACGACGCCCACCACCCCGACCACCCCCGTCACGAGCTGCCCCGGCTCGCTGCCGCCGCGCCTGGTGATCGGTGGGCGCGGGACGGTGGCCCAGTCGTACAGCACGCTGCGCAGCAGCCCGGCCGGAGCCCCCATTCGTATCGTGGGCAACGGCGCGGCCTTCACCGTGCTGGAAGGCCCGGTCTGCGCCGGGACGGGATCGCTGATGTTCTGGCGGATCGATTATGGCGGCGGGCTGACCGGCTGGGCCAACGAGAGCGAGCGCACCAGCCTGTGGGGCAGCAACCAGTACTGGCTGGCCCCCCTCGGCGCGAGCTAAGGACTAACCCATGCCGAGCGGAGTCCAGTAACGGAGGTGCAGGCACCGCCGCCTTGACCCTGACACTCGCGCCACGCCGGGCTGCGCGCCGAGGGACGTTGTCCGTTCGATCGCGGGATGCTCCAAGCGTCCGGCTGGGAAAATGGAGGCCCACTGAAGGGGCTGAAAAGGTTTCGAGCCCCTTCAGCGGGCTTTTTTCGCCAGCGGCAGGCTTTGAGCCTGCCGCGCATCCAACACCCGATCCCGCCGGACAGGCGCGCCGGGAACGTTGGCGTTTGATTCCCCAGGGCGGTTCGCGAACCGCCCAATCTGCGTCAAGATAAGGAAAGGGAGGTAATCTCCAGGGAGTGATCCCCATCACATCCAAGGAGAAAACCTCCCATGACAACAGTAGCGCACGTGACAGACCGGATGCAAGCTTTGATGA
>JARKOQ010000214.1 GCA_029976005.1 Aggregatilineales bacterium | reverse complement strand
GGTGCTCGGCCAGCCAATCGGCGAAGCGGTACGCCCATTCGCCCAGGTCGCCGATGCCATAGCGGCCGGGCAGCGAGGTCGGGTGAAGCAATACCCCACTCGTACGGGGGAAGAGGGTCATGGTTCACAGCCTTGTTCGATCACACGGATGAATGTGGGGCAGGAGAACGGCATGAAACCCGCCCCGAAAGGTATTGTAGCCGTATCGCGGTGGATTGACCATGCCCGGCCCGCGCGGGGCTATGGCAGGAAAAAACAAGGCGAACCGCCAAAACGCCAAGAACGCGGAGGAAAAGCGGGGAGAAAAAGACGGCCACTCCGGCGAACGTGCCAGCTTCGCCGCTGGCAACCTAGCGCGTGTGGGCCCCATTTTCTCTTTGCGCTCTTCGCGGTCCGATGCTTTTCCGCCTGATGCGATAACCTTGTGGGGCGCGGAGAGGCGGGGCGATTTCCCGCCCCTCCACGCCGGGTATGGATGGCGCGAATCAGCCGCCCAGTAGCGATTGCAGCCAGGGCACCGCGTCGCCCACGGACGGGGGCGGGCCGTTCAGGGTGCTGTTGACCATGATCGTGCTGGGGCAGCCGGGCGGGTCGCCGCCCATGAAGACGGCCGCCGGGCCGAGCGGCTGGCCGGTTCCCCCGTCGTTCGCCTGGGCGGTGTAGACTACCTTGTTGCGCACGATCTGGATGGTCTGGCCGAGGCTGTTGGTGTAGTCGCCGCAGTTCTCGACCGTGGTTAGGCTCTGGGAGACGTTGACGATGATCCTGGCGCGCTGCGGGCCGGCCGCCTGGAGCGAGGCGGGCAGGCCGCTTTGCCATTCCGCCAGGGTGATGAAGACGCCGGAACGCCCGCCGCCGGAGGAGGCCACCGGCCCGCCGCTGGCCGGCGGGTTGGCGCTTCCGCCGCCGGAAGGCTGGGGCGCGGTGATCGGGATGATTGGGGGCGCTTCGGCGGCCCCGACCGCGGCGCAGTCGCCGCTGGCGCTCACCTCGTCCTGGGCGACCCACAACTCGGCGGCGGCGCTTTGCGGGGCGACTTCGGCCTTGTCCAGCTTCCACCATTGGCTGCCGTCACTGGCTTCGCCGACCCCCAGGACGCTGAAGAGCGTATCGGCGGGCAGGAAGGTGATCGCGGTGCGGTTCTCGCCGGGGCCGACCCGGACGGTCGCCGTCCCGGCTTCGGCGGCGCTGATCATGCACGGCTCGCCGGACGCGCTCGTCGTCACGGCGGACGCCGTCAGCGAATCGACGATCGCCGCGAATTCGGGCACGAGATCGTTGGCGGCCTGGGTGTCGGCGCGCAGGAGAATCACCACCTGGGCATCCGGCCCGGCTTCCACCAGGAGGGCCACGCCCACTTGATTTCTGTTGATCAGGACGGTTCCCCCGGCCAGCAGGTTGCCAACCAGCTCGATCGGCTCGTCGATGGACAGGCTCAGGCTGTCCAGGAACCGGTCCATGAAGTCGGCGGCGGATTCCTTAGGCTCCTGGGCGCGGAGGATGGCGATGCGCTCCGGGCCGTAGAAGGTGATGGTCGCGTCATCCTGGGTCAACTGGATTTGATTGGGGTTGGAGACTTGAATCTGCCAGCTAGCGGGGTAGGTGAAGCTGATCAGTCCTTCGTAGGTCTGCTCGCCGGATTGAGCCAGCGCGCCGCTGGCGCTGAAGGCGAGCGCCAGGACGAGCAGGCCGAGCCAGACTCTGTAAACGCGCATGCGTAAGTTCCTTTCGTGCGGTGATCTGTGCCAGCCGTGACTCGTGGGGACAGGGACTTGAACGAGGCCTCCACGAGCGACAATCCTATTATAGGACAGAGTTGTCTGTAGAACCGTTAAGATGTTATCGTCACAATAATAAGGCTTGATTGGTCTATGACCATGCCAGCCTCCCCTGGCGAGTGGGCCTGGCGCGGGACTGCTGGTTTATTGCGAGACGAATGGTATCATTTGCGCTGCGTTCGTGGATGAGGCGTGGTTGGCGGGCCATTCATCCCTTGGGAGGAACCCATGTCAATGTCAGTCCTGACTGTGCACACCGTCGTGATCCGCTGCTCAA
>JARKOQ010000191.1 GCA_029976005.1 Aggregatilineales bacterium | reverse complement strand
TTTTCCCCGCCTGCGTATACATCAGTGAATGCCATCCCCGGCCAGCAGGCCGGAACCGGCGCTCGCCGGGCGGTGTGATAGGAGAGGGGAACCAGGAATGAAGATTGTCGCGACCAAAATCGACCCGCATGCCGCGCAGGTAGACCTGGCGTATCCGGACGAAAAACCGGCGCGCCTCAAGCTGGAAGTCCCGTTCGGGGAAGTGCATCTCTCCCCCGGCGGCAGCTCCATCGTCAAGGGCCAGGTGGTCTATAACCTGGCCGAACTGAAGCCGGCCTATTCCGTCAAGGGCCGCACCGTGCGCATCCGCCAGGAATGGCGCGTCCTGCTGCCCATCGAAGGCCGCAACCGCTGGGAGCTGGCCCTGGGCACCGCCGAGCCGTTTGGCCTGGAAGTCAAGGCCGGCGCGTCCCAGTCGGACATCGACCTGTCCGGCGTGCCGCTGACCGACCTCGACCTGGAGACCGGCGCGGGCGAGGTGCACGTCGCCTTCAACGATCCCAACCCCGCCCGTCTGGTCAGCGGCGAGGTCAAGGCCGGGGCGGGCAAGCTCGTGCTGGAAGGGCTGCTCAACGCCAACCTTGAGTCCTTCAAGATCAACGCCGGGGCCGGGCAGCTCAAGGCCCTCTTTACCGGCGGCGCGCTGAGCGCCAGCGGCAAGGTCAAGATCGACGGCGGCGTGGGCGAGAGCATCCTGGTCATCGATCCGGCCGCGCCGGTGCGCGTCCGGACCAGCACCGGCCTGGGCAGCACCGAGGTGGCCGAAGGGCTGCTGCGCCGCGACGGCGGGTACGAGACCGAGAGTTACGCGGGCGCGGCTGCTAAACTGGACATCCAGGTTTCGACCGGCGTCGGCGCGATCAAGGTGCAGTTGATGTAGAGGCAGTTCACAGTTGACAGTCGACAGTTCACAGTCGACAGTTGACAGCAGACAGTGATCGATCGGCGGCCAGCCCTGGGGTGTCCTGGGGCTGGCCGTTCGATTCCCAGACGGCGGACCTTAGTCCGCCGCTACGAAAGGCCGCGCGCCTGGGACTGAGGGCTGATTCTCCCCCTGCCAGGCTGTGCTAGACTGTGGGAAGAAGGTCGGCAAGGCAGGGGGAAAAAACCATGAGCGAGAGTGAGCGCGAACGCCTGAAGCGCCTGCGCGAAAAGCAGCTCCGCGAGCGCGATCCGGGGCCGGGCGTCAAGGTCAAATGGAAGGGGCCACAGGCGGCCAAACGCGAGTCGCTGTGGAAGGAAACCTTTGGCGTGCTGCCGCGCAAGGTCCAGGGCGCGATCGTCGGCGGCCTGTTCGGGCTGATCGTCTCGATCGCTTCCGCCGCGCTGATCCCCGATCCCTTCGGATGGGTGTGCGGCGGGGTGTTCTTTCTGATCGCGATCGGGGTGGGCGTGATCGTTGGCAACGCGACCGATCACGGCGGCTACATGCAGTGAGCCAGGCTCAGATGTCGAGCAAACGCAGGTAGTCGGGCAGCAGGTCGCGCGTGATCTGGCGGGAGGCTTCTCCGGCGGAGATCGGCCGGCCGTTTTCCAGCCACCAGGTGGCGATCCCGGCGAAGCCCGCGCTGTAGAAGCGTTTGGCCAGCTCAAGCTGGCTGCCGTGCGGGCTGCCCGGCGCGTCGTCCCGCATTGGCTCGAAGATCAGCTCGGTCAGCATCTCCTGGAACAAGGCGCGGAAGTACGAATCGCCGCGCTTGCCGAGCATGGCCCGGTAGAACGCCTCGTGTTCCTGCAAGTGGTCGAATACCCGCCGCACGTACGGCTCGTAGCGTTCCGGCGAGGGTAGGTCCGGCCGGGCCGGACACTGGTAGATGCTCTCCCGCATCTGGCCGAACAGTTCCCTGGCGCAGTCCTCCAACAACTCGTGCAGCCCGGAATAGTGCAGGTAGAAGGTGGACCGGTTCAGCCCGGCCCGCCGGGTGACCTCCTGGATACTCAGGCTGCCGAAGCGCTTTTCGGTGGCGAGCGCCATCAGCGCCTGGCGCAGCAGGCCGCGCGTGCGGCCGATTCGGGGGTCCGGCCTGGCCTCGTTTTTCGACATTTTTCCGGCTCGTGTGGATTACTCGACAGCCTGACGGCCAATGTGGATGGTGCTGCCCTGCCCTGCGGCTATTATACAGATAACCATCACCGTGTTGAAAAGCCGAGGACCTGCCTATGTCAACCTTGCTGGACTATCTCTTCGTCGAGCCGTTCCCCCTGACCTGGCTCGTTCAGGACGCGATCGCCATCCTGCTGTCCCTGCTGGTGCTGGCCACTATCATCCGCCGGGAAAAGCAGCCCATGATCGCGATCCTGGAAGCGTTTGCCTTCGTCATGCTGTATGCGTCCGTTTACGAAAACGCGGCCTGCGTGATGGGCCTTTATTCATACGGGCGCTCGCTGCTGATGATCGGCTACGTGCCCTTCTCCGTCCCGCTGATCGAGGTCTGCGTGCTGATCACCGGCTTCTGGTTCCTGGAGAAGACCGGCGTGCCGACCTGGACCAGGCCGATCATCATCGGCCTGTTCGGGATGCTGCAAGATTTCTCGCTCGACCCGCTGGCGATCCGCCAGATCGGGACGGTGGGCGAGGTCGTCTCCGGGCGCTGGAACTGGCTGATCGCCCCGACCGATCCCAACATCCTCAACGTCCCGGTCTTCAACTTCCCCGGCTGGATGCTGATCATGCTCTACGGCGCGGCCTGCATCCTGGCCGGGCGCTGGGTGTACCGCCGATCGGGCGGCAAGGCCTGGGTAGGCGTCGTCTATCCTTTCGTCGCCCTGTTCGCGGCCCTGCTCCTGATGATCAGCCCGATCAGCCGCTTCCTGCTCTGGCTGGAGCCGATCTTCCAGAAAGGCAGCGCGGGCGAATGGATCGCCCTGATCGCGTGGCTGATCGGGCCGAGCGTGCTGCTGGCCGTCTACTGGCGCGGCAGGATGACCCGGCCCTTCACCCAGGACGACCTGCCGATCTTCCTCGTGCCCGCCGTCCTGCATGGAATGGACATCCTCTTTGCCCTGATCGGCGGATTCGGGGAAATCCTGGGGATCGTCCTGCTGGCGAGCGCCGTCCACCTGGGCTTCCTGGGGTTCGCTTACCTGCGCAATCGCCCGGATGCGATCCGGCCGGAGACCACCCGCCCGGCCCTGGCCTGACGTCCTCACCTCTCCCGGCCCCGCGCCCCGCTCTGCCATACAAAAAGCCACACCCCCGGACCGGGGGTGTGGCCGTGCAATCTACAGCGTAGTCCGACGGACTAACGAACGCCCTGCTCGATCAGCGGGGCGATCGCGGCGATGTTGTCCGGGGTCACCGTGCCGACGCCGGTGTTGATGTGCAGGCCGGGGATCAGGTAGTTGTGGGTCAGCCAGATCTGCATCACCGGGTAGTAGCCCTGCAGGTAGAGCACCTGGTCGAAGCTGGCGCTGATGTAGCCGGTCTCGATGCCTTCGATGGTGGCCGGCGAGAGGTCGATGCCGCCCACGATGATGTCACCGGGCTGCTTGCCCGCTTCCTGAAGCACCTGGGGCAGGACGGCGGTGATGTTGCCGTGCTGGGTGCCAATGGCGCGCAGGTTGGGATGGGCTTCGATGTAGGCCGTCAGAATCGGGACAGCGAGCGAGGCGTCGCTGTCCACGTCGTCGGTCATGTCGAGCTGCTCGACGGTCAGGCCGGCTTCGACGAGGGCGTCATACAGCCCGCGCGAGCTGACACTGCGGCCTTCCTGGTGCCAGATGTCGTAGACGAGCGCTTCGTCGCCCGCCTGGAGGCCGGCCGCGACCATGGCCGTGCCGGTCAGGTGGCCGCCGTCATACAGGTCGGCCCCGGCATACCCGAAGCCCTGAGTCTGGTACTTGGCTTCCAGGGTGGGCAGCGGGTTGTTGCCGCTGGTGACGATGATGCCCTGGGCGATCGCGTCATCCACGAGCGGCCCGAAGGCTTCTTCGCCCGGATGGCCCATGATGGCGATGCCGGTCGGGCTGGCGGCCACGGCCTGTTGGAACTGCTCCAGCATGACCTGCGGGTCCCAGCTCGAATACTGCTCGACCAGGGTGATCCCCAGGTGTTCGGCCGCGGCGCGCGCGCCGTTGGTGCGGGCCAGGGTGGAGGCGTCACCCTGGGTGCCGCCCATCTGCATGTAGATGACGATCTCATCCTGGGCGGTGACGGGGCCCATCGAGAGCACGAGAACGAGGGCGAGCAAAACAGAAATCAGGCAAAAACGGCGTTTCATCTTTCCTCTCCCTTTTGCAGGTGAAGCCTTTTCACAAAACGGCTGGGCTGCTAATCTCACTGCCTCGGTGCGGCGTCCACCTCCCTTCGCTGCGAAGCGATCCGCGCAGCCGCGCGATCACTTCGAAAAGACTTCGCCGGGTTCCGCGCCCGGACCGGCGTGGCTGTTGCGCGACGACACGGTCCAGTGGCGAATCCGGCTGGACAGCTTGGCAATGCTGCGCTCCTCGATCACGATGTTCAGCACGACTACGGCGGCCATGACCATGCCCTGCACGAGCTGCACCCAGTAGCCGCTGATCCGGCTGGCGACCACCCCGGCTTCCAGCGAGCCGATAATGTAGGCTCCGAAGAAGCTGCCGACGATCACCCCATGCCCGCCGGCGATCGAAGTCCCCCCGATGAAGACCGCCGCCATGGTCTGGAGCAGATAGCCCTGGCCCTGGGTCGGGAAGAAGACGTTCATGTTCATCGTCAGCAGCAGCCCGGCGAAGGCGGCGATCATGCCATTCATGACGAACAGCCGGACGCGGGTCCTCTCCACGTTGATGCCCATCACGCGGGCCACGTTGGCGTTGTCGCCGATGAAGGTGATCGCCTCGCCGAAGCGGTGCCGGTTGAGGATGAACCACAGGAAAATCGCCAGCAGGGCCGCCCAGATGGCCTGGGTCGGGATCGTATCGAACAGTTCTCCGGCGAAAATGTTATGAATGGGCGTCCCACGGATGGCCCGGATATCCATTTGAAGCCCGCCCGCCAACAGGATCGTCATCCCATACCAGAAGAACTGCCCGGCCAGGGTCGCCATGATCGAGGGCACCCCGATCCGGGCGACGAGGATGCCGTTGATGTACCCGATCAGGCCGCCCGCGCCCAGGGCCAGGACGAAGCCCAGCCAGGGCGCCCAGGGCGAGTCGATGTTCTTGAAGCACCAGGCGAACACGAACCCGGCGAACGCGACGACGGCCGGAAAGCTCAGGTCCATCTCGCCGGCCGTCACCACGAAGGTCAGGCCCAGGGCGCAGATCAGCATGGCCGGCACGGTCTCGAAGAACGATTTGTAGATCGGATAGCGGCTGAAGACGGTGGGGGCCGTGAGCAGGAAGACCAGATACATCACGGCCAGCACGCCGGCGATGGGGAGACCTTCGATCGAGCGCAGAAACGCGAGAACCGAGCGGAGTTGCCTCATTGTTAGTCGACCTTATCCTTCAGCCCGTGCGAGTATTCCAGCAGATAGTCATCCAGATCCTTGACGGTCGGGACGTCCTTCTTGGTCAGGTTGCCCACGATCTCGCCGCGATCCAGGACGACGAAGCGATCCGACACCTCGTACACGTCCCCGATGCTGTGGGAGATGTAGATGCAGGCCTTGCCGCCGGCCTTGATCCCGTGCACGAAGTTGATGACTTTGTTCACCTCTTTCAACGAGAGGGCGACGGTCGGCTCGTCGAGGATGATCAGCTCCGCCTCGAAGTGCATGGCCCGCCCGATCGCGACACCCTGCCGCTCTCCGCCGGACAGCTTGTTCACCTTCGAATCGACGGTGATGCCCCGCCCGCGAAATCCGATCGTGTTGACCATGATCTCGTTGGCGATCTCCTTTTCGCGCCGCACGTCGATGAAGCCGAAGCGGTTGGTGATCTGGCGGCCGATGAAGAAATTACGCCAGAGGGCCTGCTTCTCGCCCAGCGACTTGTCCTGGTAGACCGTCTCGATGCCGTACTTGTGGGCGTGCTGGACGTCATACGTCCTGAAGTCCACCCTGCGCCCGGCGATGTACAGCTCGCCGCTGGTGGGCCTGAAGACCCCGGTCAGGATTTTGACCATGGTGGACTTCCCGGCGCCGTTGTCGCCGATCAGGCCAATGATCTCGTTCTTGCCAACCTCCATGTTGATGTTCCTGAGGGCGCAGACCAGGCCAAAATACTTTTCGATGTTGACCATGCGGAGGGCGTACTGCGCAGCGGGGCTATCGACCACGATCACACCTCCCTGAATGAAAACAGGCTTGGACGGCGAGGCTTCGGGAAACACGACATGAAGACAGATTAAATAAACCAGGCGGCCATGCCAATAAGGGACTGTTCCCTGGTGGATTACCCGGCGGCATGATGGGGAATGTGAGCTGCGATGAACGCGGACCGGACGCTGGCCAGGACCAGCGGGACAGACTTGCTCTTCACGGGCCGGTGAACAGGCCATCACGCCGGGTGCATCTTCCAGATGCTCTGCCGGAATGCGCCACAGGCGCGTGAACGAGCTACCAGTGGCCTTGCCCCCCTCTCAGACCAGGGAAAACCTCGTCTGGAAAATGCCTGTCTTTCGCCTGGTGGTGATGGTGCGGATTGTCCTGGTCGTCGGATTGGGCAAGGCGCCGCTGACGCGGATTACACAGGCGCATTACTGGCATATCATGGCTTTTATCGCTTGTCAAGCAGTTTCTGTTAACGCTCACATAAAAAGCGGTTCTCTGTCCAGATTGGCGTATTTGGAACCCGTCTCAGTGCTACGTATCACTGAATTCGGAGCCGGATGCCGGTTCAAGTATAATCGTCGTCAGGCGGTGCGGAGGAGGTCAGACCGGCTCCGAGGGGAGTGGCAGTCCGCGACCCCACGAGCCAGAGGTCGGCCCTGCCCGCCGCCGGGAGCCGGGCACGCTGGCCGGGTGATTCTTTGCCGCGCGGGTGGCGCGCGGCCGCATCGATGGAGAGGGGCATGAGCACGAATTGGGAACGGTTTAGGCTGGCGGCACAGTTGGGCGAACCCGATCGGGTGCCCGTCGCGCTGATCGTGGATAGCCCCTGGCTGCCGGGGTACGCCGGGATCGACACGCGGGACTACTACCTCTTTCCCGACCAGTGGCTGGCGATCAACCGGGGGCTGGAAGAACGCTTCCCTGACGTGGTCTGGATTCCCGGCTACTGGGTCGAATATGGGATGGCGGCCGAGCCGTCGGCCTATGGCGTCAAGATGCGCTTCTATCCCAACGCCACGCCGTCGATCGAGCCGGTGGTGACCGACCTCAACCACTGGATCAGCACGGCCGAGCCGATCAACCCGCGCGAGGATGGGCTGATGCCGCTGATCCTGCGCACCTACGAGGTGATGGATCAACGCCTGCGCGCCGATGGGCTGGCCATCCGCATGGTCTGCGCGCGCGGGCCGATGACGGTCGCCTCCTGGCTGGGGGGGATCACCCCGCTGATGATGGAGCTGGCCATGAACCCGGACGGCGTCAACCGCCTGCTGGAGAACGTGACCACCTCGATCATCCGCTGGCTGCACGCCCAGTTGGAGACTCTGCACGCGCCGGAAGGGATCATGCTGCTGGATGACGTGGTGGGGATGGTCTCCAAGGCACACTACGAGGAATGGATTCACCCCCACCTGAGCCGCATTTTCAATGAGTTCGAGGGGCTGATCCGGATTTATCACAACGACACGCCCTGCCCGCACCTGCTGGGCAGCCTGGCCGGAGCCGGGTTCGATGTGTTCAACTTCAGTCACACCATCGACATCGCCGAGGCCAAGGCCCAGATGGGCCACCGGGTCGCGCTGATGGGCAACGTCCCGCCGCTGGACCTGGGCGTGCGCGGCACGCCGGAGGAAGTCACGGCCTGGGCGCGGGAATGCCTGCGCAAGGGTGCGCCGGGCGGTGGGATGATCCTGTCGTTCGGCGGCGGCGTCACCCCCGGCACGAAGCCGGAAAACATCGACGCGCTGGTTGCCGCCGCGCGGGCGTAGGCGGACGGCCGGATCAAAATGCCAGGGCAGGCATCACACGCCTGCCCTGGTTGATTCAGGGATGGTCCGGCGAAGGGTATTTGCGCGGCGCGGCTGGCCTGTCAGGGCACCCAGCCCAAACCCTCCATCTCGGCCAGCGAGCCGCCGACGTGGATGATCAGGCAGGCCAGCAGGCCCACGATCAGGGCGGCGACGATCACCGCCACGACCGTCAGCACGGCCTCCGAAGCCAGCTCCAGATGATCTCGATCCCGCTGCACGGCCCCCACCTCCCCTGCGATCGCGGCTCGCTGCCGCCGTCAGAAGATCGCTGCTAATACAAGTATAAGGGATTTTTCGAAAAAAGGGGGGATTGCGGAACAGGGCGCGGATTTCGCTGCGTGGGGGCAAGCCGTGTCGGCACAAGGTTGGGATGGGAGTGGGCATCGAACGGCGGATCCCTTTCCCCGCGCACCTCGCCGCGATCGGCCGTTGGACGCGCGGCAGGGTGAAACCCTGCCGCCTGGGGAAAAAGCCCACTAAAGGGGCCCGAAGCTAGGTCCGCATTTCCAGCCCCTTCAGCGGGCTTCCACTTCCTCAGCGGAATGCTTTGAGCATTCCGCGATCGAACGGCCGATCTCCCTCCCCGCGCACCTCGCCGCAATCGGCCGTTGGACACGGGGCGGACGAGGCGGTGCCTCGTCCCTACGAAAACCGGGCCTCGGCGCGGAGGGCGATCCTCGCTACAATCAGGCCCGCTATCGTCCTGACCTACCCGCGTCCCGCCTCACCGGAGGACTCATGACCGCCAGCCCCGCCACGCCACCCGGCGTCACGCCACCCGGCGTCCAGGCCGATTACAGCCGCAAGTGGATCATCCTGATCACGGTCGGGATGGGCACCTTCCTGGCGACGATCGACAGCACCATCGTCACCGTCGCCCTGCCCACCCTGGTCGGCCAGCTTCATACCGATTTCCCCACCATCCAGTGGGTAACCCTGGCCTACCTGCTGACCCTGACCGTCCTGCTGCTGGGCATGGGCCGCCTGGGCGACATGGTCGGCAAGAAGCGCCCCTACCTGATCGGCATGATCCTGTTCGGGCTGTCGTCGGCGGCGTGCGGGCTGGCTCCCAACGTGGAGCTGCTGATCGGCTTCCGCGTGGTGCAGGCGGTCGGCGCGGCCATGATGCAGGCCCTCGGCACGGCAATCATCACCGAGGCCTTCCCGCCCTCGGAGCGCGGCCGGGCGCTGGGCATCGGCGGGCTGCTCGTCTCGGCGGGCATCCTGACCGGCCCCGTCCTGGGCGGCCTGCTGATCGACAACGTGGGCTGGCGCTTCATCTTCTACGTCAACGTGCCGATCGCGATCCTGGGGGTCTTTTTGGTGCGGGCCTTCGTCCCGGCCGGCGGCCGGCGGCCCGGCCAGCGCTTCGACGTGATCGGAGCCGTACTGCTGGGCATCAGCCTGAGCGCGCTGATGATCGCCCTGACCTTCGGCCAGACCTGGGGCTGGGGCGCCGCCGGGACGCTGGGCCTGTTCGCCGCCTTCGCCGCCTTCTTCGCGGCCTTCATCGCCGCCGAGCTGCGCGTCCCCCAGCCGATGGTCGACCTGAGCCTGTTTCGCAACCCGCAGTTCGCGATCAGCCTGACGATGGCGATCTGCGTCTTCATCGCGGTCTCCAGCCGGATCATCCTGCCCTTCTTCCTCGAACAGGGCCAGGGCCTGAGCGTGACCGAAATCGGGCTGATCATGGCCGTCTGGCCGGTGGCGATGGCGCTTTCCGCGCCGCTGGCGGGCTACCTCTCCGACAAGATCGGCAGCATGCGCATCTCACTGCTGGGCCTGATCGTGATCGTGGCCGGTTACGCGCTGCTTGGGCTGTTCACCACGCTGGAGATCGGCCCGCTGGCCTTCGCCCTGCTCAACGCCCCGGCCGGGATCGGGGTCGGGCTGTTCCAGTCGCCCAACAACAGCGCCGTGATGGGCAGCGTCCCGCGCGAGCGGCTGGGGCTGGCCTCCGGATTCCTGGCCCTGACGCGCAACATGGGCCAGCTCGTGGGAATCGCCCTGATCGGGGCGCTGTGGGCCACCCGCACCCTGGCCGCCCTGCCGCCGGAATCCGCCGCCGCGCTGACCGACGCTAGCGCCGCCCCGCCCGCCGCCATCGCCAGCGGCACGATCGACACCTTCCTGATCCTGACGATCTTCACCGCCCTGACCGTGATCCTGGGCGTAATCGGGGTGCGGATCGAGACCCGCCAGCGCGCCGCGCGGACCCAGGAGACCAGAGACCAGCGGCCGGAGACCGTACAACCGGAGGCCGCGTCCCGGTAGCGCCGGAATCGGAATTCCGGCGCGGGGAATCGAAGGGGTTTTCTCCCCTGTGCCTCCGGCGCGATTGAACGATCGCCCCGCCCCCTATCCGGCGGGATAGGGCGTCTCCGCGATGGCATGCACCATCGCCCAGAAGTTCTCCAGCGGCGTATCCAACTGGACGTGGTGGGTCGGCCCGAGAATCAGGCCGCCCCCCTGGCCGAGGGTATGCAGGCGCTCGATCACCTCGGCCCGCACCGTCTCCGGCGTGCCCCACGGCAGGGTGTGCTGCTCGTCGATGCTGCCCCAGAAACACAGCCGGTCGCCAAAGGCGCGCTTGATCGCGGCCGGACTCATGCTGGCGGGCTGGATCGGGTTGAGCACGTCCACGCCGATCTCGATCAGCTCCGGGATGATCGCCAGGATGTTGCCGTCGGAATGGTAGGCCACCTTCACGGCCGGGTTGATTGCCTTCAGCTCCGCGATGAAATTCGCCATGCGCGGCTTGAGGAAGCGCCGCCAGTGCTGGGGGGAGATCAGCATGGCCTGCTGCGCGCCGACGTCGTCGCCGGTCCAGATCATGTCCACGCCCATCGCCGCCAGCGTCTTGGCGGCCGCCAGGTGATAGCGGTAGGGGATATCCAGGATACGGTCGGCCAGGTCGGGATCGAGCGCGAAGTCGATCAGCATCTGCTCCAGCCCGCGCAGCGCCCAGGCCGTCTCGAAGATGGTCGTGACGACCACGCCCACGATCCAGTACTCGTCCTTGAAATCGCGCAGGACGCGCTCCGCTTCCGCGTACAGGGCGGGCCGGGTTGGATCGGGCGGCTGGTAGGTCTCCAGGGCGGCGGGATCGGCCAGCGGATGGCCGGTGATCTCCGTGTAGCTGCCTTCGCCGAACGGCGTGGTGTAGGTCTGGGCGCGCCAGCCGATGCCCCACTCATCCACGTACGCGGCGGCGGGCTGGTAGTAGGAATTGGCCCACCCGACCGAGGTCAGCAGCATGTCCTGGCCCAGGGCGCGCTCCAGCGCGTAGGTATTGCCGCCGCCGTGGGGGTTGTGCACGGCGCGGCCGCGAAGCTGGAGATCGGCGCGCAGGCGGGCGGCGAATTCCGGGGTGAAGCTGATTTGCATCGGGCAGCGATCCGGCGCTTCGTGGTGGAGCGCCATCAGAACACGATCCCTGGGTTTCATGGCCCCTTTCCCTCCTGTGGCGGCAACCGATCCAGTTGAGAGGGTGTATTCCGAATCGGAGGCAAGCTCAGGAAAAGGTCACGGATTTACACGGCAAAAGCACGGACAACACGGATTCAAAGCAATACTGGTGAAAATCCGTGTTCCATCCGTTTGATCCGTGTCCGGAGTTTTTGACTGCCCCCCTCTGAAACACACCTGTTGAGAGGCATTATAGCATTGGGGCATCCGGCACGGCCTGCGCCAAGCGCACGCCTGCCCGCCGGTCTGTCCATACGGCGACATTACAAATTCTAACCTTGTCCATCCGACGAGGGTGGCGCAGGTCGCGCCAGCACGGGGCGCGGCCAGGCCGCGCCCTAACATTTTCGAGATGCTCTGTAAGTGTAAGTTCATTGGTAACATATAACTTAAAGTTTAATTCAGGTTTGTTACAGAATAGAAATCCGTATTAAAATGAATACACTAGACACTCTTCCACAGCCGAATCGCCGGACAAATCGAGAGGACCTCATGCACGACCCGCGCCAGGGTCCGAGGTCGTCGCCATGCGGCTTACGCCGCGAACCACGCGCCGGGGGAGGACTGGCTGGCAACCCGTCACGACGGGTCGCCCGGCCGGGCCGGCGCCGGAGGATGGAGCGCATACCCTGCCGGAGAGGGGGAGGGGAATGCCACATCGCATATTCTTGAGTTACAGCCACAAGGATTCGGAATTTGCCGACCGCCTGGTCCGGGTTCTGAGGGAATTGGGGGCGGACGTCTGGATCGATGCCGACATCCTGCCCGGCGCGGAATGGAGCGCGGTGATCCAGCAGGAGATGGCCGAGCGCGGCCTGATGATCCTGATCGTGTCGCCGCGTTCGATGGCTTCCCGGCACGTCACCACGGAGTGGCAGTACTTCTACGATCACAACAAGCCCATCCTGCCGGTCATGCTGGAGCCGGTCGGCGATCTGCCCTACCAGCTTCACCGGGTGCAGTATGCCAATTTCTACCAGCGGCCGTACATCGAAGGGCTGCTGGAGCTGCATGCCGCCCTGCGCAAACTGGGAGTCGACGTGCAGCCGCCCCCGCGCGAAACCACGGTCGAAGGCCGCGACGTGGCCCCGCTGCGTGGCGCGCTGGCCGGAGAACCGGAACTGGCCCAGCGCTCGGACTGGCCGCCCAGCCGTCCCAGCCGCGATCCCTTCAAGGGCTGGCAGCGCCTGCGCGACATCCCTGAACGGGTGACCGGCGAGCAGTTGGGGGAATACGTGCTGAAGGAGCGCCTGAACCACGGCAGCACGTCCGAGGTCGTCCTGGCCCAGTCGGTGCGCTACAACCGCCTGGTGGCGATCAAGTGGCTCCAGCCCCAGTTCGCGGGCGATCCCGACCTGCGCGAGCGCTTCCGGATGTATTACGAGGTCACCCGCCGCTTCGACCACCCGCACGTGGTGCGCTCCTACGACTATGGCATCATCGCGGGGGCCGAGATCCCATTCCTGGTCATGCCGTACCTGCGCGGGGGAAGCCTGGCCGACCGGCTGGAAAACACCCGCCTGCCCGTGGCCGAGGTCGTCCCCATCGTGGAACAGATCGCCAGCGCCCTGGAATACGCGCACCGCTCCGGCATCCTGCACGGCAATCTCAAGCCCTCCCATGTCCTGTTCGACCGGATGGGCCGCGTATACGTCACCGATCTGGGCTTCGGCGCGATCTTCGGCGGCAGCCGCCTGGACGGCGATAACGTGGTCTATGCGTCTCCGGAACAAATCCGCAACGATCCGCTGGAGCCGACCTCGGACGTGTACGTGCTGGGCCTGATCGCGTTCGAGATGCTGATCGGCCACACGCCCTACATGACCGATTCGCAGGAAGACTACCGCGACAGCCAGTTGCGCAAGCCGCTGCCCTCCGTGGCCGACTTGCAGTCCGATCTGCCGCGCGCCATGCAGGCCGTGCTCTCCCGGGCGACGCGCAAGGTGGCAGGGGAGCGCTACTCCCGGCCGGGGATGATGGCCGACGCCCTGCGCCAGGCCACGCTGGCCCGGACGGGGCCGCTGCTCAGCGCGCCAACGGATGGCCGGGCCGGACGCCGTTAAGCCGCCGGAGGATACTGGACTCACTGGCCGCCGGAGGGAGCTTCCCTCCGGCGGTTTTGTTGGGAGAGGCGGTGGGTAGTGAATGGTTCGTGGTTTGTGGTTGGTGGTGGGTGGTCAGGCAGGCGCGTGTTCTCTGTAGCGCCGGAACTGCAATTCCGACGCGGGTCATCGAACGGCCTGTTGGGAGGTAAACGCACGCGGATGGGTGTAGGGGCGGTTCGCGAACCGCCCCGCAGGTCAGGCGGCCGATCCTGCCGGGCCGCGCGCAAGGACTCGGCCGTCCGATCGCGGGATGCTCCAAGCATCCCGCTGGAGACGTGGAAGCCCGCTCAAGGGGCTGCAACGGTTTTTAGCCCCTTGAATGGGCTTTGTTCCCCGGCGGCAGACTTTGAGCCTGCCGCCGCGCCCAACGGCCGATCATGCCGAACTCATCCCCGCTTTTCGCTTCGACGCTGCATCCCCACGTCGAATCAACCGCCACCCATCACCACGAACACCACCACCGACCGTTTTTGGCACACGCCGCGTCAGCCACTATAATCCCCCTGCATGAGCGAACAACCACCTCCCTCCCCTGCGCCGGAAGTTCCCTACGAGGAATACGGCCAGCACTACTTCGAGAACTACAATTACGCCGACCGCCCGCTGGGCCGCTTCAGCATGTACTGGTTCGCGCGGCGCTACTATGCCGCCCTGGCCCGGCGCTATGCGCCCCCGCCGGGCGCGGAGCCGCGCGCCCTGCTGGAAATGGGCTGCGGCCTGGGCCACCTGATCGGCCTGCTGCAAGACGACTTCGCCTGCACGGGCATCGACCTGGCCGAGTACGCGGTCGAGCAGACCCGCCGCAACGCGCCCCGCGCCCAGGCCTTCGTCCACAGCGCGGACGACCTCAGCCCGTTCGCGGACGGGCAGTTCAGCGCGGTGGTGGCCCTGCACCTGGTCGAGCACCTGCCCGATCCGCCGGACGCGATCCGGCAGGTGGCGCGCGTCCTGCGGCTGGGCGGGCTGTTCCTCTTCGCCACGCCCAACCCCGGCTACGGCCTGCGCCGCTTCAAGGACCCGGCCAGCGACGCCATCGGCAAGGACCCGACCCACATCAACTGCCAGCCGCCCGCCCGGTGGCGGGCCTGGGCGGAAGCGGCCGGTTTCCGCGTGCTGCGCCACTTCGGCGACGGGCTGTGGGACGTGCCCTACCTGCCCGTCCTGCCCAGGATCGTCCAGTTCGGATTGTTCGGGCTGCCGGCGCTGATCCAGGTCATGACGCGCACCACCTGGATTCCGCTCAGCCAGGGCGTCAACCAGATCGTGATCGCGCGCAAGACAGGCGAGAGAACCCCATGAAGCGCTATTGGTTCGGACTGGCGGGATTGGCCGGGCTGGCCGTGGGGATGCGCTATGCCCTGCGCCAGCGCCCGTTGGATGTGCGCGGCCGGGTGGTGATCGTCAGCGGGGCATCGTCCGGCATCGGGCGGGCGACGGCCCACGCCTTCGCCGCGCGCGGGGCGCGAGTCGTGCTGGCCGCGCGCCGCGCCGACCGGCTGGCCGCCGTCCAGGCGGAGCTGGCCGTGTACGGCGTTCCAACGCTGGTGGTCCCCGCCGACCTCGGCCGCGAGTCCGACCTGGCCGCCCTGGTCGAACAGACGCTGGCGGCCTTCGGGCGGATCGACGTGCTGGTCTGCAACGCCGGGCTGGACCTGGGCGGGCTGCACGGCGAGGTCGACCCGGCCCGTCTGCGCGCCCTGGTGGAGGTCAACTTCACCGCCACGGCCCGGCTGGTGCAGCTTGTAGTGCCGGTGCTGCGCGCCCAGGGGCGCGGCCAGATCGTGATCGTCGGCAGCGGCGAAGCCGTCTCGCCCGTGCCGGGCCAGGCGGCCTACGCGACCAGCAAGGCCGCCCTGGCCGGATTCGCCGCCGCGCTGCGCCGCGAGCTGGATGACGACGGCCTGCGCGTGTCGCTGGTGCTGCCTTCCCTGACCCGCACGCCCATGATCGCGGCGGCGGACGAGGCCGTGCTGCGCCGGCTGGGGATCGGCATCGACGAGCCGGAGACGCCCGCCGCGGCCATCGTGGACGCGGTGCGCTTCGGGCGGCGGGACGTGATCCTGGGCGGGCCGGGTCTGATCGCCGCGACCTGGTTGGAGCGTTTCGCGCCGGGCCTGATGGACCTTTACTGGCGCTGGATGCTCACCCCGGAGCTGATCGACGCGCTGAGCCGCTTCGGACAGGAGCCGGACGCCTCCTAGCGGCGGATCCGACCCGCGCCGCCCGGTATGGCTGGCCTGAGGCAGACTCATATCGCAACGGCGGACCCCGGTCCGCCGTATTGATGCTGGATACACCTGACGTCTTTTTCCGAAGCGTATTATCTGGAAGGCAAACCCATGATGGCTGACTGGCTGGCTGCAATCGTGCTGGGGATCGTCGAGGGTCTGACTGAATTTGTGCCCGTCTCCTCGACCGGGCATTTGATCCTGGTGGGACGTCTGATCGGGTTCGAAGGCGCGCGCGCCGACGTGTTCGTGATTTTCATCCAGCTTGGCGCGATCCTGGCCGTGGTCTTTCTGTACTGGGGCCGCTTCTGGCGGCTGATCCCCACCCGCCTCGACGTGAGCGAGGTCCAGGGCTTCAGCGGGCTGCGCGGGCTGCTGCTGCTGGCCCTGACTTCGCTGCCGTTCATGATCGGCGGCTTTCTGGCCCACGACCTGATCAAAGGCTCGCTGTTCAGCCCGACGACGGTCGCGATCGGTCTGGGATTGGGCGGGCTGGCGATCCTGCTGGTGGAGCCGCGCCTGCCGCGCACCCGGATCGAGGGGCTGGACGCCATGACCTGGCGGGTGGCGATCGGGATCGGGCTGTTCCAGTGTCTGGCGCTGTGGCCGGGGGTCTCCCGCGCGGCGGCCACGATCCTGGGCGCGATGATCCTCGGCGTGGAGCGCAAGACCGCGGCCGAGTACTCGTTCTTCGCGGCCGTGCCGGTCATGGTGGTGGCGACCGGCTATGACCTGCTGAGCAACCTCTCGATCTTGCAGCCGTCCGATCTCGCCATCTTCGCCATCGGATTCATCGTGGCCCTGATCTCGGCCCTGTTTGCCGTCAAGTTCTTCATCCGCCTGCTGGGCAATCATACCCTCCAGCCGTTCGGCTGGTACCGGCTGGCCGTGGCGGCGCTCGTGCTGCTGGTGGTGGCGTAGCGGGGGCGGGTTGGGCGCGGGGCGGCGGCTCAATTCAACACGGATTGGACGAATGGCATGGATTCTCACGGCTCATGACAAGGATTTGGAGGGCCAGAACATGACCGATCAAGTCGTGGTTCCCATCAATCACATCGTGCGCAAACCGGGATCGGAAAAAAATGCCGTATCGCCGGCAAAGGGGTTACGGTGGAGTTTCTGGCACAGTTTCTCGACGATCCTGAATGGCCGGTAGAGCGTCTTTGCCAGAACTACGGGCTGACACCGGGGGAAGTGTTCGCCGCGTGGTCGTTCTATCACGATCATCGGGCGGAAATCGAGCGCCACATTCAGTCATCCGAATCTTCCGGTTGATCAAACATTAATGATCGCTTCCAACGTTTTATGCTACACTGTTTGCATCGTTGGCATAGCGAAAGGAGGTGATCAGCATATGTTAGGTCACAAGGGGGTGCACCCGTAGTTGGCTAACGCTTCACCTTCGTTAGTTGGGTGTGCAGCCGTACTGCGGATGCATCCCCAGGCCCAACGACTGTAACCGCTACAGTCGGCGGCCCCAGGCTAATCCCCTGGGGCCGTTTGTTTTGGGGAAGGCGGAGGCCAGAGACCATGAGACCGGGAGGCCAGAAAAAAAACGAGGCAAGAGGCAGGAAGCACAGCAGCGCGGCAAAGCGTTAAAAAAACAAAGGCGCGGCGCTTGACACGAGGGGTATGATAGAGCATCCAGGCGGCAAGCGTCGAAGCGTCAACGCAAGGACGCCGCATCTCATGCTTTTACTGCCAACTGTGAACTGACGACTAAGGAGCTTCCTTTGAAGCGACTCTCACTGGTGACTGGACTGGCTCTGCTGGTCGGGCTGGCCGTGGGGCGACGCCGGTGCGCGGAGCCGCTCGACCTGCGCGGGCGGGTGGTGCTGATCAGCGGGGCGTCGTCCGGGATCGGGCGGGCGGCGGCCCATGCCTTCGCCGCCCAGGGGGCGGCCGTGGCCCTCCTGGCGCGCCGGACGGACGCCCTGGCCGCGGTCGAGGCGGAGCTGGCCCCCTACGCGGTCGAGACGCTGGTCGTCCCCGCCGACGTGACCATCGACGCCGAAGTCGAGCGCGCGGTGAGCGCCGTCCAGGCCCGTTTCGGCCGGATCGACGTGCTGGTCAACAACGCCGGGCTGTCCTACGGCGGGCGGCTGGAGGAACTCGACCCCGCCCGCCTGCGCGCCCTGGGGGAGGTCAACCTGTACGGCCCGCTGCGCCTGGCCCGGGCCGTGATCCCGCTGATGATGCGCCAGGGTACCCGCGCCGGGGATTTCGCCGGGCACATCGTTAACGTGAGC
Organism: Aggregatilineales bacterium; assembly: GCA_029976005.1. Taxonomy (GTDB): domain Bacteria; phylum Chloroflexota; class Anaerolineae; order Aggregatilineales; family Ch27; genus JARKOQ01. The sequence goes on along the minus strand of JARKOQ010000191.1, from coordinate 1,124 downwards.
AGCGTGGCCGGGGTGCTGCTCGCACCCGGCATGAGCGTCTACGGCGGAACCCGGCGCGGCATCATCGCCTTCAGCACGGCCCTGCGCCGCGAGCTGGACGGGACGGGCATCCGCGTCTCGACCGTGCTGCCGACCTTTACGAACACGCCGATGGCCGATCGGGTGGGCGAGGACGCCCTGCGCGCCGCCGGGGCGATGTGGCCGCTGCACCGCTTCGACGAGCCGGAGACGGCCGCCGCGGCGATCGTGGACGCGGTGCGCGCCAATCGCCGGACGATCCGGCTGGGCAAGCTCCAGTATGCGCTGGGGGATTTCTCCGAGCGCCTGACGCCGGGGGTGATGGACCTCTACTGGCGGGTCGTGATCGACACAGCGGGCTACATCGAGGCCGTGCGGCGGCTGGGGGCCTGAGAAGCAATGGTGAATTTTGAATTTTTAATGTTGAATTGGGGGGCTGAGGGGCAGGAACTTCACACGGCGGAAGGCTCACAAGGCAGGGTGGGATGTTGAGTTGGGGAGGCTGAACATGACCGGTAAGCGGACTGGCGAGAGGCTCGACAAGTTGGACACCGGGGCGCTGATCGCGCGTTGCGCCGACCTGCCGGAAGGCGCGGCCCGGCTGGCCGGGCTGGACGAACTGGCCCGGCGCGGCGAAGCCTGGGCGGCCGGGCTGGCCGAGTTCGAGCGCGAACAGGCCGCCAGCGACCGGCTGGCCCGCCGCCACTTCACCGACCTGCCGGAAGTCCGCGCGAATCACGCCGATCCGGTCGAAGCCATCGAGGAAATCCCAGGGGAGTACACGCCCACCCGCCTCGACCGGCCGGGCATGTGGATTCTGCGCTCCAAGGCCACGCCGTGCGAAGTGCCGCCTCCGGCTGACCCCCGCCGCGCATAAGTTCTCAGGTCTTTCTCTGCGTTTCCCTTGGCGCTCTTGGCGTCTTGGCGGTTCAACCCGCTTTGGATGCCTTTGCCCCGCGGACTACCCCCCACCCACGGTCAGATTGCCCACCAGGTTGCCGAACTGGTTGACCCCCACCGCCCGCCGGGGCGTCTGGCCCGGTTGGAGCAGCAGCAGGAAGCCGCCGTTTTCGACCGTCGCGCTGGCGTTGCCGCCCCCGGCGAAC
>JARKOQ010000170.1 GCA_029976005.1 Aggregatilineales bacterium | reverse complement strand
CGGTCGGCGTCCAGTTCGCTGATCTCGCGCTGGAGCTTGGTATCCAGCCGGTCCAGGACGGTTTCGTACTGGCGGGTGACCTTGTCGATCTCCTCGTCGCGCTTCTCGCGGACCATCGTCTGGAGCATCACGCGGAAGTCGCGCCGGTTGGCGTCCGGATTGCCGTAGACCTTGAGCGTCGGGCTGTACAGCACGACCAGCTCGGCGGCGTGGTAGACCTGGTCGGCGATCTCGCCCTGAAGCTGCTTCATGCGCTTCTCGTCGGCCAGCCCTTGCGGCACCTCGGCAAAGACAGCCTGGGCGAACGGCTCGTGGGCCAGCGACCGCGGATCGACCGGCGCGGCCTGGTAGTTCTCCCAGTGGATCAGGCCCACCTTGGGCACGTCCGGCACGTGGAAGGCGTACTGGCGCACCGCGTTGGTCCCGGTGCGGCGATCCATATAGCGCGCCGAGGCCTGGGCCATCAGGCAGGGCCGGTAGATCAGCTCCGCGCCGCCGAAACGCTGGGCGGTGAATCCGAACTGGCGCTCCCAGTTGGCGATGGCCGTCCGGGCGGGGATGGTGTTGGGCAGGAAGTACTGGACGATGCTGGACGGCAGCACCGGCGGGTTGTAGGCATACCCGGCGGGCAGGCCGCCCTGGTTGGCGCGGGTGCCCTGCGGCGCGGAGGGAGACACCGGCTGCGAGGGTTGGGTCAATCCGCCGCCCACATACAATCCGCCGCCCTGGTTGGCGGCCTGCTGCGGCAGGAAGGCCGGGGCCTCCGGCAGCGAAGCCGGGGGCGGAGTCGCGCCGGGCGGCACTTCCTCCGGCAGGGACATGGGCGGCGGCGTGGAGCCGCGCGGGATGGGCGGCTCGGCCAGACCCGGTCGCGCCGCCGGTAATGCGTTTGCCGCCGGCATCGCGCCGGTGATGCCGGCCGGGCGGGCGGCGGGCATCTGCCCGGTTTCGTCGCGGGTGGGCGGGCTGGGCATGAACCCGCCCGATCCCGGCACGGGCATGGCCCGCTGCTGGAGGCGCGACTTCTGCCCGGCCATCAGCTCGGCGACCTGAGTCCGGGTCAGCGGTCCGCGCAGGTAGCTCATCGCCCAGCGGGTATGGAACAGGGTCGGCCCACCCTCGTCATGGACGTTGTGCATGACGAACACGCGCGGGTCGAGCTGGCTGATCATCCGGTCCACGTCGTTCAGGTCGAGGCCGGACTGGGCATTGGCCAGCCCTTCCAGGCCGGTCAGGACGCGCTTTTTGTCGTTGTCGGTTTGCAGCTTGCCGATGAACCACGTCCCGGCGTTGGAGAGGCCCTTGTAGTCCAGGTCGCCCGGATTCTGGGTCGCCAGGATCAGCCCCAGGCCAAAGGAGCGCCCCTGCTTGAGCAGCAGCAGCAGCGGGTCCTTGGTGGGGGGATTGCGCGGGTAGGGCGGGAAGAGGCCGTACATCTCGTCGATGTAGAGCAGGGCGCGCAGGCTGGTCGTGCCGGAGAGGGCGCGCATCCAGGCCAGCATGTTCTCCAGCAGCAGGGTGATGATGAACTGGCGTTCGGCGTCGCTGAGATGGGCGATGTAGAAGATGCTGATCTTGGGGCGGCCATCGGGCCGGTAGAGCAGGCTCTTGATGTCCAGCGGCTCGCCGTTGAGCCACGACTGGAACGAGGGTGAGGCGATGATGTTGTTCAGCTCCATCGCCAGCTTGAAGCGATCTTTCTCCGGGAAGAACTTGTCCACGTCGAAGACGCCCAGTTTGTCGAAAGGCGGCTGCTGGACCTGGACGATGATGTCCTCCAGGGTCAGGCCCTGGCCGTACTTCCAGGCGTGCTCGAAGATGTTGGCGATCAGGACGTGCTCGCGGTCCTTGAGCGGCTCCACGTCCTTGCCGATCAGGGCCAGCAGGGCCTTGGTCATGCCGGAGATGCGCTCGCGGTGGGCCTCCTCGTGGCCGATCCAGCCCTCCGCCGGGGCCTGCATGGCGTCCAGAATGCTGATCGGCAGGCCGGCATCCGAGCCGGGGGTGTAGATGCTGTACTGGGCAGCGAACTTCAGCCATTTGACCCGGTCGGGCACGATCCCCCAGGCTTTGAGGCCGTTGCGCCACTGTTGGGCCACGTCGGCGGCATACTCGCCCGGCTCCTTGCCCGCCCGGCGGGCGTCGTCCAGGTTGACCCAGGGCGCGAAGTCCTCCGGCTTGAGGTCGGGGAAGGTCAGGAGCAGGTTGGTGATGTCGCCCTTGGGGTCGATGATGATGGCCGGGATGTTGTCCAGGACGGCCTCCTCCAGCAGGTCGATGCACAGGCCGGTCTTGCCGGAGCCGGTCATGCCGACCACGACGGCGTGGGTGGTCAGGTCGCGCGAGTCGTAGTAGACCACCTCGTCGACGAGCTTCTTGGCGCGCGGCTCGTAGCGGCGGCCCAGGTAAAACGTCGTGGGGGCTTCAATAAACGGCATACGTCCCTACCTTGTGTCTCTCACACCCAACACAATTAGCACGGATTTTCTGTCCAATCATAGTCCAAAACCGGATGGTTGACCAGCCGCCGGAAACAATGTTGAATTCTTAATTTTGAATTTTGAATGAAAGACAAAAATACCTTATTCTTAATTAAAAATTAAACATTCAAAATTCAACATTTCCTCCTGGCTTGGATGATCCTCAGGCAGAAACGGGACGGTTGCGCTTGGCATTTTCCGGGATGGGCGATTATGCTTGGACTAGATGCAGGACCCCCCCGGACGATCCGGCTACCCGCCAGGCTGGATAGTCCCCTCTCCTGTATCGTTGGATGCTGCTTGCGAGTTCCTTCGAGGAGAAACCCATGCGTAACCCCAAGAAGATTTTGAACGACCCCAAGCACGTCGTTCCCGAAATGCTGGAAGGCCTGATCGCGGCTTACAATGGCACGGTTCGCCAGCTTGAAGGCTACAACGCCCTGATCCGCACCCACATCCCGGCCGGCAAGGTTGGCCTGCTGATCGGCGGCGGCAGCGGCCACGAGCCGCTGTTCCACGGCCTGGTCGGCGAAGGGCTGGCCGACGGCGCGGCCTGCGGCAACGTGTTCGCCGCTCCGTCGCCGGACATCACCTACGAGCTGACCAAAGCCATCGACCAGGGCAAAGGCGTGTTATACGTCTACGGTAACTACGCCGGAGACATCCTGAACTTCGACATGGGCGCGGAGATGGCCGCCGCCGACGGGATCGAAACCCAGACCGTCCAAATCTGGGACGACGTGGCCTCGGCCCCGCTGGAGCGGATCACCGACCGGCGCGGCATCGCGGGCGACCTGGTGGTCGTCAAGATCGCCGGTGCGGCCACGTCCACGGTGGACAGCCTGGCCGAAGCGGCCCGGATCACGACCAAGGCGCGCGACAATACCCGTTCGCTGGCCGTGTCGGTCGCGCCCGGCTCGATCCCGGAAACCGGGGAGTACACCTTCCAACTGCCGGACGACGAGGTCGAGATCGGCATGGGCGCGCACGGCGAGCCGGGCGTCTCCCGCGAGAAGATGGCCCCGGCCGATGTCCTGGTCCAGAAGATGATGGACCCGATTATCGCCGACCTGCCGTTCAAATCCGGCGACGAAGTGGTGGTGGTCATCAACGGGATGGGATCGACGACCTTCATGGAAATGCTGATCGTCAACCGCAAGGTGCATCAGGTTTTGCGCGACCTGGGGATCAAGGTCCACGGCAACCATGTCGGCAATTACCTGACCACCCAGGAGATGGCCGGCTTCTCGATCACGCTGATGAAGCTGGATGACGAGCTGAAGCACTACTACGACATGCCGGCGCGTTCCTTCGCGCTGACGATGTAAGGGGCGACCATGACGGATCAACTGACAGTCGAGCAAACCCGCCAGATGCTGCTGGCGGTGGCCGCGACCATCGAGGCCCGCAAGGAAGATATCACCCACGCCGACCAGGCCATCGGCGACGGCGATCACGGCATCGGGATGGCGCGCGGTTTCGCGGCCGTGACCGAGCTGCTCACCGCCGAATCGTTCGAGACGCTGGATAGCCTGTTTCGCAAGGTGGGGATGAAGCTGGTCACGTCGATCGGCGGCGCGGCGGGTGTGGTCTTCGGGACGGTCTTTTCCGGCGGGGCCAAGTCCCTAACCGGCAAAACGGTCTTCGACTCGGCCGCGCTGGCGTCCCTGCTGGAGGACGGCCTGGTGGCGATCCAGACGCGCGGCAAGGCCAAACCCGGCGACAAGACTATGATCGACGCCCTGGCTCCGGCGGCGGCGCGCGCGCGTGCACTGGCCGGGCAGCCGCTCGACCGGGCGCTGGCCGAGGTCGCCGCGGCGGCTTACCAGGGCATGGAAGACACGCGCGCCATGATCGCGACGATCGGCAAGGCCAAGACGCTCGGCGAGCGCTCGCTGGGCCATCCCGATCCCGGCGCGCTGTCCACCACGATCATCCTGAAAGCCATGGCCGACTACGTG
>JARKOQ010000159.1 GCA_029976005.1 Aggregatilineales bacterium | reverse complement strand
ACAGCCAAGAGCCGCCTTTGTGTGCCACCTGGATTGAAGGAGCAGCCGCATGAGCGCCCTGCCACCCCCTCCGCCGGAAATGCCCGAACCCATGCCGGAGGAACCCGTGCTCTGGCCCGCCGAAGCCGCCGAGGCAACCGCCCCGGCCCAGCCAACCGCGCCCATGCCGGTCCCACCGCCGCCCGCGCCCATGCCGCCGGGCGGACCCCGCCCGCAGCCGTATGGGCCGGGCCGCTGCCCGCGCTGCGGCGGCGAAGAGCTCACCCGCGGCCTGCTGCTGACCTATGACAGCCGCTTCCGCCCGGCGTATTACAAGCCCGGCCGCCTGTCCTTCTTCCGGCTGAACAGCCTGTTGCGGCCCTTCAAGCGGCTGGCCCAGGTGGAAGCGCTGGCCTGCCGCCAGTGTGGCATGGTCCTCTTCCAGGTCGATCCCGACCAGCTCAACCGGATCGAGCCGCCCGCCCGGAAGTAAGGCCGGATTCGGCCCGCCGGGGAGATCATGCCCAGACTGCGTTACGACTCCACCAACGATTACTACGCCCTGCTGGGCCTGCCGCCCAGCGCCAGCGCGGCGGAAATCCAGCAGGCGTTTCACCGTCTGGCCAAGCAGATTCACCCGGATCGCAACCCGGAGCGGGCCGCCTGGGCCACGGAGCGCTTCCAGGCGCTCAACGAGGCTTATCACGTCCTGGGCGACCCGGAGCTGCGCCGCGAATACGACCGCCAGCGCTGGCCGCACGCTCCCTACACCCCTGAGCCTGAGCGCAAGACCGGGGCGGCGAACGCCCCCGGCTCCGCCGCCCCGTGGGACTACGGGGACTGGGTGCGCCACGCCCCGCCGCATCCCCCCTACCAGCCCGCCATGACCGCCGCCCGGCCGGGCCAGATGCTGCTCGGCCTGCTGCGCGGGCCGTTTGGCTCGATCTACGTCGTGCTGACCCTCGCGTGCCTGACCCTGCCGCTGTCCTACCTGGCCATCAACCAGTGGATCGAACGCGCCCTGAGCGCCAGCCCGGCCACGGAAGAAGCCCCCGCCGCGAGCTGCGCCGATCCGGCCCTGACCATCACCACCCCCGCCCAGGACGCCAGCGTGACGGGCCAGTTCAGCGTGGAAGGCCGCGCGGCCGTGGCCGGCCTGCTGGCCTACCGGGTGGAGCTGGCCTACCTGGGCAGCATGCCGGACGCCGCCCCACCGGGGGAGTGGCATCTGGTGGCCGAACACGTCGCCTCGACCGCCGAGGCAGGGGCGGCCGAATCCGCCGGGACAACCGCCGGACCGCGCAGCCTGGTGGACGCGATTGACCTGGCGGCCAGCCCGGCCGGGTACTACCTGCTGCGCCTGACCGCCGAGCTGGCGGACGGCGCCGCCCCGCTGACCTGCGAGCGCCGCTTCGTGTACCGGGCCGAATAACCGGCAAGGGGCGAATGTCCCCGCGCGGCGGCCCAATAAAGCCGGGCGGGCCGTTAATTGTGCAATAACTCAGGCTGCAACCTTTTTCTAACCAAACAACCTACCCACTCCCCCTTGGACGGTGCTACAATGCGTATGGAAGTATGAATTTACTTACCCAGAGAGAACGTATGTGCCCGACTACGTGCTCACGCCTATTACTCCCAACACGTACCGCCTGACGATTCAGGCGCCCGTGTCCCTGCTGAGCGTCGACCTCATCCTGGCCGAGCTTGAATCCCTGGCCGACTCGCTGGACGGCAGGCTGTACCTGCTGGTCGAGATCGTCTCGTCCGGCGAGGCCAGTTCTCCGCTGATCTATCCACGCTGCGCCTCCATGCTCAGGCGCTATGCCGAGATGCGCCTGGCCGTGCTGGGGGCTTCTTCGCGCAGCATCCTGTACGGGCTGTCGATCATCGTCGAGATCGCGCGCGCCACCCACCGGCTGCGCGTGTTCGATTCGGAATCCGAGGCGCTGGCCTGGCTGGCCAACCGGCCCGCCTCGGCCGCGTCCGGCGCGGATTGAGGCCGAGCGGCCGGGACTGTCCCGCCAACTGATAGAAGCGTCGAAACGGCAAGCCTCCAGGCGAAAAGCGAAAACCAGGCCCGAATCGCGCCGTCGGAATGGGGCCGCCGGCGGCATGACCTGCTCCGCCGTGAAGTTTTTCCCGCCTCTTACCTGTCTCTGTGTTTTTCCCTGGCGTCCCTGGCGTTCTGGCGGTTCGCATTATTTTCTGAAGCGCTGCCCAGGATCGGCCGCGCTCAGCCGTTTCCCCGATTTTCCGGTATAGTAGAGTGAAAGGGTTGTGCAACTATTCCTTAACGAAGGGGGTCTTTCATGTTCCGTTCATCGAGCCTGTGGCCCGGTTTGCTGCTCGGCGCGCTGTCCGGTCTGGTAGGCCAGGGCGCGGGTTCCCGGCCCCAACAGCAGTCGGATTTCGGCACGTCGCCGGAGTTCTTTTTGCTCCTCCTCCTGCTTCTGGTCTTTCTGATCCTGCTGGCCTGGTGGGCCTTGCGCCGCCCGCCGCGCGGCGCGGGTGAAACCCCCGCCGCCCGGCCCGCGCCTCATGCCGAGCCGGAGCACCGGCCTGCCCAGCCACACGTCTCCAAGGCCGCGCCCGCGGCGGAGGAGCCGGTCGCCAGCGCGCCCGCGCCCGAAGCGGCCGAGATTCAGACCGTCCTGCCTGCGGCGGAACCCGTGGCAGCCGCCCCGGTCGTCGAGTCCGCCCCCGTTGTGGAAGCCGCGCCGGAGCCGGTGGCGGTGGAAGTCCCGGCGGTAGAGGCCCCGGCGGTAGAGACCCCGGCGGTTGAGCCGCCCGCGTCCGCCGAACCGGACGACCTGCGCAAGATCGAGGGGATCGGCCCCAAGGTGGAAAAGGCCCTGCACAGCCTGGGGATCACGACCTTCGCCCAGCTTGCCGTCGCCGACCCGGCCGACCTGGAAGCCAGGGTCAAGGCGCAGGGCGTGCGCATCCTGCCCGGCGCGCCGGGCACGTGGCCGGAACAGGCCGCGCTGGCCGCCAGGGGCGACTGGGCGGGCTTCGAGAAGCTCACCGCCAGCCTCAAGGGTGGTCGCAAGAGCTAAGCAGTCTGTCAAACAGAACCGGCCGACGGCAAGTCGGGCGCTCGACCTCACTCCTCCCCGCCGGACTAAATCCGGCGGGGTTTCCCATCTCCACCCCGAGGAGCGGGGCGGCAAGCGCGGCTTGCCAGGGGTGAGGCAGCCATCAAGCCTTGCCGGTTGCTTTCGGTGGATCGCTCAGCAGCCATTCCCCCAAATTCGATTGTTTTGATTTCATTAACGTGTTCACGCGGCCGTAACGTCGCTCGACATGCCGTGTTATGGTTGTCATCATTCGTGAGTTGGACCAGGAAGAGGCTTCTGCTGATGCAGCCCGAACGGTTTTTGCTGACCATCCTCCTCAGTTATCTGATTGGCTCGTTTCCGACCGCGTATCTGGTCGGCCGTGTGAACGGAATCAACATCTTCGAATCCGGCAGCGGGAACATGGGGACGGCCAACGCCACCCGTGTCATGGGCTTCAAATGGGGTCTGGTCGTGTGGGCCGGGGATATTCTGAAAGGCGTGGCCGCCATCCTGATTGCGCGCCAGTTGCTGGCCCCCAGCCTGGGCTGGGCCAACGTGCTGGGAGCCGTCTTCGCCGTGATCGGCCACAACTGGTCGATCATCGCCACCGTGCTGACCGGCCGCGTGCGCGGCGGCAAGGGCGCGGCCACCTGGTGGGGCGCTTTCCTGATGATGGCGCCCGCCCCGGTGATCGCGGTCGTGGCGCTGCTCTTCGCCGGGATCGTGGCCCTGACGCGCTACATCTCGCTGGGCGTCCTGGCGAGCGTGGCGGCGGGCGCGGCTTCGGTCGCGGTGCTGGTCGCGCTGGGCCAGGGGCTGACGGTCGGCCCGGCCGAGACGATCAATATTTACCTGGTGTATGCCGTCGTGGCGGGGGTTGTGGTATTCTATCGCCATCGCGAGAATATCAAGCGTCTGCTGGCCGGCACCGAACGCCGCTTTGGTGAGCGTGCATGATCGTCGCTCGATCTGGAAGTCAAAAGGCCAGGGGCTGTCGCTTCCTGGCTTTTTTGTTGCTTGGGCTGCTGGGTGTCGCTTGCAGCGGCGGCCCGGTCGCGCCTGGAGGCGAGGGGGTCAGCAGCGGATCGAATCCGCCGTTGGCTCTTTCAGCCGCCCCGGCGACCGTGCCGCCGGTCCAGCGGCCCACCCTGCCGCCCACCTGGACGCCGACCCCCACTTTCACACCCCGGCCGCCCAGCCCAACCCCGACCATCACGCTCACGCCGTCGATGACGCCCACCCTGAGCGCCGCCGATCGCTGCGCGGGCTTCCAACTGGCCAGCCAGCCGCGCGACGGCGCGCAGCTTTCCCTGCGCGCCTTCCGGGCGGTGGGCTTCGCGTGGCGCTATCCCTTCGCGGGCGAGTCGGTCACGCTCACCCTCCAACGGTTGGGCAGCGACCGGGCGCGCGTCCTGACCCTGACCGGGCAGCGGGACGTGATCCTCACCATCCCCTTCCGGGCGCTGTCAGGCCCCGGCCCCTATCACTGGACGATCGCGCCGGTCGACGCGGACGGGCAATCGCTGGGCTGCGAGGCGTCGGGCCGTTTCGGGCTGGTCAGCATCCCCCGCGAGGCCCACGCCTGGCCGGTCCCGGAGCCGCTCGACTCGCCGCTACCAGACGATCCGCCAGACCTGGCCCGCTAGCCGGAGAGAGCGTTGCACGCCGCCGGCTGTCTTATCGCCGCCGGCTGTCTTACCGCCGCTCGGCCTGGGATTTGAGGGTCTGGAGTGAGGCGGCCAGTGAGTTCTCCAGAAAGGCGGGCGAGAAAAGCTTCAGGAGGCGCGGGAACCAGCCGGACAGCGATTCTTCGGTGAGCACATGCGTCTGGTCTCCGCGCGGCTCGAAGTGCCAGATGTGCACGGCGCGCATGCCGATCGAATCGCCCGTCCAGCCGATGGTGCGGCCGGGCTCGACCGCCCGGAGGGTCGAGACGATGGCGAGACCCTTGGCCTTCCAGCGGAAGATCGTGCCCGGTTGCAGCGCGCCTTCCAGCCGGGCAGTGGTGATGTCCGGCTGCCAGGCCGGCCAGCCGTCGATGTCGGTCTGGAGCGCCCAGACCCGGTCGAGGGGCGCGTCGATCACGGTCTCCTTGCGGGCGGTCAGGGCGGCGGTGGAATCGATGTTCATAGGAGTTCCTTTGGACAGCAAGCTGCAAATAGACTAATTGCATCTAATTTAACGCTGTCCATAACGGGGGTCAAGAGCGGAGGAAGCCCAACCGTGAGCCATTTCAAGACGATTTACGCCAGCCGCGCCGCCGATTACCAGCGCATGGTCGACTACGAGGACTACCGGGGCCTGCTGCTCCCGACCCTAGACTCGATCCGGCCGCTGGCCGGGCTGGACGTGGTTGAGTTCGGCGCGGGGACGGGCCGCCTGTCGGTCCTGCTGGCGCCCTGCGTGCGCTGCCTGCGCGCCTACGACGCCTCCGCCCACATGCTGGCGGTCGCCCGCCGCCGTCTGGCGGCGACCGGACGGCGCAACTGGCGGCTGGGCGTGGCGGACAACGCCCACCTGCCCGCCCCGGATGCCTGCGCCGATCTGGCCGTCGAGGGCTGGAGCTTCGGCCACCTGACCGGCTGGTACCCGGACACCTGGCGCGAGGAAGTGCGCGGCCCGCTGGCCGAGATGCGGCGCGTGCTGCGCCCCGGCGGGACGGCAGTCGTGATCGAGACGCTGGGCACGGGGGTGGAGTCGCCGCAGCCGCCCAACGCGGCGCTGGCCGCGCTGTACGCCCTGCTGGAAGGCGAATACGGCTTTCAGCGCGTCTGGATTCGCACCGATTACGCCTTCCCGTCGCCGGAAGTCGCCGCCGAGGCGACGCGTTTCTTCTTCGGGGATGATCTGGCCGACCGGCTGCTGGCCGAACGGCGCACGATCCTGCCGGAGTGCACCGGCCTGTGGTGGCGGACCTTCTGAACAGGCGCGGCCGGGGAAGGTCGATTCCGGCAGAGGTCCCGCCGCCCGTGTCGCGGCCTGAATCCCCGGCCGTCCCGCGCGGCCGAATCTCGACCCGCTTCGAGGGCTGCCCGGCCCTGATTTTGATGTCCGTTGGGCGTTCAATGGAACGCCTCTGAAAGCCGATCGCGGATCGCGGATTGGGAGGGAACCATGCCGCGCTGGGATGTGCGCAGGATCGCGGTCATCACCGGGGCCGTGGGCGTGGGGCTGATCGTCCTGGGATCGCTGCTGGCCGCCCTGGCTTACCGGGGCCGCCTGGACGAGCCGTACTCCTTCCTGAACCACTTCGTCTCGGAACTGGGCGAGGTCGGCGTCTCCGACTGGGCGGTCGTCTTCAACCTGGGGCTGATCGCGGGCGGGCTGTGCCTGACCGTGTTCATGCTGGCCCTGGCCGTCACCCTGCGCCACTGGTTCAGCCTGCCGTTCGGGCTGATCGGCCTGGTGACCGGACTTTCCGGCGCGCTGGTCGGGGTCTTTCCCATGAACGACGTGGACAACCATGTCACGGTCGCCATGACCTTCTTCAACACCGGCTGGATCGCCACCGGGCTGTTTGCGCTGTACGTCCTGCTGGCCCGGAAGCACGCCTTCCCGCGCTGGCTGGCCGTGCCGGGCCTGGTGGCGGCAGTGTGCTTCGTCGCGTTTCTCCAGGCAGCAACCCCCGGAGCCGAGTCGAGCGTCGATGTGCTGGGGGTCCCGGAAGGCCGCCCGGATGTGTGGATCGTGCCGATCCTGGAATGGCTGGTGATCGCCAGCGTGCTGGCCTGGATCGCGCTGACCACCCTGGCGCTGCACCGACAGGCAAGCCATCCAGAACCGTGACTATGGCGCGTGGGGGTAGCAGCAGTGTAAGATTGCATTGCGCGATCTGCACGAGAAAGTCGGCTTGGTCTGTTTCGCGTCTCAGCATCTTCAAGTTGCCATCCACCTGAGCAGATCGGAAGGAGTGTCTCCTATGCCTTTGTTCGGGCGATCCGGCCCCCCTGATATCCACAAGCTAGAGGCCAAACGGGACGTGAAAGGGCTGATCGAGGCGCTGAGCTACGGGCAAGATGGCCTCCTCTGGAGCCAGGCGGCGCAAGCATTGGGCCGCCTGGGCGATCCGGCAGCCGCCAGACCTCTGATTTTGTGCCTGCGAAAGATCGGCTCCAACCTGAGAGCGCACGTTGTTGCGGCGCTGGTGGCCATCGGCGCCCCTGCGGTGGAACCCTTGATCGCGGAGCTGGCGGCCCACCCGGATACCTCCACGATCGAAGCCCTGGCCCGGATCGGGGATACGCGGGCTGTGCGACCGCTGGTCGGCTATCTGCGAGTCAAGACCCGCTTCGATGAGGAGTACATTCAGGACCAGGCCATCGATGCGCTGAGGAGCCTGGGCCACTCCGCCGTCGAGCCGTTGATCGAGGCGCTACAGGACGAGGACTCGAGTGTCAGGCTGCGGATCGTCAAGGCCCTGGAACAACAAGGGACTCCGCAGGCAATCGAGGCCCTCACCCGGACTTTGAACGATCCGGTGGAACGGGTCCGCACGAAGGGTTCGGAAGCGCTGGCCCGCCTCGGCTGGCAGGCGGACTCAGGCGAACAGCAGGCCCTCGCCGCGATCGCGGCCCAGGATTGGGAGGCGTGCGTTGCGCTCGGCGCGTCCGCCGTCCAGCCGCTGATCGAAACCTTGCAGCAGACCTCCGCGGGGACGACGGCCGGAGTTGAGTTGAAGGAAAACGCCGTCCTGACGCTGGGCAGGATCGGCGACAGCCGTGCCCTGGAGCCGCTGCTGGACGCACTGCGCGGCGGCAATCGCAAGGCGGCCCAGGCGCTGGCGGCCGCCCGTTTCGAGGACAGCCGGGTCGAGGCCGAACTGGTCGCCGTTCTGACAGTCCCATCGGAAGCGATCCGAAAGGCGGCCGCTGCCGCCCTCGACCAGCTCGGGTGGCAGCCAGCCTCGGACGATCAGAAAGCCATCCACAGCGTCGCCGCCCAGGACTGGGAAGCCTGTGCCGCGCTGGGCAGCTCGGCCGTGGAGCCGCTCATCGCGGTCCTGGAAAGCCACCGATTCGAAACCGCGAACCCCATCCGGGAACAGGCGGCGGAAGTCCTGGGGCGGATCGGGGATGCGCGCGCGGTCGAGCCGCTCGTCGCGGCGCTCAAGTCCACTCCAGGTGCCGGTACAATCAAGCTGATCACCTGCGCGGCAGATGCGCTCGGCGAGATCGGGGGCAACGAGGCGATCGCGGCCCTGGCGGACGCCCTGTATTACGACCGGCGTGAGAGCATCTACGATGGCGACATCAGGCATCGGGCGGAAGCAGCCCTGCGCCGCATCGGCACGCCTATGGCGCGGGCCGCGCTGGAACAGGCGGGCCTCTCACCAGACTGACGCGTGCGGCCAGAGCCGCGTCCATCCCCCCGGATTTTAGGGCTTCCACTCCTGTGGTTCGATCCTACACTACAGGTAGGTATTGGATGATTGGGGGGGACTCTGACATGGGATGGATCGCACCGATTGCCGTCGCGGCGGCACAAAAACGTGAGGAAGACGAGGCCCTGGAGGCGCTGCGCCAGACCTATGGGCCAGGCTGGGAATTCAAACTTCTGCGCAGCGCGGCTTTCGGTTTCACCAACGAGGAAACGCTCCACGAGGCGCTGACCGAGGAAGGCGCGGCCGGCTGGCAGCTTACCCGGCAGTTGGACGGCAACCGCCTGATCCTGGGACGGCCGGTCGCCGCCCGCGCGGACGACGCCCTGCTGGGCGAGCACTACAACCCCTACCGCGAATACTACGGGCGCGGCCCCTGGGTGCTGATCGGCGCGGTCGCCGCCGTGCTGGCGCTGGGGATGCTGGGCCTGGTGATCAGCCGGGCGGGTGGCCTGACCGGCGCGGCGGTCGTGCTCGGTCTGATCGTCCTGATCGGGTTCTTCCTGGTGATGACCATGCTGGCCAGCAATTCCTGGAACCGCCGCCGCAAATCGAAGGGGTAGCCGATCTCCTAATCTTTTGTTCTCGCCGATGCACTCTGTTGGTGAAGGGATTCCACCTTTGTAGGGGCGGTTCGCGAACCGCCCTGCCTGTCACGGCCAATATGGGGTCATAAGCATCCAGGCATTCAGGCGACAGCGAAGGGTAGATCGGCGATCACCATCCATTGGAGCGCGACTTGCATTTGGACAGATGTCCGATTGATACGGCTCAAACAGGCAATAGGGCCGGCCGATGCCCCACCGGGGCGGTTCGCGAACCGCCCCTACAATTGAACCGTTCGGCATGCAGGCCGGGTTACTCCGCGTATTCAGAATCGGAGCGCCAGTTCGCCGGATTGGAGGCGATGTAATCCCGAATAGCGTTCAGTTCGTGTTCATTCCGAACGACTCGATCGTAGAAATCGCGCTGCCAGAGCCGGGCTTCGGATGTCTCCCGCAACGCGTTCACCCGCTTGGTGGAAACGGTTTTGAAGGCTCCCATCAGACGGCCGAGTGTCTTGCGCATCGGAGCCATGGTTCCATCTGGAAGCTCTTCCGTGATAAACAGAAGGCCATGCAGATGATTGGGCATCACGACCCACTCATCCAGGATGACATACGGATACTGCTGGCCCAGCCATACCCAGGACTCGACCACAGCCTGCCCGGTGGCGCTCAACTGCACCGCATCCCGCGCAATCGCCCCGAACAGGCACCGGCGATCCTGAACGCACAGGGTGACGAAATACGCCCCTTCGGCGCGGTAATCGTACCCCTTCAGCCGGATCGAGCGGCGGTGATGCCGTTCCGGATCGTAGGGCATCTCTATGAAACCTTCCATCCACCTCATCTTGCCCTGAGGTATGCAAGTCCCGTTCACCGTTCTTGTAGGGGCGGTTCGTGTCGAGGCAAGGTATCACACCGCCCTATTGATGAGGGGATTATACTCCGGTACGGGCGGTTCGTTTACGGGCGGTTCGCTAACCGCCCTGTCTGTTACGGCCAATCCGGGCGGCAAACGTCCACTGACTCAAACACCCGACTGAATCGGCCCCGGACAACATTGGGATCGCTTCGATTCCCCGTCTGGGCGGTTCGCGAACCGCCCAATATGCGTCAAGTTAAGGCCGCCAGGCGTTGGAAGGTGCGCGGGGCAGTCTTGCTTTTGCCCATGCGACAACCCTGCAAGGCGGCAAGGATATGGCAAACGCAGGCGCGCAGCAGGGCGA
>JARKOQ010000147.1 GCA_029976005.1 Aggregatilineales bacterium | reverse complement strand
GGGCAATGGCGTTCGGCGGCGGCCTTGGCCACCCGGGCGCCGGTGCCGGTGGAACCGGTAAAGGAGATATGCGCAATGCCAGGATGAGCGCACAACGCCGCGCCGGCTTCGTGGCCATAGCCGCTGACCACGTTGATCGTGCCTGCTGGAAAACCCACCTGGGCCGCCAGTTCCGCCAGCCGCAGCAGCGACAGGCTGGCGTCCTCGGCGGGCTTGACCACACAGGCGTTGCCCGCCGCCAGGGCGGCGCCGACGCTGCGGCCGAAGATCTGCATCGGGTAGTTCCAGGGAATGATGTGTCCGGTGACGCCGTGAGGCTCGCGCACCGTGAGCACGGTGTAGCCGGCCTGATAGGGCAAGGTGTCGCCATGGAGTTTGTCGGCGGCCCCGGCGTAGTACTCGAAGTAGCGCGCCAGGGCGGTGGCGTCGGCCCGGGCCACCTTCAGCGCCTTGCCGGTGTCCCGGGCCTCGATCTGCGCCAGCTCTTCATGGTGCTCCAGCACTGCGTGACCCAGGCGGGCCAGCAGGCGCCCACGCTCCAGGGCGCAAAGGCTGCCCCAGGGCCCGTCGAAGTTGTCCCCCAGGGCCCGTTGCGCGGCCTGCACCGCCAGGTCGATGTCCTCGGCGGTGCCCCGGGCGATACGCGCATAGGCGATGCCGGTGCTGGGGTCGAGTACCGGAATGTCCTCGGCCCAGGACGAGGCTTGCCATTGGTTGTCGATGTAGTGTTCGAGGCTCATGTTCATAAGTTCCTGTTTCCAGCCAGACATTCGGCTATGGCCCGCCCGACTTCCACGGTACTGGCATTGCCGCCCATTTCCCGGGTGCGCGGGCCTTCGGCGAGCACCGTCTCGATGCTTTCGACCATCGCTGCCGCGGCCCGCTGGTAGAGCTCATCCCCCTGCCCCAGGTGCTCGATCATCAGCGCCGCCGACCAGATCTGACCAATCGGGTTGGCCACGCCCAGCCCGGCGATATCCGGCGCCGAGCCATGCACCGGCTCGAACAGCGAAGGGTACAGACGCTCGGGGTTGAGGTTGGCCGAGGGCGCGATGCCGATGGTGCCGGTGCAGGCTGGGCCCAGGTCGGAGAGGATGTCGCCGAACAGATTGGAGGCCACCACCACATCGAACCAGTCCGGGTGCTGGACGAAGTGCGCGCAGAGAATGTCGATGTGGAACTTGCGCGTCTCGACCTGGGGATAGGCCTTGGCCAGCGCCTCCACCCGCTCGTCCCAGAACGGCATGGTGATGGCGATGCCATTGGACTTGGTGGCCGCCACCAGGTTGCGCCGGGGCCGGCGGCTGGCCAGCTCGAAGGCGTACTTCACCACCCGGTCGACCCCGTGACGGGAGAACACCGACTCCTGCAAGGCAATCTCCCGCGGGGTGCCCTCCCACATCCGCCCGCCGACGCTGGAGTACTCGCCTTCGGTGTTTTCCCGCACCACGATGAAATCGATGTCCCCCGGCACCCGTCCAGCCAGCGGGCACGGCACCCCGGGCATCAGGCGCACCGGACGGATATTCACGTATTGATCGAACTGGCGGCGGATCTTCAGCAGCGAGTCCCAGACTGCAATATGGTCGGGGACGATGTCCGGGGCGCCGACGGCGCCGAAGAAGATCGCCTCGTGGTTGCCGATCTGCTCGGCCCAGTCCTCGGGCATCATGCTGCCGTGGGCCTGGTAGTGCTCGCTGCACCAGTTGAAATGATCGAACTGAAGATCGATGCCGAAACGCCGGCTGACGGCTTCCAGCACGCGCAGGCCTTCGGGAACCACTTCGCGGCCGATGCCGTCACCGGCGATCACCGCGATGCGATGGGGAGGTTTTACAGCGGGATTGATCCTGGACAAGCCGTCTCTCCTGGTCTGACGTGTTGTTGTTATCGAGGCAGGTCAAGCGCACGGGCGAGCCCATTCTGGGCACGGGGAAGCGCCCAGGGGAATTGCTCATTGTGGAAACCGCCTTCGCAAAATTCGAAGGCTCGCGGCGCCAAGCAGCCAGGGGCCCGCGACTAGGGCGGCGG
>JARKOQ010000138.1 GCA_029976005.1 Aggregatilineales bacterium | reverse complement strand
AGTGACTATGCCTTTGAGCTGATCGAGGATGGCATCATCCTGCTGACCTACCACGTCCCGGTGACCGACCAGGTCTTCCGGCGAGCGACCGAGGATCGGGTCCAGTTCGCGGCGGAGCACACCCAGGGCGACTATGTCCTGATCGTGGATTATTCCCAGGCTTCCATGACGATCTCGGCGCTCAACTTCCGGCTGAATTCCTGGTCGGCGACCCTGGACCCGCGCATGATCGATGCCCTGCTGATCAGTGGGAGCATGATCGCCGTCACCGGCGCGAGTCTCGTCCAGCGCGTGACCCACAAGAAGCTGGAGATCATGCACACCCGAGAGGAAGCCCTGGCGCGCGCCCGGACCATCCTGGCCGAGCACCGCGCCGGGCAGGCCTAGCCCGAGTCCGGCGGAACGCGCCCCAGGCACAACCGGGGAAGGCCCTCGCCCATCGCCAGGGCTTCCTGTTTGCGCGTCTGGGCGATTCGCCGGGTGCGGCGTGACCTCCTCCCCGGCCCCTTCTCCGCAAGCAGCAAGGGGGCGCAACGCCCCGCAAAAAGCGTGCATCGCGGTCTACCGGATTTTCATCCCTCCGGGGTACTCCGCACCTGGTTATGGCCTTGCGCCTGGCCGCCGGCCGCATCGACGCGGACGGCGCCCTAACCGGCCTGGCAGTGCCAATTGCCTGCCATGCGCTAGCTCAAAAACACGCCCGCCCGCTTGCTTGACAGGATACTTCAATTGCAGTACAAACCATCTTACGAGTCCGGCGCAGCCCGCCCGGGCATCTTGCGCTGCGCCGTCCCTCGTCAATTGTTCTGCAGAACACACTTTGGGGAGAAGATTACACTATGAGTCTCAAGCGCCAGAGCCTGACGCTCCTCCTGCTGGTCGCCCTCCTGCTGACCAGCGTCACGGTCGTGAGCGCGCAGGGGCAGGGCACACTGTCTGCCACCGTCACCCGGTTCCTGAACGTGCGCATCCTGCCTGATGTTCAGATGTACGATTACGGCCGGCTCGAAACCGGCGCGGAAGTCACCCTGATCGGGCGGACTTCCGACAGTGAGTGGGTCAAGCTGACCACCGCCGATGGCATCGTCGGCTGGGCCCGCCAGAATGCCGTCACCGTGGACGGCGACATCGCCAGCCTGCCGGTGACCGGCGTCGCCGCCACCCAGGGCGTGGTCACGCGCTTCGTCACCCTGCACACCAACCCGAGCACCGACAGCGGCGGCAACGTCCGCCTGAATCAGGGCAGCGTGGTCGACCTGGTCGCCTACGACGGCGAGTGGCTGTACGTTGTCGCGGAAGACGGCTCGGCCGGTTGGGCCGTGCCGCGCGGCTTCACCTTCTGGGATGCGGCGGTCATCGACGAGCTGCCCGTCGTCAACGGCTCGGTGGATGGCTACGCCTTCGTGCGCGTCCTGCCGGACGTTCAAGCGGCCGCTTACGATGGCCGCCTGGAGCCGGGCACCCCGGTCACCCTGCTTGGCCGCTCCGGCGACTCCGAGTGGGTCCAGGTTCAGACGCTCGACGGCGGGCTGGGCTGGGGCACCACCCGCGCCTTCAGGTACCTGCACGACGTGGCGGACCTGCCCGTGATCACGTACGGCGAGAATCAGGCGGTCGTGTTCAACTACGCCGTCCTGCGGGCAGCCCCCAATTCGACCTCGGCCCAGGTGGGCACACTGGGGCGCGGCACGGTCGTGGACCTGCTGCTGTCCACCGCCGACCGCGTGTACGTCAAGGCCGGCGGCTCCGAGGGTTGGGCCATCGCCAGCGCCCTGGCCTTCCCCGGCGGCGGCGCGCCTGAACTGCTGGCCGCCAACGCGACCGTGACCGCCGAAGGCTTCGACTCGGTCAACCTGCGCGAAGCGCCGAGCGTGGACTCCGCCCGTCTGGGCTGGGCCGCGGTGGGCGAGCGCCTGGCCGTGGTCGGCGTGAGCGCGGACGGCGCATGGTACCGCGTGGTGCCCGCCAGCCGCGTCGCGGCCTGGGTCTCCGCGAACCTGGTCACGCTGGACGCGGGCGTCGGCCCGCTGCTGGTCGTCGAATAACGACTGGCTGCAATCGCTGCTGGAGAATCACCACGGGGCGCTCATTTGAGCGCCCCGTTTGGTTTTGGGGTGGTACACGTCCGGCGCGGGACGACCGGCCGGTCGTCCGCCCCTGGGGAAGAGGCCGATCCCGCCGACCCCGCCGCCTGACCGCCGAGTCGGTGGCGGCGGCGCGGGGGGTGTTCCGGGAAGTGAGTGCAATGCCAGAGTCGTAGCGTCGCAATTGCAATTGCGACGCCACACACCCCTGAAATCACTGCCAACGGCGGGATCGATACGATCCCGCCGTCGTCTTTCTTGCTCCGGCCTCTTGACTTAGTGCGCGCTCGAAGTTGTAGAGTGATGCTGAAGCTGGTCCCCGCGCACCTCCGTGGGGACACGCCTTCGCCGTGGAATGACCTTTGCCGGTTGAGGACAGGAGTGAAAACATGGAGTACACCCATCTGGGTCGCACCGGGCTGCAAGTCAGCCGCCTGTGCCTGGGGACGATGACCTTCGGCCGGGAATGTGACGCGGCTGCCAGCCGCCAGTTGCTCGACCGTTTCGTCGCGGCCGGGGGCAATTTCATCGATACCGCCAATGCCTACAGCGGCGGGCGGTCCGAGGAAATCGTGGGGGACTGGCTGGCGACTCAAGCCCGCGCCGACCTGGTCATCGCCACCAAGGTACGCTTTGGCCCGGACCTGAACAACCGGGGTCTAAGCCGCAAACACATCCTGGATGCCGCAGAGAACAGCCTGAGACGGCTGAAGACCGACTTCATCGACCTCTACCAGGTCCACATGTGGGACGCCTTCACCCCGCTGGAGGAAACCTTCCGCACGCTGGACGATCTGGCCCGCAGCGGCAAGGTGCGCTACGTGGGCGTCAGCAACTTCAGCGGCTGGCAGCTCCAGAAGGCGATCGATCTCTGCCGGGCGGAGGGGTGGGAGCCGGTGACGTGCTTGCAGCCGCTCTACAACCTGCTCGACCGCGAAGCCGAATGGGAGCTGGTGCCGGTCTGCCTGACGGAAGGGCTGGGAATTATCCCGTACAGCCCGCTGCGCGGCGGGTGGCTGACCGGCAAGTTCCGCCGGGGCCAGCCCGCCCCCGCCGAGGACACCCGCATCCAGGTGGCCGGGCCGGCCAGCCTGACCTGGAACGAGGACTGGCCGAACTACGACCACCCCGCCACCTGGCAGGTGATCGACGCCCTGATCGAGGTCGCCCAGGCCGCGGGCCGGAGTCCGGCCCAGGTGGCGCTGAACTGGCTGTTGCAGCGCCCCGGCGTGACCGCGCCGATCCTCGGCGCGCGGACGCTGGCCCAGTTGGAAGACAACCTGGGTGCGCTCGGATGGACGCTGAGCCGCGAGCACCTGGCCCGCCTGGACGCGGCCAGCGCCCGGCGGCTGCCCTATCCCTACGCCCTGCTCGACGACCTGATCCGGGCCTAGCCACGCCAACAGCCCGATTCACCACAGCGGCGGGATCGCGCGATCCCGCCGCTGTGATTCTTTCTCTCCCGCGCCCGTTAGCTCGACGTACCCTGGCCCTGACCGGCTCCCGGCTGGGCGGGAGGCTGGTCCGGTTGGGCCATCGCGGGCGCGACCTGGCTGAAGAAGACCTGCAAGTCCTCCTCCTTGAGCCGGGTCATCCGCTCGTGGAAAATCTGGAAGGCCGCGCTGCGCACGTCCGGGGCCGTCCGGGATTTGAGCCTGCCCCGCCCGTCGTACAGCGCCGATTTGTAGATCGCTTCGTCCAGGTTGACGAAGGCCCAGTATTCGGCCTGCATCCGCTCGGTCAGCTTGCGGTAATGGTGCCAGCGTTCCTGCGGCCGGCGGAACTGCTGCATCGCGGTCAGGACGGTGACCAGCGCCCCAGCCAGGCTGGCAAAGAGCGTCTTGTTGGCATCGGGCACGCTCGGCAGCAGCCCAATGATCGGGATGGAGGAGCTGAGGATGATCTGCCACCAGCGGATCAGCTCGTTGGCGTCGCGCTCGCGGTTGGCCCGGCTGCTGGTCCAGACGATCTGGTCGATCCAGTGCGAGACCAGGATATCCCGCTCGGCCTGGGGCAGGCCCAGCGTGTCGGCCATCGCCGTCATTTTTTCCGTGTTCTGCTGGTTGTACTTCGCGTCGGAATCGCTCAGGCGGGCAGAGGTGGGCAGGATGGTCGTCGCGGTCTTGACGAACATCATCAGGAAGGCCTCGATCACGCTCCACAGCGCCCGGATCAGGTTGGCGACCCAGGTCATGACCGGGGTGCTCCCCAACCCCCGGACGAGGGTCCACAGCCACGCCGCGGCCCGGCCGAGCGAGTCGTCCGGCAGGCTCACGGACGCCGCGCCTGCCGGCCCGCTCCCCGCCGCCGGACGATCCCCGACGGGGCGGAGCAGGTAGGCCAGCAGGGTGATCGCGATCAGGGCCAGGCCGATTTCCAGCAGGCGCTGATCCAGCTTGACCCCGGCGGGCAGGGTCGCCCAGACCAGCACGAC
>JARKOQ010000132.1 GCA_029976005.1 Aggregatilineales bacterium | reverse complement strand
GCGGATGCCTTTTTGACCGAGCGCGGCTGGGTCATCCGGCCGGCGGCGCAGGTCAGGCCCACGATGATCCGGCTCAACTGGGCGCTGCTGATCCTGATCGTCTTTGCCGGGGCGGTCAAGGTGCTGTACGCGATCAGCCCGGTCACGGTCAGCGACGCCCAGCGCGAATACCTGCCGGTCGGCGTGACCGAGTACATCAATACCGAGCATCCCGCCGGGCGGATGTTCAACAGCTACAACTGGGGTGGTTACCTGATGTTCGCCGCGCCGGACTACCCGGTCTTCGTGGATGGGCGGACCGATCTCTACGGGGATGAATTCCTGTCGGAATACCTGCGCACGGTGTTTCTGCAGGGCGACTGGCGGGCCACCCTGGAGAAGTATGACATCGGCTTCGTGGTGATCGAGGCCGATGGAGTGATGGCCTCGGCCCTGCGCGAGGAGCCGGGCTGGCGGGTGGCCTACGAGGACGAGCAGGCGGTGCTGATCGAACGGGAGCAGGGGGCATGACGACATCCGAGCGGCCCGGCGGCCTGGCGCTGCTGCGCGATTTTCGCCTGCTGGTCTATCTGTTCGTGGCCTTCCGGCTGATGCTGCTGATGGTCTACCAGCCGGTGCTGACGGAAGGGGTGGAGCGCGGGATCAGCGCCGGGGGCGACCTGACCTACTACCAGGCGTTGGGCGCGCTCAGCCTGGAGGGCAGGCTGCCTTTCCGTGACTTCTGGAGCGAGTTCCCGCCGATCTGGCCGGCGATGTACGTGACCGTCGCCCAGCTCACCAGCCCCGGCGGCGTGCCGAACTATACCGCCTTCGCCAGTCTGATGGGTCTGATCATGCTGGCCCTGGACACGCTCAACCTGGTCTTGCTGCGGCGGATCGGGACGCGGCTACATGGCCGCGAGACCGGCCTGGCCCTGGCCTGGATTTACGCCGTGCTGCTGGCCCCGGTGATCTTCCTGTGGTGGACGTTCGAGACTCTGGTGGCGGCGACCCTGCTGCTGGCGATCGTGACCCTGATCGAGGAGCGCGACGGCCGGTCGGCGGTCTGGGCGGCGCTGGGCGGGCTGGTCAAGTTCGTGCCGCTGGTGGTGCTGGGGGCGGTCTGGCGCTTCCGGGATTGGCGGGCTGCCCTACGTTACACCGTGATCGCGCTGGCGATTTTCGGGCTGGTCTACGCCGCGCTGATCGCCTGGGGCGGGTCGATGGCCTCGGCCTCGCTGGTGGCCCAGTTCAGCAAGTCGTCGTATGGCACGGTCTGGGCGCTGATCGACGGCAACCTGACCACCGGGATTTTCGGCACGCTGGAATCGCGCTTCGATCCGGCCACGGCCAGCCAGTCGCTCGGTAACCCGGCGGTGATCCCGGCCTGGCTGCGCCTGATCGTGTTCGGCGCGTTCGGCCTATACGCCTTCGCCCAGACGCGGCGGCGCGACGCCCAGGGAGTCGTGGCCTTCGTCGCCCTGACCCTGCTCGTTTTCTTCCTGTGGTCGCAGGGCTGGAGTCCGCAGTGGTTGGTGCTGATCGTGCCGCTGACTCTGCTCAACTTTCCGAACAAAAATGGCGTGATCGTCCTCCTGCTGCTGAGCCTGATCGCGTTCACGGAGTACCCGCTGCTTTTCATCCGCACCGGCGACAGCGGCGGCGTGATCACCGGATCGCTGGTGCTGCCGTTCACGGTCCTGGTGCTGGCCCGGACGGCGATCCTGGTTGGACTGGTCGCCGCCCTGTTCCTGAAGCTGCGCCGGCCCGCGCCGGCGGCGGAGGTCGCCCATGCGTAGCCGCGATCGCTGGCTGCTGGCCGGGCTGCTGCTGATCGTCTTCGGGGCGGCGGTGGTCGGGGTCTATTCGTTCAAGAGCCATCCCTACCCCGGCGCAAACGACTTCTACTCACGCTGGTCGGGGGTCAAGTCCTTCTGGGTGGACGGCCTCGATCCGTACGGGGAGGAAGCCAGCCTGGCGATCCAGATCGGCATCTACGGACGGCCGGTGCATGAGGACGAAGATCCCGGTTACTTCGCCTACCCACTGTATACCGTTTTCCTGCTGGCTCCGCTGGCCCCGTTGGAGTATGCCTGGGCGGAGGCGATCTGGCTCACCCTGCTGATGGGCTGCCTGATCGGGGCGCTGATCCTGCTGCTGGATGCGTACGGGTGGCGGCCGGGGCCGGTCTGGTTGGGCGGGCTGGTGCTCTTTGCCCTGTTCTTCTATCCCGCCGCGCGCGGGATCATGCTCGGCCAGCCGGGGATCGTGGTCTACCTGCTCGAAGTGCTGACCCTCTGGGCGCTGGTCAAAAGCCGGGACGGCCTGGCCGGGGCGGCGCTGGCCCTCTCCACGCTCAAGCCGCAAATGGGCTTCCTGTTCGTTCCGTTCGTGCTGCTGTGGGGGCTGCGCGAACGGCGCTGGCGGCTGGTGGGCTGGTTTGCCGGGGTGTGGGGCGGGTTGATGCTCGCATCGTTTATCGCGCTGCCCGGCTGGTTGGGCGAGTGGCTGGGGCAGCTTGGCAACTACACCTCGTACACGGCGATTGGGTCGCCGGTCTGGGTGCTGTGCCGGGTGTACCTGCCCTTCCTGGGCGCGCCGGGTGAGCTGATTATCAGCGCCGGGCTGGTGGCGGGAATGGTGTGGGCCTGGGTGCGGGTCATCCTCCAGGGGCGTATGGACGAATTCGGCTGGACGGCCATCCTGACCCTGACCGTCACGCACCTGGTCGCGGTGCGGACGGCGACTCCGCATTTCGTGGTCTTCATGATCCCGCTGGTGTTTTACCTGCAAAAGCTGGCCGAGGCCGGCCGGCAGCGCGGGGCGTGGGTTGGCGGGCTGGCGTTGGCCGTGCTGCTGGTTGGACTGTGGGTCCTGTTCCTGACGACCGTCCAGGCCAAATTCGAGCATCCGGCGATGTACCTGCCGCTGCCCTTCGGAATGCTGATCGTCCTGCTGCTCAGCCGCGACCTGTGGCGGCGCGCCGGGGCGCTGACTCCGGCGCAAGCTTGATTCCTGCTTCTTCTGGCTGAAGGCTGACCTGCGATGGCTGCTCGCAAATTCGCGGTGCTGCGCTGGCTGGTGGCGATCCTGCTGGCCGGATTCGGTCTGCGGCTGATCAACCTGGGCGGGCGCGCCCTATGGTACGACGAGGCGTTCGCCGTCCTCTTCGCCGAGACCGGGCTGGAGCGCATGCTCTACGGCACGCTGGCCCCGGTGGCGGGCGGCGCGTCCGACATTCATCCCCTGTTGTACTACACGACTCTTGACGGCTGGATGCGCGTCTTCGGGCAGGCGCCGGACATGGTGCGCCTGTACGGGGTGCTGGCCGGGCTGCTGACCGTGGCCCTGGTCTACCGGCTGGCGGCCGACTTGTTCGGGTGGCGCACCGGGCTGGCGGCGGCGCTGATCACGGCCCTGGCCCCGTTTCACATCCAGTACTCGCAGGAAGCGCGGATGTACGCCCTGCTGACCCTGTTCCTCATGGCGGCGACATGGTGTTACGTCCGGGCCTGGCGAGGGCGAGGGCGCGGTTGGTGGATCGGATTCGGGCTGCTGGCCGCCCTGGCGATGTACACCCAGCAGCTCGCGGCGTTTTACCTGGCCGCGTTGGGGCTGACGCCCATCCTGGCCCGGCGCTGGCGGCTGCTCCTGCCGACCGGGCTGGCGGCGGGGCTGGCCGGGCTGCTGTATCTGCCCTGGCTGGTCAACCTGCCCGGCCAGCTTGACAAGCTCCAGGCTTACTACTGGGTGCCGCGCCCCTCGCTGGTGCGCCCACTGCTGACCCTGCGCTCATTCAGTGTCGCGGCGCTTGACCTGCCGGCCGCCTGGAACCTACCCACCTTTTTCGTGGGATTGGTGCTGGCGGTGCTGCTGGCCTTGCAGATCGGGCTGCGCTGGCGGCGGATGCGGCGGGCCGAGCGGCGGCGCATTCTGTGGGTGATCTGGCTGGCTTGTGGCTCGCTGGGGCTGCTGTGGCTGGCCTCGCAAATCCTTGCCCCGATCTATCTCGATCGGGCGCTGGTCGCTCAGGGCGTGCTCTTTTACGTGGCGCTGGGCTGGCTGTTCACGCGCGGCGGGCTGCCGCGCCCAATCGCGGCCGTCGTGGGCGCGGTCTGGTTGGTCATCGCGGGCGCGGGGCTGTTCTTCCACCTGACCTGGCACACCTTCCCCAATCCGCCCTTTGACGCGGCGCTGGCGAGCCTGGCCGAGCGGGTGGACGAGGGGGACGTGATTCTACACAGCAACAAGCTGACGATGCTGCCCATGACCTATTACGCCCGGCTGCAAGGGGCGGACATCCAGCAGCGTTACCTGGCCGACCGGCCCGGCAGCGGCGAGGATACGCTGGCCCTGCCCACCCAGGAGGTGCTGGGCCTGATCGGCGCGCCATGCGCGGCCAAGGCGGCGGATCGCGCCGGGCGGGTGTGGTTCGTGATCTTCGCCGACGAGGAGCGCCAGTATCAGGCGGCCGGGTATACGGCACATCCGCACCTGGCCTGGCTGCGCGCCCACTATCAGGAAGACCCGCCGCTGGTCTTCGAGGATTTGCTGATCATCCCCTTCCACACGCCGGATGACTACGTCCCGGTTTGCGAGGAGGCCCCGGCATGAAGGCCCTTCCGCGCGGCTTCTGGGTGTTTGCGGCTGCCTTTCTCTTCGTGACCTCGCTGCCGACCCTCGTGGGCTACCTCAACGCGCCGGAGGGCGGGGCTTTCACCGGCAATGCCTTCGAGCAAACCCGCGTGGACTTCAACAGCCACCTGGCCAAGATCGCACAGGGGCGGGCGGGGTCGTGGACGCAGCGCATCCTGTTCACGCCGGAGGATCATCCGGGGCTGTTCATCAACCCTCTGTACCTGGCCCTGGGGCACGCGGCCCGGCTGCTGGGGCTGTCCGACGTCGCGGTCTACCACGCGGCGCGCCTGATCCTGACCGTGATCGTGCTGATCCTCATCGCGGTCTGCGCGGCGCGTTATCTCGACGGGGAACGGGCGCGCTGGTGGGCGCTGCTGCTGGCGACCGTGACCGGCGGGGCGGGGTGGGTGCTCTACCTGCTGGCTCCGGCCCAGACCGCGAACCTGGCCCCGATCGAATTCTGGCTGCAGGACGCCTATACCTTCTGGGCGGCACTGACCTTTCCCCATTTTCTGGCCGCGATCGCCTTGCTGCTGGGCTACTTTCTGGCGCTGGATCGCTGGCTGGCGCGGCCCACCGGACGCGGGATCGCGGGGCTGGCCGGGCTGAGTCTGGCCCTGGGCTGGGTGCAGCCCTTCGACCTGCTGCTGACCGGGCTGGCGACGGCGATCCTGTTTGGCTGGGCATTCTTCCGGCGAAGGCTGGGCTGGCGGGACGGGCTGGCCCTCGGCCTGGTGGCCGTCGCCCATGCCATCCCGGTGGGCTATCACCTGATCGCGCTCAACAGCGATCCGGTGTGGCAGATGTTCACGGAGCAGAACGTCACCGCTTCGCCGCCGCCGATCTACTACCTGCTGGGCTACCTGTGGCTGCTTGTCCCTGCGGGGATCGGCTTGTTTGCAGCATGGCGGTCCAGGGATGGCCGCCTGCTGGTTCCGGCGGTGTGGGTGGCGCTGGTGGCGGTGCTGGTCTACGTGCCGCTGGTTAACCAGCGCCGCTACCTGATGGGCGTCCAGGCGCCGCTGGCGGTGCTGGCGGCGGCCGGGCTGGAGGAAGCCCGTCGCTGGTGGCTGGCGCGTGGCTGGCGCGCCGGACGCTGGCGACTGCTGGCGACGACCGGGCTGCTCCTGAGCGCCCTGACGAACGTCCTCCTGCTGCTGTCGACCCTCGGATCGCTCAATCCGGCGACCCGGCCGGAGTTGTTCCTGAGCCGGGACGAGCTGGCGGCGCAGGCCTGGCTGCGTGAGCAGCCGGAGGACTCGGTTATCTTCAGCGCGTTTTCCAGCGGCGGCAAGATCGTGGCTTATACCGGCCGGCGGGTCTACCTCGGCCACTGGATCGAGACGGTCAATTTTGCCACCCGCGAGGCGCTGGTCGCGGCTTTCTTCGACGACGGCATGAGCGACTCGGAGCGCTTCGACGTGCTGCACAACGGGCACGCCAGCTACCTGTGGGTCGACGACTCGGCCCGCGCGTTGGGCGATTGGCCCACGGAGCCGATGTGGTTCTTGCAGCCCGTCTTCGAGGCCGGGTCGATCACGATCTACGAGGTGGCCCAGTGAGCGCGTCGACCTGGCGGCCGTCCTGGCGGGAATACGCCCTGCTGGCGATCGTGGCCGGGATCGTGGCCGCCGCGATCGGAATTGGCACGATCGGCCCTGGTTACACCGACGCCTACTACTACTTCAACGCCGGGGAGCGGCTCGCCACCGGCCAGGGCCTGACCGATCCCTACGTGGCGCTGACTTACCTCGGCGCGCCGGATAGCCTGCCCGCGCCGTCCCACACCTATTGGATGCCGCTGGCCTCGCTACTGGCGGCCCTCGGCGGGGGATCGTTCTGGAAGGCGCAGATTCCGTTTGGCCTGCTGTGGATCGGGTTGGCGCTGCTGGCCTTCTGGCTGGGGGCGCGCCTGGGAGGCACGCGGCGGCACGCCTGGACGGCGGGCTTATTGGCCGTGGCCTGCGGGTATTACGCGCCCTACCTGGTGACGACCGATACCTTCGCGCCGTTTGGCTTCTTCGGGGCGCTGTGCCTGCTGCTGATCGGAATCGGGCGGGCGCGGGGCGATTGGCGGGCCTTCGCGGCGGCAGGCGCATTGGCCGGGCTGGCCCATCTGACCCGCGCGGACGGCCTGCTGCTGATCGGGGTGGCGATTCTGGTGGCGCTGCTGCCGGGGGCGGTCGGCTGGCGGCGGCGGATGCTCGACGCTCTGGCGGGATTGGCGGTGTACCTGCTGGTGATGCTGCCCTGGTTCGCCCGCAATCTGGCGGTCATCGGCGCGCCGCTGCCGGTCGGTGGCACGGCCACGATCTGGCTGCGCGGCTACGACGAGATCGTCAGCTATCCCCCGGCGATGTCCGCCACCCGCTTCTTTGAGTGGGGTTGGGGGAATATCCTGGCGAGCCGCTGGGAGGCGTTCACCAACAACCTGGGCACCTTCGTGGCGGTGGAGGGGCTGATCGTCCTGGCCCCGCTGATCGTGATCGCCCTGGTCAAACGCTGGCGGCATCCCTGGCTGCTGCCGGTGTGGGTCTATGCCCTGGCGCTGCACCTGGCGATGACCTTCGTCTTCGCCTATCCCGGTTACCGGGGCGGGCTGTTCCACTCGGCGACGGCCCTGCTGCCGTGGTGGATGGTGCTGGGCCTCCTGGGGCTGGACGACGCCATCGACTGGATCGCGGCCCGGCGGCGA
>JARKOQ010000106.1 GCA_029976005.1 Aggregatilineales bacterium | reverse complement strand
AACAACGCCGTGCTCAAGCTGCTGAATTACCTGGGGTTCACACTGATATAGTCCGCGCTTTTGGGCGGCGAGGGCGGGTCGCAGACCCGCCCTACCAGTGAGGCGTTACCCCCTCACGCTAAAATCCAGGGCTGACGTTTGTCATTCGCCCCGTCTTTCAATTCACAATTCAACATTCACCATTCAAAATTGCCAATCCCCCCACCAGGCCGGACCGTACTCCCCGACGCCTTGCAGGGTGGGCGAAACAGCCGCGACCTGGGCCTCGGCCCACAGCGGCACGGCCGGGTAAACCCCCGCCGGGCCGAACAGGCGCGCTTCCAGCCGGGTATAGACCTCCTGCCGTGCTTCGGCGGAAAGTGTCGCGGCGTAATCGGCCAGCGTGTCGAACGCGCCGCACGGCTGGCCGCTGTAGAACAGGCCGTAGCGGCAGTCGAAGGTATTCGCCGCCCCGCTGGCCGCGTCGATCGTCTCCGGCGTCCAGGTGGTCAGCCACAGGTGGGGGCGGGTCGTCGTCTCGGCGTCGATCAGGTTACGGGCATAGGCCAGCACATTGTCGGCGCTGGTGGGCACGATCTCGAACAGGGCCGGCGCGCAGCCCAGCGCGGCCGACCACTGCGCGATCAGTCCTTCCGCCAGGGAAGCCAGGGCGCGCGGCGCGGCGATCTGGATCACTTCCGGCACCCGGCCGCAGTTGGGATAGCCCGCCTCGGCCAGCGCGGCGCGGGCCGCGTCCGGTTCGTAACCGATTCCGGCGGCCTCCGGCCCGTCGATTGCGCCGGAGGGGGTGAGAGTCGTGACGGGCAGCAGGTCGGAACCGGCCGCGGCGGCCACGGCCGCCCGGTCGATGGCCCAGGCCAGGGCCTGGCGCACCCGCGTCTGGCCGACGAAGGCCCGCTCCACCCCAAAGCCGAGCACAACCCGTTTCGCGCCGGGCCACAGGTGGACGGCCGCCGGATCGAGCACGCTCACATCCGCCTGGCCGGGCGTGCCCAGCCGGGCGAAATCGATCTGGCCGCTGGCGAAGGCTCCGGCCAGCGCGTCCGGATCGGACAGGAAGCCGATCTCGATCCGTTCAGCATGAACGGCCAGGGCGTCCGGCCAGAAGGGGTTGCGCGCCAGAGTCAGGCGCTCGCCCAGGCTGAACCCGGTCAGCACGTACGGGCCGCTGCTGGCGATGCTCGGCCAGGCCGGGGTGAAGTCCACGAACTCGCGCGGGATGGGCCGGAATTCGGGCTGGGTCAGCAGGGCGGGCAGGTAGAGCGGATAGGTCGTGCGCAGCACCAGGGTGGTCGAATCCGGGGCTTCCGCGCCGACCCAGCCGGCCACCCGTTCGGCGCTGACCAGCAGCGGGTCGGCCTGGGCGGCGGTGTAACAGCCCTGGATGGCGAAGATGGCCGGGCCGTCCGGGGACGGCGTCAGCGGGCTGCACGCCCGGCGCAAGCCGGCCACGACATCGTCCGCGCTGACCGGGCGCAGCGCGCTGATCTCGCCCGTGTCGGCTTTGAAGCTGACCCAGGGGATGTCCTCCCGCAGGTGGAAGGTCCAGGTCAGGCCGTCCTCGCCGACCGACCACTCGCGGGCCAGGACGGGCACGGCGCTGTGGGTGGCGGAGTCGTAGCGGAACAGCCCGACGAACAGGTTCTCGATCAGGTCGCGGGCGTCGGTGGCATTCGAGGCCAGGGAGACCGGGTCGGGGATGGGCGATCGGTCGGTCGCGCCGCGAAAGGGCAGCATGCCCAGGCGCAAGGTCGCGCCGTCCTGGGCGCGGGCGGGCAGGTGGCTTGCCAGGGGCAGCACCAGCAGCGCCGCCAGCAAAACCAGACGGCGCAGTCGATTCAGGGAAAGTCCAGGCGGCATGGGGTCTGATCCTCACCAACATAAAGGGACGGGCTGTTGGCCCGCCCCCCTTGGAATGGGCTGAATCATAACCCCCTTGGCCCTGGCTGGCAAGGCAAGATCGGGAGGCCAGAGGCCAAGAGACCAGAGGCCAGTGAAAGGCAGGGCCCGTATCCAGCGCGTCCGGGTCGCGTCGGAATCGGAATTCCGATACGGGAAATCGCGCGCCTGTTTCTAGTGGGTGGGGGAAGGTCAATTGCATCAAACTGAAAAAGCATCTCACCGCAGAGAACACGGAGGACACAGAGGAGCAAACAAGTTGCCAGCTGTTGATTCACGGTTTCGGGGGTACGGTTTCTTCTGATTTTTGCTTTCCTCGGCGTTCTTTCTTGGCGTTCCTGGCGTTTTGGCGGTTAGTTTTGTTTTTGATGCGATCGTCCTGGGGCGGGAGATGAGCCGCCTGTACGCCCGGTGGGGCCGCGTGGTACAATGCGCGCCATGAGTGTCCTCCGATCCGCCCGCCATCTGACCTCGCTGCGCCGCTTCTATCGCCGGGGCCGCCGCGCCAACCGGCTGAGCCTGACGGTCATTCTGATCGTGGCGGCGCTGCTGCGGGCGCAGTACCTGCTCCAGATCGAGCACAACACCGATCACGCCTGGCCGATCGCCCAGGCTCTGCGCACCCTCGATTACGGCGATCTGCCCCTGGTCGGGCAGGGCACCTCGGTGCTGTTCGCCAGCCCGCCGCTGACCGGCTACCTGTACCTGCCCTGGCTGGCCCTGACCCGTTCCCCCCTGGGCGCGTACGTCTTCGTGATCGCGCTCAATACCCTGGCCGTGCTGCTGGCCTACCGCGCCGCGCGGACTCTGATCGGCCCCCGGCGCGCCCTGATCGCGGCCGGGCTGATGGCGGTCAATCCGTGGGTGATCGAATACAGCCGCACCACCTGGGTGCAAAGCCTGCTGCCCTTCCTGGTGACGGCTACGGCCTGGTTGTTGTGGCCGGTGCTGCTGGGACGCAGCCGCCGCCCGGTGCGGCGCACCGTCCTGGCGCTCGTGATGCTGACTCTGACAGGGCAGACTTACCTGCTCGGTTTTTTGCTGGTGCTGCCGGTGGGCCTGCTGATCCTGGTGTTCCGGCGGCGCGTACCGCCGCGCGGCCTGCTGATCGGCGGGGCGGTCTTCGCGATTGCGCTGGCGATCTACGGGACCGGTCTGCTGGGCGATTGGGCGACCGTCCAGCAGCGGGTGCAGGGCTTCGGCGCGGAGCCGGCCCAGGTGCGCACCGACGCCTGGAATCACGCCGTCCGGTTGGTGACCGGGGCGGATTACGCCGCCGCGCGCGGGGTGGAGGCCCCCGCCGGGGACGCGATCCAGCGCCAGGACCTCGGCGCGATCGTCCACTGGCTGCTGCTGGGGGTGCTGGGCTTCGGGATCGCGGCGGCGGTCTACAGCGCGCTGCGCCCCGCCTCCGATCCGGCGCGCCACAACGGGCGCGGCCCGGCCCTGATCGCCCTGGTCTGGTTCCTGCTGCCGGTGCTGCTGATGACCTATGTCGGGCAGGCCGTCCATCCCTTCTACCTGCTGCTGAGTTTGCCGGCCGGGCACGTGCTGGCCGCCTGGGGGCTGGGGGTGATCTTCCAGCCGGAACGGCGGCCGGGCGGCCCGATCCTGGCCTTGCTGGGGATTCCGCTGGCCGTGCTGATGGGCCTCAACAGTGCCCGCTACGCCCAGGAGACGGCCGCGCTGCCCGGCGCGCATGGGCTGACCGCGCTCTCGCTCGAATATGGGCTGCCGCTGGGCCGGGCCGTGCGCGAGAATCTGCCGCCGGATGGGGTGGTGCAGGTCGGGGTCGAGGGCTGGATCGTCCAGAGTCTGGCCGGGCAGACCTTTCCGGTGCTGGCCGAAACGCGCGCGCCGCGCTTCACGTTGATCCCGCGCGAGGGTGGGGTGCTGGTGGATGCCTACGCGCCGGACGAAGTCCTGCCGGAAGTGGCCGGGGCGGAGCCGGCCCTGCGCCTGGGCCTGCCGGATGGCTGGACGCTGGCGGTCGAGGCCTTCCCGGCCGGTGCCGCCGCACGCTGCGCCGTGGACGCCGAACAGCCGATCCAGCCGGGGCTGGTCGCCTTGGGCTACACCTCCGACCAGGGGATTGAACTGCGCGCCGCCGCGCTGGACGGCGCGGATGGCGCATGGGTGCTGACCACGATCTGGGCGGTGACCGGTCAGGTCGAAGGGATCGAGGCCCGGCTCTTCGCCCCGTTCGCCCACGTCTTCGACTCCGCTGGCGCGCGCGTCCTGATCGTCGACGGCGAGGCCGTGCCGGGCTACGACTGGCGCGCCGGGGATTGCCACGTCCACCGCATGGCCTTCAGCCTGCCGGAAGGCGGCGCGGGGCCGTACACCCTCCAGGTCGGACAGTATGACGCCATCGCCGGGCTGAACGCGATCTTCCTCGACCCCGATTCCGGCGAGTCCACGCCGCTGGTCGCCCTCCCCCTGAGCCTGCCCTGAGTGTTTTTGACGGAGTGAGCCTGGCAGGTTAGGAAATGACTCACGCGCGTTGGCTTTCGTCGCGGCCCCTCCTGTTGTATGATGAAGCTACCTCAACGGCGACCACTGCATTCAGGCTGTGTGGTGGCCTGCCATCCGGTCAGCGGTGCGCGAACTGGAAAAACCATGAGAAGCCCTTCGCGGTGGCCCGCCCTGCGGATTACCCTGGTATACATCCTGGTTGCGGCGCTCTGGATCGTTCTCAGCGATCGCCTGATCGTGGGCCTGTTTGCCGATACCGCGATCCTCTCCCTCCTCCAGACTCTCAAGGGTTGGTTTTATGTGCTGGCGAGCGGCCTGCTGATCTATGCGCTGCTGCGCCACGAGCTGGCGATCCAGACGGAGATGCAGGCCGGCCTGGAGGAGAGCGAAGCGCGCTACCGGGCCATTTTCGAGCGCAGCGCGGTTGGAATCGCCCGCCTCGATCGCCAGGGCCGGATTTTCGAGGTCAATGACACGCTGTGCCAGATGCTCGGCTATACCCGCGAAGAGCTGCTCCAGCGTCAACTGGTCAGCCTCCTCCATCCTGAGGATCGGGAGCACACGCTTCAGGAAGTGGCGCGTCTGAGCAGGGGCGAGACCGACGTGTTCACCCTGGAGAACCGCCACGTTCGCAAGGATGGGGAGATCGTCTGGGTGTACAACAGCGTCTCCGCGGTAAGTGACTCCACCGGACAACGGCTCTATACGATCGTCGTGCTGGTGGATGTCACCGCGGAGATTCGGGCGGCGGAAGTCATCCGGGCCTCGGAGGATAAATTCGCCAAGGCCTTCCAGTTGTCGCCGGACGCGATCACGATCACCCGTCTGCGGGACGGGGTGTACGTGGAGGTCAACCAGGGTTTCACCAACCTGACCGGCTATAGCGCCGAGGAGATTCTGGGTCGGACCCCCGAGGAGGTTGGGGTGTGGGTCGACCTGGACGCTCGGAATCATTTCCTCGAACTGATCATGCGTGATGGGAGCATCTCCAGCTTCGAAGCTGAGTTCCGGATCAAGGGTGGCGCCCAGCATACCTGCCTGGTCTCGGCCGTCATCGTCGACTTCGGCGGCGAAGCGTGTTCCCTGTCCATCGTGCGGAGCATCACCGAGCGCAAGCAGATGGAAGAAGCCCTGCGCCACTCGGCGGAGCGCCTCGCGGTGCTGCACGAGATCGACGTGGGCATTCTCGCCGCTCGCTCGGTGGACGATATCATCCAGTCGACCCTGCGGCAGATCAACGAGCTGATCCAGGTGCAACAGGCCGGTCTGGTCGTATTCGAGCCGTTCAGCGGCGTGCCTTCGCTCTCCGCGCTGTGCATGGACGGCCAGATCAGGCTGGGAGCCTGGCCGCGCGACTTCGAACTGGATGCCAATCTGATCGCGACCTACAGCCGGGGGACGATCGAGATCGAAGACCTGGCCTTGCTCGAGGCGCCTTCCCCCTGGGAGCAATACCTGCTGGACATGGGGCTGCGGGCAGCGGCGTTCATCCCCTTGAGGGTTCATGGGACGCTGGTCGGTCTGCTCGGCCTGGGCAGGTCGGAGCCAGGCCGCTTCGATCCGGTGCAGCTCTCGGTCGCGCGGGACGTGGCCGATCAACTGGCGGTCGCCATCAACCAGGCCAATTTGTATTTCGAAGTCCAGCGCTACGCCAGCGAGCTGGAACAGCGGGTCGAGGAGCGCACAGCCGAACTCAAAGCGGCCAACGAGCAGCTCCTGGAGCTGGACCGGCTCAAGTCCAAGTTCGTGTCGGACGTCTCCCATGAGCTGCGCACGCCGATCACCAACCTGAGCATGTACCTGTACCTGCTGGAGCGCAGCCCACTCGAAAAGCGCGAACAGTACCTCACCATCCTCCAGCAGCAGGCCGACCGGCTCAAGCATCTGGTCGAGGGCATCCTGGACCTGGCCCGGCTGGACCTGGGCCGCGCGCCCGTGGCTTTTGGCCCGGTGGATATGAACGAGCTGGTCGACCAGGTCGTGACCGCCCACCAGCCCCGCGCCGAGGCGGCCCGGCTGGCCCTCGACTTCACGCCTTACGGAGCGCTGCCCCTGGTGCGCGGCGAGCGCAACCAGATCGCCCAGGTGGTCACCAACCTGGTGGCGAACGCGATCAATTACACGCCTCAGGGTGAGGTGCGGGTGCGTTTGCTGGTGGACGGAGCCAGCCGGCGGATTGGGCTGGAAGTCGCCGATTCGGGGATGGGCATCGCTGCGGAAGACCTGCCCCACATCTTCGAGCGGTTCTATCGCGGCCAGGAAGCGGTCGATCGCAACATCCCCGGCACCGGCCTGGGGCTGGGCATCGTCCGCGAGATCGTGACCCTGCACGATGGCACGATCGAGGTGGAAAGCCAGGTCGGGCAGGGCACGACCTTCCGCGTCTGGCTGCCGGCGTACGAGTCCGCGCTGCATACCGTCCCGCCCACGCCCTGAGCGGGGTGGTCTCACGGAGCTCCAGCCCGCCCGATCGCGCGATCGGGCGGGCTTTTTTTCGGGGGAAGGGCGGTTACTCGAACAGGATGATCGTGCTGCTCTGCGGCGGCAGGACGGCCAGCGGCGCGTAGCCGGCCAGGCCGCCGTCGCCGTCCAGGTCGGGCTGGATCAGGTCGCCCTCGCCCAGCAGCAGGACTCCCGCGCCCCGCCCGGCCAGGCAGCTTTGTCCGGCCGACAGGCCGTAGTCGCTGACTGCCGCGCGTGACAGGTTGACGATCACCAGGGCGGCTTCGTCGTCCGCGCAGCGCAGGGCTGCGTACACGCCGGGGTTGCCCGGCCGGAGGAGCTGCATCCCGGCGCTGCGCAGGGCGGGATGCGCCGCGCGCAGGTGGATCAGCGTCCGGTAGTGGCTGAGCAGCGAGGCCGGATCGGCCGTTTGCAGGGCGATGTTGTGGGTGCGGAAGCCTTCGGCCAGCCGTTCCCAGGGTGTGCCCGTGGTGAACCCGGCCCGCACGCGGCTGCCATCCCAGGCCAGCGGGGTGCGGATGCGTTCGTCGGGCTTGGCCCCGGACATGCCGATCTCCTCCCCGTAGTAGATGAAGGGCACGCCGGGGTTGGTCAGTAGCAGGGTGGCAGCCACCCGCGCCGCGCCCTCGTCCCCGTCGAGCTGGCTCATCACCCGATCCTGATCGTGGTTGGTCAGGAAGGCCGCGTACTGGCCGGGCGCGTAGCTGTTCAGGACGCGGGTTTGCACGCCGATCAGGCGCGCGCCGTTGCCGACCTGGACGGCCTGGAGGATGGCGCTGGCGAGGTCGAACTCGAAAGCGATGTCCACCCGATCTCCGACGTACGTAGCGACAAGCGGCGTCGGCGACCAGACCTCGCCCACGGTCAGGGCGTCCGGGTCGACCGAGCGCACGTAAGCATGGAAGTCTTCCAGCCAGGCCAGGGTCTCCGGCAGGTTTTCCGTCTGGCCGTCGCGCTCGAAGAGGTGCTTGATCGCGTCCAGCCGGAAGCCGTCCGCGCCCATGTCTTCCAGCCAGAAGCGGATGATCTCGAACATTTCATCGGTCACTTCCGGGTTGGCGTAGTTGAGGTCGGGCATGCCCTCCCAGAAGATGCTGTAGTAGTAGCGCCCGTCCGCGGCCTGATGCCAGGCTTCCGCGCCCCATGAGGAACGCGTGCCAGGATTGGTGGGCGACCATTCGTACCAGTCGGCGTAGTCGGGATCGCCCGCCAGCGCCGCCTGGAACCAGGGATGCTCGGAGGATGTGTGGTTCATCACCAGGTCGACGATCACGGCCATGCCGCGCGCATGGGCGGCGGCGATCAAATCCGCGAAGTCCTGATTGGTGCCGTAATCCTGCTCGATCGTGAGGTAATCGACCACGTCGTAACCGTGATAGCTGGGCGATTCGGTGACGGGCATCAGCCACAGGCCGGTCACGCCCAGGTCGTCGCTCGTGGCCGGATCGCCGTCGTTGAGGTAGTCAAGGCGGTCGATCAGGCCGCGCAGGTCGCCGGTGCCGTCGCCGTCGCTGTCGGCGAAGCTGCGCACGAAGACCTCGTAAAAGACGCGGTCGTTCCACCAGGGCAGGTCGGTGGTGACGACGGGCGCGGTCTGGGCGGCGAGATCGGCTTCGGCCGGTGCTTCGGCCAGGGTCACGGGGGCATCGGCGGACAGGATGCGCAGGCTGAGGGCCTCGGCGGCGGTGCCGTCGATCGTGAAGCCCACGGGGATGTCACCCAGCCCGCCGAGGTCGACGGCCTCCAGCGCGAGCTGGATATCGTAACCGATCGCGCTCAGGCGACCGGCCGCATCCAGCGTGAAGGTGAAGGTCAGCGGATCGCCCTCGATGGTCGCAAAGATCGCCTGGCTGACCGGATCATCCTCCTGAAAGAGCAATTCCAGGTCCCAGGCGGCTTGCTTGCTCAGGGTGAGCGTGATCGTCTCGCTCGCGCCGGAGCCTGATTCACCGGCCGCGGCCACGGTGTAGGCCGTCAGGGCGGACTCCAGCGCGGTCACGTCGAACCAGAACGCCACCGGGCCGGGCAGCACGGATGGCGGCGCGGCCAGCGCTTCGGCCGGGATCAGGGCGTCCAGGCCGGGGTAGAGATCGAGCAGCGAAGCGTCGTCCACGACGACCCAGCCGTCGGGCACGGCCTGGGAGCCGTCCGGATAGGGCTGGCGGTAGGCCGCCAGCGCGTACAGCGTCCCATCGACAAGGCGCGCTTCGCCCTCCAGCTCGGCCGTGACCGGCTCGCCGCCGAGCGACGTGAAGGAATCGCGGAACGTGACGGTCTGGCGCATGTTCTGCCCTTGCCCGGTCTGGCCGGCGCTGACCTGCTGATCGCGCCGGTAGTCATGGCTCTGCCCGGCGACCACCTGGCCGTTGAGCGTGCCCTGCCAGTCCTGCTGCCAGGTGTAAACGAGCGCGGCCTCGTAGCTGGTGGCGTCGCCACTCGCGTCGATGGCCGCGATGGCCCGCGCAACGAGCGCCTGCTGGTCGGCGGGCAGGCCTCCCTGGGCCTGGATGACGCGGATGGGCAGCGCCGCCAGGATCAGGCTGGCGGCCAGCAGGACCGTGATTCCGGTACTTCTGGATATGCCTCGCATGTGTCCTCCCTGTGATTCTCCCGGTTTCAAGGGCGCGCCGGGATGGGGTTCCTTTACCATTGTAGTCCTGAATCGGAGTGTGTTCCTGATTGGGGATGACTGGGAGAACCTGGGACACGGATAAGACAGATGGAATACAGTGATTCATTGAAACTGATTGCATGGATGGATCGGGCGTCGCGCGGTCGGGGATTGGAAATCCCCGACTCAGAACACGAAGTCCTCCGGACTGAACCGCCGTCTTTCGTCCGGAGGACTTGTTCTCCAGAGTCGTGGATTGATGAACCTTAAGAAAATAATCCGGCAACGGGATCGATACGCCATCCGTAGGGGCGGTTCGCGAACCGCATCGGACGACCGCCGGTCGTCCCTACAACCGTCCGCAGCGTTACCGGATCAATTTGTTAATCTTCATCAAGCTCGTATTCTGTGGCCCTAGCCGATCGTGCTCTTCGCGCCGGCGGCCGGGGGCGTAGCCTCGGCAACCGGGGCGTCGACCACTTTGGTTTCCAGGGTCAGGCGCTGGCGGTTGGTTTCGATGTTCAGAATGGCCGGCATCAGGAAGGCGCTCAGGCCCATGAGGATGGCGACGATGCCGGCGATCACGAATGGGATGCGCACCCCGATGGCGTCGGCCAGCGGGCCGATGACCAGCAGCCCGATCGGCGCGGCGGCGATGCAGGCCGATCCCAGCAGGCTGAAGACGCGGCCCTGCATGTCCGGCGCGACGTGGGCCTGGACGATGGCCATCAGCGGGCCGTTGACGATCGGGTTCGTGAAGCCATTGATGAACATCCCGGCGATGGCGACCCACAGCAGGTGGGCCGGGGCGAAGCCGACCAGCATCACGCCCACGCCCAGCAGGAGCAGGGCCACCAGCGAGGTGACGATCTTGCGCTTGAAGCCGCCCCACACGCTGAGCAGCAGGCCGCCGCCAAGCATACCCAGCCCAAAGGCCGACTCGATCCAGCCCAGTTCTGCCGCGCCGCCGCCGAAGTGTTCCGTCACCAGCAGCGGGGTCAGCGAGGAGACGGGGGTGAAGATCAGGTTGAGCACGACCGCCATCAGGATCACGGCCAGCAGGCCCGGCCAGGCCCGGACGTAGCGGAAGCCTTCCAGCATGTCGCGCCACATCGAGGGCTTTTCGCCGGTCGCGGCCTCGGCCGCCGAGCGCACCTGGCGCTCCGGCTGGGGCAGGGCGATGAACAGCAGGGGCAGCACGGCCAGCAGGGCCGTCGCCACGTCGATCGCCAGCACGCCCTGCATCGGCAGGGCCATGACCAGCAGCGCCCCCAGCGGCGGGCTGATGATCGACATCGCGCCCTGGAGGGTCTGGTTCAGCCCGGCGACGCGGGCCAGGTGCTTTTCCGGCACCATCAGCGAGGTCGAGGCCTGCATGGCCGGCCAGTGAAAAGCGCTGCCCGCCGAGCGAATCGCCATCAGCAGCATGACATGCCAGATCTGGACCGCGCCGCTGGCGAAGACCAGCACCAGGCCGAGCGTGGTCAGGGCGATCGCGCTGTCGGCGGCGATCATGATCCAGCGCCGGTTGGAGCGGTCGACCAGCGCCCCGGCCAGCGGGCCGAGCACAACCTGGGGCAGCATCTGAAAGAGCGTGCCCAGGGCCAGAATCGTGGCCGAGCCGGTCTCGGCGGTCAGCCACCAGACCAGGGCGAATCCGACCAGGGAACTGCCCAGCAGCGAAAAGGCCTGGCCGATCCAGATGGTGAAGAAGGGGACTTTCCAGTGTCCATTACGCCACGCGATTGTCTGTTCCATCAGAGTATCCTCATTTCAGAAGGGCTATTGGCTTTTAGCGCCTGGCTTTTGGCTAAAAGCGAACGGCCAACAACAGCTTCTAATCCCTTGAAAGTGTGTGTCTCCGCGCGCACCTCACCCCAACCCCTCTCCATGAAAATGGAGAGGGGCTTTGCCTTGGCCCTTTTGACTTCCCCTCGCCACGTTGTGGAGAGGGCCGGCGTCACCGCGCAGCGGTCACGCCGGGGTGAGGTGGCCTCAATCGCTCATTCACCAAGAACCAATAACCACGAACCACTCACCATCACCCAACCACCGCCTTTTCCACATTGATGATGTCCGGGATGACGTAACCAACCGCGCCCACGCCCACGCAGATCACCCCGGCCAGCACGTACCAGAGCTGCGGGCCGAGGGCATCGGTCAGCGGCCCGGCGATCGCCAGCCCCAGCGGAGAGGTGATCCCGATCAGGCTGGCGAACAACATCCACACCCGGCCGAGCATCTCCGGCGCGACGGTGCTCTGCATCAGCGCGGTCAGCGCGCCATCCAGCAAGGCCATCGCCGCGCCGCTGACCAGCATCGTGCCGAGGGCGATTCCGAGCTGGCTGGCGGGCAGCAGGCCCAGCAGCAGGGTCGCCAGCCCGGAGACGATCAGGGCCATGTTCATGGTGAGGATGCGCCGCCGGAAGCCACCCCACACCCCCAGCAGCAGACCCCCGGCCACCACGCCGATCCCGAACGCGGATTCCATCCCGGCCAGCTCGCCCGCCGCGCCGCCGAAGTGCTGGGTCACCAGGATCGGCAGCAGGCTCATGATCGGGGTCTGGACGAGCTTGAACAGCGTCCCGATCACGGCCATCAGCAGCAGGCCGCGCCAGCCCAGCAGGTAGCGCAGCCCCGCCACCAGATCGGCCCACACCGAGGCCGGGGCCGCGCCGGACGTTTTGCGCGGCGGCTGGGGCACGGCCACGAAGAGCAGTGGCACGATCGCCAGCAGGGCGGTGAAGACGTCCAGCAGCATGATATTGCCCAGGGTCGTGACGGAGAGCAGCAGCGCGCCCACCGCCGGGCCGAGGATGTTCAGGCCGCCGTACATGGCCTGGTTGACGCCGTTGACGCGGGCCAGGTGCTGCTGGGGGACCATCAGGGCCGTGGTGGTCTGCATGGCGGGCCAGTGGAACACCCCGCCGATCTCGCGGGCCAGCATCAGGACGTAGACGTGCCAGACCTGGATCGCGCCGGTCCAGAACAGGACGGCGATCCCCAGGGAGAGGATCGCGATCAGCCCGTCGGATACGATCATCACGGCGCGCCGGTTCCAGCGGTCGATCAGCACCCCGGCCAGCGGGCCGAGGAAGACCAGCGGCAGCGTGGCGAACAGGGTCGCCAGGGCCAGGACGGTCGCCGAGCCGGTGGTGGCGGTCAGCCACCAGATCAGGGCGAACATGGCGATCCGGCTCCCGAACAGGGACAACGACTGCCCGGTCCAGATCGTGAAGAAGGGAATCTGCCAGCGCGCCGCGCGCGGCTCCGTTGCCTGCGTCATCAGGCGACTTCCTCCAGTTCACCGCCCCTTGGGATGGGGGGCAGGGTCGAAGAATCAGGAACGGGCTGGGAGGCAGCCGCCTTGCCGTAGTCTTCGATGTGTCTCACGGCGGGGACGAAGAAACCGGCGATCCCGGCGGCGATGCACATCGCCCCGGCGGTCAGGTACCACACCTGGACTCCAACCGCGTCCGTGATCGGCCCGGCGATCAGCAGGCCGATCGGCGAGGTCAGGGTCACCAGGCTGGCGAACAGCATGAGCACGCGCCCCTGCATCTCCGGGGCGATCGTGCTTTGCAGGACGGCGAACAGCGGGCCATCGGTCAGGGCCAGGGCCACGCCGCACACCAGGATGATGCCCAGCGCCGCGCCAAGCTGGCCCGCCGGCAGCAGGCCCAGCAGCAGGATGGTCAGGCCGGCGATCGCCAGGCCGAGCATGGTCGTCAGGATGCGCCGCCGGAAGCCGCCCCACACCCCCAGCAGCAGGCCGCCGGCAATCACGCCGATCCCGTAGGCCGATTCCATCCCGGCCAGTTCGCCCGCCGCGCCGCCGAGATGCTGGGTGACCAGGATCGGCAGCAGCGAGAAGGCCGGGGTCAGGGCGATCTTGAACAGCATCGCCACGCCGGTCAGGATCAGCAGCCCGCGCCAGCCGAGCACGTAGCGCGCCCCTTCGCGCAGCTCGCCCCACAGGGAGCCGCCCTGGGCCTGTTCGGCGCGGGGCGGCTGGGGCACGGCCACGAAGAGCAGCGGCACGATCGCCAGCAGGGCGGTGAAAACGTCCAGCAGCATGATGTTGCCCAGGGTGGTGACCGAGAGCAGCAGCGCGCCCACCGCCGGGCCGACGATGTTCAGTCCGCCGTTCAGGGCCTGGTTGACGCCGTTGACGCGGGCCAGGTGCTGTTTGGGGACCATCAGGGAGGTGGTGGCCTGCATGGCGGGCCAGTGGAACGCGCCGCCGATCTCGCGGGCCAGCATCAGCAGGTAGACGTGCCAGACCTGGATCGCGCCGGTCCAGAACAGGACGGCGATCCAGACCGAGAGCAGGGCGATCAGGCCGTCGGCCGCGATCATCACCCGGCGGCGGTTCCAGCGGTCGACCAGCACCCCGGTCAGCGGCCCCAGCACGATCGTGGGCAGCATGGCGAACAGGGTCGCCAGAGCCAGGACGGTCGCCGAGCCGGTCGATTCGGTCAGCCACCAGATCAGGGCGAACATGGCGACCCGGCTGCCGAGGGTCGAAAGCGCCTGCCCGGTCCAGATCGTGAAGAACGGAATCTGCCAGCGGGTTGGGCTGGCTGCGTGGCTTGTGTCGCTCATGGGTGTCCCCCTCCGTGAACGGGTTGGCGGTGCGGCGCTTCGATCCGGGTCCAATCTCCGGAGCCGATCCGGCCAGCCTCAAAACCTGGATAACACGGATGATGAAAAATGTCAATGTCGACCTGAAAATCTTTCATATCCGTATTGAAAAAATTACGATCGACCATCGAATGCCTATACGCAGGGCGGGCCGGATGGGTTGCGCGCGGTGGTTAATCCGGCGCGGATCGTGCCGCCGGACTGTATCCTGCCTGGTGACTGACGACTGTCTGCTGTGAACTGTCCGCCGTTCCGCGCTTTGCCAGAATGGCGCATCCCTGTAAAATCCCCTGGCAGGCAGTACAATCCGGATTGCATCCTGGGGTGCGTCCGGGAATGGATGGGCACTGGCCTGGAGGGGGCACAACTCATGACTGACGCCGAACAGGTACGGGCTTCGGCCCTGGCACAAATCGACGAGGTGCTCGGTCGCCGGCGCAGGGACTACGAGCGCCTGGACAGTCTGCTGAAGTCGTTCACCGAGCGGTTGTACGCGGGCTTCGAGGACGCGATCGGGATCATCCAGGCCCACGGCCTGACGGCGGTTGGCAAGCCGCGCTACGTCAACCATCCGGCCGGGGACTGGCGGCGGGTGATGCAAATCCCGATCGACGACTACCGGATCGTGATGGTGCCGCTGATCGGGTATGCCTGGCCGAACATCAACGACGAGGCCATGATTCCGGGCAGCGCCTTCAAGGAGACCAGCGCGCGCATCGCGTTTTTCCTGCTCCAGCAGGAAGACCCGGAGACCCCGGCTTTCTACGACATCCTGATCCTGCTCAACTCGTCGTGGTTCGCCTGGGGCTATGGCTGGCCCAAGCAGCAGGACAGCTTCGAGCAGACCAACTTCACCAACCTGGCGCTGGATATGCTGGCCAGCTTCATCAAGGACATTCACCTGACCTGGGCCACGCGCGACGGGACGACCCTCGCCCGGGCCATGGACCCCAAGCGCCGCGCCTACCAGTTCGGCCTGCCGGGCCACGAGTAAGCGCCGGGGTTGCCGTACGCCATGACTGTGAGTGAGCGG
This sequence comes from Aggregatilineales bacterium, assembly GCA_029976005.1. GTDB lineage: Bacteria > Chloroflexota > Anaerolineae > Aggregatilineales > Ch27 > JARKOQ01. Next base: position 9,973 of record JARKOQ010000106.1, on the reverse strand, counting down.
AGGGAGCGCCGTGTCGCCCTCCGGTTGTTGATTCAGGACATACGCCAAGATGACCGAAACCGTCGAGACTTTTCTGGAGCGCGCCGAAGCCCTGCTGGTGACCGGCGACGTCGATGACGCGCTGGCCGAGCTGGATCGGGCGACGCGCCTCGCGCCGGACGACCCGCGCCCGCACTTCCGGCGGGCCGAGCTGTGGATCGGCCTGGGGGACGTGCCGAGTCTGAAGAAGGCCTGGCTGTCGCTGGTGCGGGCCATCACCCTGGGGATGGATACGGCCGAGGTGCACTTCCACCTCATGCGCACCCTGTACGAGCTGAACGAGCTGGAAGGGGCGCAGGCGGCCTACGAGGCGGCGCTGCGCCTCGACAAGAGCAATGCCCGCCTGCGGGAATGGGGCCTGCGGATTGCGATCCGGGCCGGGGACCTGACCCGCGCCCTGAAGCTGGCCCGCAAGGAAAAGGCGGCCATGCCGGACGACTTCCACTGGATGCGCTGGGAAGCCGAGATTCTGCTGCGGCAGGGGGCGCTCAGCGCCGCGCGCAAGGCCTATACCGCCGTGCTGCGCCTGCATGCCCCGGCCCAGCCCGACCCGGCTGCCTGGGACGCCTCCCGCTGGGGCGACCTGTACCTGCGCCGGGCGGAAATCTGCCGCCGCCAGGGGGATTACGCGGCGGCCCTGGCCGACCTGGCCCAGGCCGCGGCTTTCGTGCCGGATGACCCCGGCGTGAGCTTCGGGCGCGGGCTGGTGATGTGGGCCCAGGGCGATCCGGACGGGGCGCTGCCCTACCTGGGGGCGGCCATCTCCGCCGCCGGGCCGGAGGTCCGGGCCGGCTTTCGCCAGGAGCTGGCCGGGTATCCGCGCCTGGCCGACCTGCCGCTCGACTGAGAGGAATGGCGATGGACAACCCGGATTCGACTCTGCCTCGCTCCGAGCATTTCACGCTGGAAGTCCTGGCCGACGGCGTGTACGCCGCCCTGGCTATCCCCCAGCGCGGTGCCCGCTCCAACGCCGGGATCGTCGATCTGGGCGACGGCGCGCTGGTCTTCGACACGATGCTGACCCCGCAGGCGGCGATCGACCTGCGCAACGCGGCCGAGCGGCTGACCGGCGGGCCGGTGCGTTACGTGGTCAACAGCCACCGCCACCTGGATCACGTGATGGGCAACGCGGTCTTCCCGGCCGAGGCGCAGGTGATCAGCACGGCCCGCACCCGCCAGCTCCTGCTGAAGCATGGCCCGGAATCGATCCGCACCCAGCGCCAGATGCGCCCGCAATCCGAGCTTGAGCTGCGCGAGATGCAGGATCAGCTCGCCGCCGAGGACGATCCGGCCCGGCGCGAGGCCCTGCACGAAGCCATCCAGACCAGCACCCTGATTCTGGAGGCGGTCGCGCGCTGGAAACTGCGCGCCCCGAACTGGACGTTCGAGAAGAATCTGGCCGTGTATGGCTCCCGGCGCGCGGCGGAGGTGATCTGCCTGGGCGGGGGGCATACCGAGAGCGACGCGATCCTGGTCGTGCCGGAGGCGGGGGTGGCTTTCGTCGCCGACCTGCTGTTCCAGGGCCAGCATCCCTGGGCCGGGGACGGCCACCTGGCCGAATGGCAGCGCATCCTGGGCGAGATCGAGGCGCTGGACCTGCGCGCGATCGTGCCGGGGCACGGCCCGCTGGCCGGACCCGCCGATCTGGGGGCGATGCGCGATTACCTGACGATGCTCGAGGATCAGGTGGCGGCGCTGGTCGCGGCGGGCGGCGGCCTGGAAGAAGGAGCGACTCCGATTGTGCCGGAGCCATACCAGGCTCTGGGTGGGCCAGATCGCTTCACGCGCGGCGTGCGCGTCCTGGCCGAGCGGGCGATCAGCGCGCAGAAGCCGGAGCCGAAAAAGAGCAACGGCCAGGCGTCCACCTGAGGCGGGCGGCGGGGGATTCCGGAGGCCAAGCGGCAGCGAAAAACAATCGGGCGTGCCATCGACGAGCACGCCCGATGCGTTTCTGGAGGCTCACTCCGCCGGGAACAGCCAGAAGCCATCCCCGCGCAGGCGGGGCAGCGCGGCCCGCACCGGGACCGGCTCCCCGCACAGGCTGCACGGAATCTGATGGGCGTCAGGTTCCACGGACGGAAGCTCTTCGCGCGTGCCGCAGGCGGGGCATTCGAGGGTGTACATATACAGGAAGGGATGCGCGCGCCGCCAGAGGCGGCTGGCGGTGATCTCCACGAAATCTTCGTCGAGCATGCGGTTTGGGTTCTCCGGATAAGGCCGTGCGGTATCTATTTCAAGCATGGATCAAAATTCGCCACAGACCATCCTAATTGTTAGGGGGTGTGGAACGCGTGACGCCCGGCGCGTCGCCTTTCATCGATAGCTGGCCGCCGGAGGGCTGGACCTGTCGAGCGGCCACGCCCTGATCGGCCTGGTCATGATGGGTTGCCTGCCCTGGGTGTGCGCGCGGATCGGCCTGGCCGGGCGGGAGCCGGCAGGCCAGCCTTCGACCGCGTGGCCGGTGGGTCGCGGCGGCAATTCTGGGAATTATGTGGCTGAAATCTCCACTTTCCCATACTATATAGGTGGTAGGTCATTCGGCCGAAGCCCAATGGAGTGGGATGTCCCTGGTATGAAGCTTCTGGTGGCGTTCTCTGTGGCGGCTGTGTTGCTCATCGCGGGATGCGGGGGAACGGCCCCGGCGTCCCTCAGTCCTGAGGCTGGGGATGGCACGCGCAATGGGGTGCCGGTCGAGGCCGAGGTTCGCTGCTATTTCGAGCCGGGCACCGACGAGCCGGACGTGCTGATCCTGGCCGCCGAGCCGGACGGCGTGCTGCTGGCGGCGGTGCCGCGCCAATCCCTGGTGGTCGAGGCGCGCTCGGCGGAGTGGGTGCTGGTCGTCGCGCCGAACTCCGGCAATCAGGGCTGGCTGCGCAGCGAGCAGGGCAGCCTGAGCGGCCAGTGCGAGGCGCTGGACGTCCTGCCGACTCTGCCGCCGCTGCCCGAACGGCCCACCGTCCCACCGCCCACCTGCACGGTCACGGCCCAGGCCGAGGCGGCGTTTTATGCCCAACCCGGCCAGACCGAACCGGCGGGCACGCTGGCCGCCGGGCAGTCGGTTGAGGCGCTGGTGCGCACGGCCGAAGGCTGGTATGGCTACGCCCCCCAACCGGGCGGGTCGGCCGCCAGCCTGGGGCAGCTGGCCTGGCTGCCAATCTCCGGCGGAGAGGCCGCGAACCTGATACTGAGCGTGGCCTGCGGCGCGCTGCCGGAGGTGATCTATCCATAGCCCCACCAGAAACTAGCCGAATGACCAGGGCGAAGGGCCTCCCCCGATGGCCGGTCTTGCGGTAGATTCAAGGCTGGCTTGGGGGGATTGTGTGATTCCTCCGGCGCGTTCTGGCCTGTGGCAGGCGGGTAGCCTACCCAGGGTCACGCGCGAACGGCGAAAAGCCCGATCGGATTCACACGCTGACAGTCGAGCCTGCACGTTTCGTTGAGCACTGGCTTATTTGTTGGATTATAAGGAATCCGATCACTATGGCCGCAGTCAATCTCACCATCCTCGGTCTGGAACGTCTGGGGACTTCCTTCGGACTGGCCCTCAAGCGCTACATGGGGCAGAAGGACGCCCGCCACACCTTCACCATCACCGGCTTCGACGAACGCGGCTATAACGGCAAAAAGGCCCGCCAGCTTGGCGCGGTCGATTCGGTCGCGCGCAGCGAGCAGGAGGCCGTCGCCAAGGCCCAGGTGGTCGTGCTGGCCGCGCCCTACTACCAGGTCAAGAGCCTGTACGAGATCGTCGGCCCGGCGCTCCAGCCGGGGGCGGTCGTGCTGGATACCTCGCCCCTCAAGGCGCCCTCCCTGGGCTGGGCCAAAGCCAATCTGCCGCAGCAACCCGAAGTCGCGGCTTACATGGTCGGGATCACCCCGGTGCTCAACCCGGAAGTGCTGATGGAGCCTGATCTGGAGGTCGATGGATCGCGGGCCGACCTGTTCGACAAGGGCACGGTGATCGTGGCTCCGGCGGCGGATTGCCCGGCGGAGGCCGTGCAGCTCGCGGTGGAGATGGCCCGCCTGCTGGGGGCGGGGGTACACTTCATGGACGTCGCCGAGCACGACGGCCTGATCGCCGCTATGGAAGGGCTGCCCGCCGTGCTGGGGGCGATCCTGTTCCAGACGCTGTCCCAGGCGGAAGCATGGGACGATCTGCGCCGGCTGGCGAATCCCTCGTTTGGGCTGGCGACGCATCACCTGCGCTTCCAGCACCCCGATTCGCTGTGGAGCCAGCTCCACTACAACCGCGAGAATGTGGCCCGCTACCTGGATGCCTTCATCGGTAAGCTGGAAGCCGTGCGCGACAGCCTGCGCGAGGATTCCGAGGGCCTCGGCCTGGAGGCGCTGCTGGTCGAAGGCGCGACCAAATACGAGGAATGGGAAGGCCAGCGCCTGGCCAACCGCTGGGAGCAGACCGAGGAGGCCCCCGCGCCGGAGGGCTTCATCAACACGATGGGCGGGCTGCTGCTGGGCCGGCGTCCGGCGCGCAAGGACGACGAGGACACCCGCCGGGGCGAGTAGTTGCGCCCTGAGCCATCTGGGGCGAGCGCCTCGCCAGAGCACGGGGAGGTCTCCCGATGACTGTTTCCTTTAAGGATGTCTATCGCCTGTCGTTGCAGCTTTCGCAGGCTGAACGCAGACGTCTCGCGGACTACCTGCTGTCGCCTCCCCCGGCATTGAGCGCCGAGGCCATCCTGGCCGAGCTTGAAAAACACACGGCCGGGCTGCGCGAGATGGGGGTGGAGCGCCTGGGGTTGTTTGGCTCGTACGTGCGCGAGGCCGCCGATCCGGCCAGTGACATCGATCTGCTGGTGGAGCTTCGCCCTGCTTCCTTCCGTGGCTACATGCGACTCAAAACCTACCTTGAGGAACTGCTCGGCCATCCGGTAGATCTCGTCCTGGCGGAGAGCCTGCGGGAAGAGCTTCGTCCATCCGTGATGGAAGAAATCCGGTATGTCGAGGGACTATAGGCTCTACCTGCGGGATATTGCTGCTGAAGCCGCGTTTGTGGAGCAACAGACGGCGGATGTCACGTTTGAGGAATTTGCCGCCGATGAAGTCCGACTCAAGGCGATTCTGCTCAGTCTGGCGGTGATCGGCGAAGCAGCCAATCATGTGCCGGACGCGATCCGAAAACAGCAACCTGAAATCCCCTGGGTCGAGATCGTGGGTGTGCGGAATATCATCATCCACGGTTATTTCGCGCTGAATCTCCCGATTGTCTGGGATATCGTGACCAACGAAATTCCCAGCTTGCGCCAGTCCATTCGGGTTCTTCTCGACTCGCCCACCGACAAAGAAGTGATGTAGGCCACGGCTGGCCATCCGCCTGCCGCCCGTTCGACTTACAGCTCCGGCATGAAGGTCAGCTCGAAGGTGTCCGCCCGGAAGGGGGCGTCCGCCGGATCGTCGACCGCGCTCAGGCGCAGCCGGAACTGCCCCGCGTCCAACATATCCAGATTGCCCGACTGAAGCACCGAGAACTGAAGGGTGTAGTGGCCCGCGCGCGGCGCGCTGACGCTGAAGCGCTGCGCGTCGGCGGCCCGATCGGCCGGGATCGTGATCTCGTGGCGGGAGGGTGTGACCTCGCAGTCGGCGCTGACCTCGATGATCGCGTCCACTGCCTTGGACATCTTCTCCGCCGGGACGTCCACCCGGAAGAACACGTACACCGCCTGCCCGGCCGGAATCTGGCGGGGGTAGACCACGATCGCGCTGCGCGAGGCGGTCTCCAGTTCGGCGGCCGGCTCTGGCGCGGCGTCCTCCTCGAAGACGCTCTCCGCCATGACCTCCTCGTCATGGGCGGCCAGCGCTTCGGCGGCCTCGGTGCCCTGGCGAGTCAGCACATAGCTCCCGTCGTATTGCATCTCGACGTACTCTTTGGTGACCAGGCGGCGGATGGCCTTGCCGAAGCTGCGGTCGCTGAGGCCCAGGGCCTCGATGATCTCGCCGTCGTAGGCGGCGTAGTTATCCTGTCCGGCCAGATAGCGGATGATATCCAGGGCTTGCGAGGGGAAAGTGGTCAGTTCGAATGGGAGAGACATAAGGTCACTGTCCGCGTGTTGTCTGGCTTAAGCCGTACCCAATGATGCTGCCAGTGTAATCAAGCTGGGGAAACTTGGCAAGTCGGGTCGAGTCCGGGTAACGGCGAAAAACGATACGAACCGCCAAAACGCCAGGAACGCCAGGGAAGAACAGGGAGAAAAGCGAGAAAAGCGAGTGTTTTGAGGGCTGACGCGATTGCGCGGGGGCGCGGCGGGAGTACACTCTCGGCAGAGCAATTGCCGGGGGAGGGGGAGAGCATGTCGAGCGGGGTGCAGCGCCACTTCTTCGAGGTCGAGGGGCATCGCCTGGCCTATGAAGCCTACGGGCAGGGCGACGAGGTGTTCATCTTTCTGCACGGCGTGACCGGCAGCATGGCCGGCTGGCGCGGCTTCATGGAGCCGTTCTGCCGGCGCGGGCGCGTTTTTCTGCTGACTCTGCCGGGCCATCATCCCGCCGCGTTCCCGCCCGGTTATGCCGAGGCCCGGATCACCGCCGAGGCGTGGGGCGACCTGGGCGGCCGGGCCGTCGCCGCGCTGACCGGCGGCCGTCCCGCGACCCTGATCGGCCACAGCACGGGCGGCTTTTGGGCGCTGGCGATCGCCTGGCGTGCGCCGGAGATCGTCGCCCGCGCGGTGAGCCTCAGCGGCTTCGCGTGGGGGCGCTGGGGGGCTTTTCTGGGGCTCCAGCAGCGCCTGCTGCTGAAGCTCGGCCAATCCTATCAGCCGGTGTTCGCGGGCCTTTTTCGCGCGATGAACGGGGCGGCCGCCCTGGCCTCCCGGCGCTGGCGCGGCCCGGAGTCGACCGTCCTGCCGGGGGCCAGCCTGACGCAGCGCAGCCTGGTGGAGAGCGAGCCGGACGTCCGCCAGCTTGACATGGGGGCGATGGCCCAGATTTTCCGGGCGATGTATCGCCAGGTGGACCTGCGCCCTTACCTGGGCGAGATCAAAGCCCCGGTGCTGGCCGTGACGGGTGAAAACGACCCCTTCGTGCCGCCGCCCCAGGCCCGGACGATCGCGGCGGGCGTGCCCGATGGGATGCTGGCTGCGTTCCCCGGCGGGCATCTGGTCATGCTGGAGCGTCCGGAAGCCGTCCAGGCGGCGATCCTGGCCTGGCTGGATCAACACCCGGTTTCGTCCGGAGCGGAGGGGCCGAAATGATCGACTCAGGTGGGGTGGTGGCCGGCTTGCGACTCGTGACCCTGGCCGTGTGGGCGGGCTGGATCGCGCTGTACTGGGACTTCGGGCGGCGCATGATCCATGATCTGCGGGCCGCGACCTCGCGCCAGGACGCGCTGCTGATGAACGCGATCGGCGCGGGGACGGCCGTCCTGCTGGGCGGCGGGCTGGGGGTTACGCTGGGCCTGCTGGCGGCGACGACGGCCATCCCGGTGCTGGCGATCGGGGTGCTGCTCGTGGCGGCCGGAGCGGGCGGCACGTTCGCCTGCCGGCGCTGGCTGGGCCGCTTCTGGACGGCCGAGGCCGCCCTTCAGCCGGATCATCGGGTGGTCGACACGGGCCCCTACGCCCTCGTCCGCCATCCGATCTACACCGCCGCAATCGGGCTGTACCTGGGCACGGCCCTGGTTTTCGCCGCATGGTGGAGCCTGCTGGCCTTCGGCGTAGTCGCCGTCAGCTATGCCCTCAAGGCCCGGCTGGAGGACGGCTACCTGCGGGCCAACCTGCCCGGTTACGCCGACTACATGGCCCGCGTGCGCCATCGTCTGCTGCCGGGGGTGTGGTGAGCACACGGCTCGATTGCCCGTCTACGGACTCCGCCTGGCGGGATCAGCATCCCAGTCTGTCATACCCCGATTTGGTGTAAGATAAAGTTGTAGCTTCCCACCTTGCATCCCCTTCCGCTACACCGGCTCCGATTCTCGCGCTGCCCGGCTGTGCTGATGCGTGGGTGTGTCCATGCCTCCCCCTCTTCTGCTCCGGACGCTGGGCGGGCTGTCTGTCGTCCGGGATGAGACTCCCCTCACAACCTTCGATTCGCGCAAGGTGGCGGCGCTGCTGGTCTATCTGGCCTGCGCCGGGCGGGAGCAGCCGCGCGAGGTGCTGGCCGAGATGCTATGGGAGGGCCGCGCCCAGGCTCAGGCGCTCGCCAATCTGCGCGTCTGCCTGACCAGCCTGCGCCAGACGGTGGGTGACTTTGTGACGATCACCCGCGAGGCGGCGGGCATGGTCCCCGACGGCGGCTGGTGGCTGGACGCGGCGGCCTTCGAGGCGCACCTGGGGGCGGGTCGGGCGGAGGAGGCGCTGGCGCTCTACGGTGGCGATTTTCTGGCGGGGTTCTACATCGACAGCGGGGCGTTCGAGGACTGGGCGACGCTGGAACGCGAGCGGCTCAGGTTCCGGGCGATGGATGGCCTGGACGGTCTGATTGCGGCCTGTCTGGAGGGCGGGAACTACGCCGATGGAGTCAGCCATGCCACGCGGCTGTTCCAGATGGACCCGCTGCGCGAGGAGACTCACCGGGCGATGATGCTGCTGCTGGCGCGCTCCGGGCAGCGGGCGGCGGCCCTGGCCCAGTTCGAGACGTGCCGCCGCCTGCTGCGCGGGGAGCTGGGGATCGACCCCGCGCCGGAGACGGCGGCGCTGTACGAGGCGATCAAGGCCGGGACGCTGGCGGCGGTCAGCCCGCCCGCCGGGCCGCCGGCGGAGATCGAGCTGATCGCGGTGCCGGTGGCGCGGCGGCGGCTGCCGGCGCAGGCGACGCGCTTCATCGGGCGCGAAGCCGAGATCGCGGCGGTGATCGGCCAGGTGCGCGACCCGGCCTGCCGCCTGCTGACCCTGCTCGGTCCGGGCGGAATCGGCAAGACGCGGCTGGCGGTGGCGGCGGCCGAACGGATGCTGGAGGACTTCCCGCACGGGGTGTACTTCGTCGATCTGGCCCCGGTCGGCGACCCGGAGGCCATCCCCCAGGCGGCCGCGACGGCGCTGGGCTTCCAGTTCTACCCCGGCGGAGAGCCGCCCCGCCAGCAGCTCCTCAACTACCTGCGCGACAAGACCCTGCTGCTGATCGTCGACAACTGCGAGCACCTGCTGGACGGGATCGACCTGCTCGACGCGATCCTGGCGACGGCGCCAGGGGTGACGATCCTGGCGACCTCGCGCGAGGCGCTGCGTCTGGCATGGGAATGGGTCGTCCCGGTCGAAGGGCTGCCGGTCGACGCGGCGGACACGGAGGATGCCGGGTCCGAGAGCGACGCCGCCCGGCTGTTTGTCGACCGCGCCCGGCGGCGGCAGGCGGCCTTCGACCCGGCCGCCCACGCGGAGGCGATCCGGCGCATTTGCCGGGCGGTGGGTGGGATGCCGCTGGGGATCGAGCTGGCGGCGGCGCGCGCCGCCGTGCTGCCCGTGGAAGCGATCGCGGACGAGATCGGGCACAGCCTGGACCTGCTGGAGAGCGAGCGGCGCGGCGGCCCCGACCGCCAGCGCAGCATCCGGGCGGTCTTCGATCCGACCTGGGCGCGGCTGAGTCCGGCCGAGCAGGCCGCCTTCATGCGCCTGAGTGTGTTCCGGGGCGGTTTTACGCGGGCGGCGGCGGAAGCCGTGGCCGGGGCGAACCTGCACACCCTGACCGCGCTGGTGGAGGGGTCGCTGCTGCGCTTCGAGGCGAAGACGGGGCGCTACAGCCTGCACGAGCTGCTGCGCCAGTACGCCGCCGAACGCCTGGAGGCGGCCGGGCAGACGGTTGACGCCGCCGACGCCCACGCCCGCTATTACCTGTCCCTGATGGCCGGGCAGGAGGCCGATATCAATGGCCGCCGCCAGTACGAAGCGCAGGCGATCATCGAGGCCGATCAGGAGAACATCCAGATGGCCTGGATGCATGCCCTGGCGCGCCGTCTGGCCTCGGAACTGCACGCGGCGATGCGCTGTGTCGG
>JARKOQ010000099.1 GCA_029976005.1 Aggregatilineales bacterium | reverse complement strand
CCTGGTCGGGACGGCCAACGTGCGCGTGTACTACAAGCCGGGCACCTACGCAGGCTCGGAAACCAACGCCGGGGCCTGGACTCTGCTCGGCTCGCAGACGGTCACGGGCGGCAGCGGCTTTATCCAGACGCTCTACCCGCTGAGCGTCAGCCCGGTGCTCATCCCCGCCGGGCAAACCTACGGGTTCCTGATCTATTCCGGCAACAGCGGTAGTTCGGGATTTCTGGCGACGCGTTACAGAATATATTCCACCGTGAACGTCTCCGATGGAAACCTCACCCTGTCCGGCGGCTCTGGAAGCTGCGGCGGTGATCACCTCAACAACCCCTTCGATGGCTCTACTACCGACCGCGCCTGGCGTGGAATCGTCCATTACGCCGATCGCTGGCCCAATCCGGCCGTCGCGTCCGAGTCGCCGTTCGCCTTCACCGACGGGCGCATCAACCGCCGCGATCCGGCCGCCGCGTTCGCCGTCTACCCCCACCCGGACGCCTCCGGCGGGCTGGGCCTGGTGATTTATGATGCCTACGCCGACCGCCTGCTGCTGGAAGTGACCGCTGCCCAGATCGCGGCCGTGGCGGATCGCCCGGCGGAAAACAGCCTGATCGCCGCCAGCCCGGACGGCCGGGTCAGCCTCTACCGCCTGTTCGACGGGCAGTTCCAGGCGATGGGTCCCGCTGCCAGCGGCAAGCAGTACGGTGTGATCTTCCCGGAGATCAGTTCGGGGGCCGAGTATCGATCGTTCGAGGAATAGCGGGGAATCCGGGGGGAGAAGCGTCCAGCCGGGCTTTGGCCGATCGCTGAATGCTGAAAACTGACGTATTTCGAGGGGGGCGGCGCGAGTCCGCCCCTCGCTGCGTCTGCGCGGCTTACCGGATCGCCGCGGCTTCGGGGACCCCGGGGAGGGTGAACGTGAAGACACTCCCCTGTCCGACCTCGCTCTCCACGCCGACCGCGCCGCCGAGTTTTTCCACGATCCGGCGCACGATGGACAGCCCCAGACCGTGCCCCTCCGCTTTCACATGCCCCAATCGCGTGAAGGGCGTGAAGAGCAGCGCCCGCTCGTCCGGGGTCAGGCCCGCGCCGTTGTCGCGCACCCAGAAGCGCACCATGCCGTCCGGCAGGAGCTCGCCGCCCAGCTCGACGCGCGGCGGCTGCCCGCCGTACTTGAGCGCATTACTGATGTAGTTGGCCAGCACTTCTTCCACCCAGGGCGCGTATCCCACGGCCGCCGGCCAGGCCTTCGGCTGGACAATCTGGCCGTGGTATTCCTGGATCAGCAGATCCAGGCGCTGGAGGACTTCCGCCACGATCGCGCCCATGTCCAGGTCGGTGATGGGGATGTCGTCCATCTGGCGCACGCCCGCCAGGAGCAACAGCGCCTCGATGATGTCGTTCATCTTGTGGGCGCTGCGCACAATTCCCCGGACGCTCCGCTGGCGCATCTCCGGCGGCATGACATCCAGGGAGCTTTCCAGCAGACCGCCACTGAGGATGACGCTGTTGAGTGGATTCTTCAGGTCGTGGGCCACCGTATGGGCGAAGGCATCCAGGTCCTCGATCAGCGCCAGACGGCTTTGATATAACTGCGCGTTTTCGATGGCAATCGCGGCCCGCGCCGCGAGCAGCTTCAGGAATTCGAAGACTTCCTGCGTGAAGCGCTCCGGCTTGCTCGTCTCCAGGTTGAGGACGCCGATCAGGCGCTCGTGCGACAGCAGGGGCACCACCATCTGCGCGCGCGAGGCGGGCAGCACGGTCACGCGCTGGCCGTACTGATCGAGATCGATCCTCAGGATGGCCTGGTGCTCGCGCGCCACCCGCAGGATCGTCTCTGCTTCCGGCGGCACGGACGCGCCCTTGAAACCAGGGGGATAATCCCCCAGCGCCTGGGCGACCCGGATTTCCTGGTTGGTCGCCAGCCCAATGAACCCGGCCTCCGCGCCGCCCACCCGCATGGCGGCATCGAGCGCGATCTCCAGCACGTGATCCACGTCCAGCCGGAGAATCAACTCCTCGTCCACCCGGACCAGAATCGCCAGCCGGTCGTGCGCGTTTTGCAGGTCGGCCTCGGCCTGTTTGCGCTCGGTGATGTCGCGCAGGGACAGCACGCGCCCGTTCAGCCGGCCGCGCCGGTCACGCAGGGGAGAGATGCGCAGGTCCAGATCGAGCCGTTTCTCCGATTGGGTCAAGGACAGCTCGGTATGCGCCTCTTCGACGTTCTGGAACTGTCTCACCACGTCGCCCCAACCGGCAAAAATCTGTTCGGCCGGCTGCCCGATCAGGGCCGCCGCGTCCCGCCGGAGCAGCGCCCTGGCCGCCCCATTGAAGTCCACCAGCCGGTTCTCCGCGTCGAAGACCATCACCGCGTCGCTCAGGCTGGCCACGATGGCATAGCGGGCCACCGGCACGATATCCAGCAGTTTGAAGCGAAAGAGGGCCACCATCGTGAACAGCCCCGTGATGACGAAGAACACCGAGGTCAGATCGACGCCCGGCCAGGGATTCAGGCCGGTCATATACATGATGTTCCCGGCCCAGGGAATCAGGGCGGCGATCACCAGCGTCCCCACCTGCATCCGGTAGGGACGCGGCGCCTGGACAAACGCGCGCAGCATGAGGAACATGGCGGTCAGCGTCAGCGCGTAGGCATACGCGACATTCACCCAGTACAGCGGGCCGCGCTCGAAGGCCATTACCGGAAACGCCCCGCTGGTGTCCAGGTGAAGGTCCCGCCAGATCAGCTCGTGGGCTTCGTTCGTCCAGACCGCCGCCAGGATGATCACGGGCACGATCAGCAGCAGGATCAGCAGGCGGCGGCCCGGCACCTCCTGCCGCCCCGTGTACTCCATAACCAGCATCAGCCAGGCCACGGGGATCAGGGTCGAGCCGAAGTACAGGACTTTGCTCCACAGCACCTGGATTGCCAGGGAATCACTGCTGGTTTCCACTGCGGAAGCGAACGCCCAGCAGGTCGCGGCCAGCATGTAGAGCACCATCGGGGTCGCGCCGGGGGTGGATCGCCTGCGCCAGACCCAGCCGGCGAGGACGAGGGACAGGCTCGCGGCGCTGATTTTCAAGACGATGAAGGGAAACTGTGACCAGTTCATCGAATACCCCGCCGATCGCAATTCCCTGTGGGAGAATGGCGGACACGCAAAACATAAGCTGGAGTCATGTTTTGAATCAGGGACGATTCATAGTCGATTATACTCTGGATAATAGGAATGGGTTAGCGCCAACCGAACGCCTCAAATGGACATTCCAGAGGGTCGCGGAACCGGGCCGAAGCGGGGCATGGCGACCACGCCCGATCGGCGGCCGGACACGGCAGCGCCGCATCTCAAGCGCGCAGGGTATTCCGAGAGTCTATGCTGCCGGCTGGCCCTCCCCAGCCTGATCTTGCGCCGGCAAGTTCTCCACCGCCGGCTGGTTCTCCACCGCCGGGAGGATGAACCAGAAGGTGCTACCCGTGCCGGGGGCGCTCTCGACCCCCACCTGACCACCCATCTTCTCGACGATGCGCTTGACGATCGAGAGGCCCAGCCCGGTCCCGGAGGCCTCCGCGTGATGGAAGCGCGCAAACTGCTCGAACAGCCGCTTCTGACTGTCCGGGGAAATACCCAGACCGTTGTCCTGAACCTCGCAGCGCACCCGGCCATTCTCTTGCCGGGCACGCACCGCGATCGCCGGGGCCGGGTTGGCCCGGCCAATGTACTTGATCGCGTTGCCGATCAGGTTGGCGAGGACTTCCTCCAGCCAGGGGCCATAGCCCAACACGGCGGGCAGCCCCTCATCCACGCTCATCTGGATGCCGCGCGCCGGGATATCCTGTTCGAAACGGTGCAACGCATCCCGCACCACGCCGTTGAGATCGACCGGGCCGAGCACTTCCTGGGCGTCGCGCAGGCGGGCCATCAGGAGCAGGCTGTCAATCATCTCGACCATCTGCCCGGCCGATTCCATGATCGAATCGATAAAGACGCGCAGGTCCGGGGACAGATCGCTGAAGTCCATCTGGATCAGCCCGCCATACCCGATGATTCCCTGCAATGGTTTCTTGAGGTCGTGAGCCACCGTCCGGGCGAAAGCGTCCAGGTCACGGTTGCGGGCTTCCAGCGCCAGCGCGGACTGCCGGATGGTTTCCTCGGCTTGCTTGAAGTCCGTGATATCCTGGATGAAGAAGGCGACCTTCTCCACGCCGCCCTGGGCGTTGACGACCGGATAGACGCTGTTGTCCATGTAGCGGCCGTCGTAGAGGTCCACCCAGCGCTCCGGCCGCCCGGTGGAGATCGTGCGGCCGATCGGGACGGCCCGGCTTTCCGCCAGGTCGGGCGGCAGCAGATCGAAAGCGTTGCGGCCCTGCACCTGCTCGCGCGGGCGGCCTACCATCCGGCACAGGTGCTCGTTGAAGGCCAGCAGGTTGCCGTGCACGTCCATCAGAAAAGCCACTTCGCTGCTGGCATTGAGCAGGGCCAGCATGGTCTGCTCGGCCAGGCGATCCTCGGTAATATCGCGCAGGAAGTAGGCAACCTTCTCCACGCCACCCTGGGCGTTGGCAACCGGATAGACGCTGTTGTCCATCAGGCGGCCTTCGAAGAGGTCCACCCAGCGCTCCGGCCGCCCGCTGGAAATCGCCCGGCCGATGGGGACGGCCCGGCTCTCGGCCAGGTCGGGCGGCAGCAGATCGAAGGCGTTGCGGCCCTGCACCTGCTCGCGCGGACGGTCGACCATCCGGCACAGGTGCTCGTTGAAGGCCAGCAGGTTACCATGCACGTCCATCAGGAAAGCCACCTCGCTGCTGGCGTCGAGCAGGGCCAGCAGCGTGTTTTCGCTCCCCCGCAGGCTTTGCTCCGCCGCCTTGCGCCTGGAGACATCCAGCAGCGTGATCACCCGGCCGGCGGCCTTACCCTGACGATCGAGAAACGGCGCGGCCCGCGCCTCGAATTCCCGCTTTAGCCCCGCATGGAAGAAGACCGCCTCCTGGCTGGCAGTCAGCAGGCGATTAAGCTCGTCAATCAGAGGCGCCATCTCCGGGAACAGCGCAGAAAGGGGATGCCCGATCGACTGCGCGCGGGAGACCCCCAGCAGGCCCTCCGCCGCCCGGTTGAGATCGATCACCCGCCCCGCGTCGTCCAGAGCCACCACCGCCTCGCGCATGCTATCCAGCACGCAGTCGCGACCGGACGGAACGGCTCCGCGCCGGCCGAGCCAGACGATCAGGCCCAGCGCGGCCGAACCCACCCCCAGACCAATGACAAAGGCCACGAGATCAGACATCGAACCGCCTTGCCGGAAGGGGAAGGCTCTCCGGCAGAACCACTCTCAAGCTCCCGAAAACACCGCGCGGCCCTGACGGACGACAACATCGATCGGCGCGCCCAGACCATCCCGGCCTTTGACTGGCCGCCGTCTCCCGGACCATTGCCCCTGGATCAGGGGGCATCCTCGCCATGCGGCGGCAGGGGCAGCGCGAACCAGAAGGTGCTGCCCTGCTCCGGCGTGCTCTCCACCCCAAGCTGGCCGTTCAGGCGGTAGATGATACGCTGCACGATCGCCAGCCCCAGCCCGAAGCCGCGGGCCTCGTCGTGATGGAAGCGCGAGAACATCTCGAACAGCTTTTGCTGGTCAACGGGGGCGATCCCCAGGCCGTTGTCGATCACCTCGAAGCGCGCCAGACCATCCCGCACCCGGCCGGCGATCGCGATCACCGGATCGGGGTTGTTGTGTCCAATGTATTTGATCGCATTGCCGATCAGGTTGGCAACGACCTCCTCGACCCATCCCGGATGGGCCAGGACATCCGGCAGGTCGGGCTGTATCTCGATCCGGATGGCACGCGCCTCGATCTCGCGGCGGAAGCGCTCCACCCCGGCCGCCACGACCGGGGCCATGCTCACCCGGTCGAGGGCCTGGCTCGTGTCGTGGAGCTGGGTCAGCAGCAGCAGGCTCTCGATGATCTCGGCCATCTTGTCCGCGCCAACGCGCACCGCGTCCATATACTCCACCAGGGCCGGATCGAGCCGGTCTGTTTCGTCTCCAATCAGGCTGAGGTAACCGGTAATCAGGTTGAGCGGGGCGCGCAGGTCGTGAGCGACCATGTGGCTGAAAGCGTCCAGGTCCTGGTTGCGCTCCTCCAGGCTGGCCGCGTAACGCTCCACCTGGTCGAAGAGCTGGGCGTTGCGGATGGCGACCGCGGCCTGCTCGGCGAAGGCCTGCACGGGCCGGATGTGCTCCTCGTTGAAGGCGCCGGGCCGCACCGCGTCGAGGTTCAGGAAGCCGATCACCTGGCCATCGATGCTGATCGGGGCGCAGATCAGGGAGCGAATCGTCCGCACGGCGGGCCGCGCCACCCAGCCCTGATACATCCGGATGTCGGGGATGATCAGCGGCCGGCCGGTCTCGACCACTTCGCGAAAGCTGCGCGTCGTGGCCAGGGGAAAGCTCGTGGCATAGATTTCGGCCGCGGCGGGGTCTTCTGCCCCGGCATGCCGGGAGCGCACCACGCGGGCCACGCCGTTTTCCAGCAGCAGGATATGGGTCATATCGTGCGGCACGGTGATCGCCCGGTCAACGCTGTCCAGCAGGCGGTCCAGGACTTCGTTCAGGTCCAGGGTGCTGCTGAGGGCGTTCGCCACGTCGCGCAGGGCCTCGGCCAGCAGGCGCTGCTCGCGCTCGGCTGCTTCGATCCGCTTGCGTTCGGTGATGTCCTCCTGGATCGCGATGAAATGCGTGATCCGGCCGGCCCCGTCCACGACCGGCGAGATGGTGGACTGCACCCAGTAGAGTTCGCCATCCTTGCGCCGGTTATGGAACTCGCCGCTCCACTGTCCGCCGCCGGTGATGCGCTGCCACAGGTCGGCATAGACCTCCGGCGGGGTCTCTCCTGAATTGAGCACGCGGGTATGCTGGCCGAGAATCTCAGGCTGGGTATAGCCGGTCACGCTGCAAAAGCGCGGGTTGACGTATTCGATCACGCCCTGGGTGTTGGTGATCACGACCATGTTGGCGCTCTGCTCGACGGCGTGCGAAAGCCGGCGAAGCTGGGCCTCGTCCTCTTTGCGCCGGGTGCTTTCCCGCAGGATGATCACCCGGCCGCCTGGCCGGCCGCGCTGGTCTGGCAGCGGCGTTACCAGCAAATCGTAATAGCGCGGCACACCGGATGTGCTGGAGATGATCTCTCCCTGGAAATTCCGCACGTCCTTGAAGCGGGCCAGGAAGTCCGTGCGCGCGGCGAAAACCTCGTCGGCCGGCCGGCCGATTGAATCCGGCGTGACCTGCGGGACGATCGCCATCAGGGCCGGGTTGGCGTCCAGAATCCGGCCGGCGGCATCCACGACCAGAATGCCATCACTCAGGCTGGCAATCACCGCGTCGCGAATCTGAGGGGTGAAGGCGACTTCGCGCAGCTTGAACAGCGCCCACCCGATCAGCATCCCGCCCACCACCAGGGCCAGGGCCAGCACAACCAACAGCGCGCCATCACCCATACATTCCCCACAAAAAATCACACCTTCGCGCAGCGACCGCGATGGCGAAAACAGAACTTCGTTCCGGGCGCGCGCCGGCGGCCCCGCTCACTCCGGGGGTTCGGCCAGCATCCGGATCGGGTTCAGCAGGGAAACCCCATCGACGACGGCATCACCCACCCGAACCGGCACGCGCGTGTTGGTCGCCAGATCGTAGAGGCCGATCCGCACCTGGTACGTCCCCGGCGGAACATCCTCATTATACAGATAGACCGAAAGCTCGTCTTTCACGAATTCGCCGGGCTGCCAGAGGGACGTGGTATACAGTCCGCCGCCCGGCTGGTGATCCCAGGTCGCGACCAGATTGCCTTGCGCGTCCAGCACATGCAAGAAGACCGTGTAATCCCGGTCGATGTCACCCGTCACTTCCCAGCAGGAGAAAAAGACGATCCGCCGCCCGTCCCAGAAATCCAGGTTGGTCATGCCGTAACCGTGCAGGATGGCGAAATCGTCGTAGATCGCCGGGGGATCGAACAGCCCGTTGCAGTCGGCGATAGCATGGCGGCGGGCCGTATCGACCCGGTAGACCTCGTAGACGAAAGAATCGTCGACAGCGCGGGCGATCGGCTCCGACAGCCAGGGCTGGCCCGGCAAAGCGCGCACCGGATTCGGCCCGATCGGGCGGTAGACGTTCTCGGATTCCGTCCCGGCCACATAATAGGTGACGAGACCATCCAGGGCGTCCAGGTCGGTCAGCGGGGCGGTATCCACCACCCGGTCGGGGAAGAAAAACGGCAGGCGCAGCGCACCGGGGGCCAGGATGTGGATCGCATCCGCGTCCGGCGCGGCGGCGATCTCGGCGCGCAGGGCCTCGACCGTCAGGAACAGGGCCGGGTTGGTCTCGAATTGCTTCGCGCCGTCGTCGGCCAGATCGGCGGCGATCAAATGCGGGGCGGATTTGGCGATCGCCAGCCACAGGCCGGGCACGATCAGGGTCAGCAGGGCGACCTGAGCCATCCCCGCCCGCCGCGCCGGGCGCACGAAAGCCGCCAGCCGTTCCGCGACGGCGTAGCCCAGCCCGGCCACGATCACGAGCTGGAGCGGCACGATGGCGAACGCCAGGCGGGGGTGGTAGGAGTACGACCAGAACCAGGTGATCCAGTACGGGGCGATCAGGGCGAGGATCAGGGCAACCTCACCCCCTGGTCCCCTCTCCGTAAACGGAGAGGGGGAAAAGGCACTCGCCAGAGAGGTATTATCGCGCCGACCGCGCCAGAGTCCCCACCCGTACAGCGCCGCCCCGGCGACGATCACGAGCAGTTCGATCGCCGTGATGCGGTGGGGCGGCGTCCCGGCCCACAGGCCGGCCGAGTTGAGCGCGCCGCCGGTCATCAGGGCCAGCCCCGCCAGGAGCAGCCGCCCGTCCGCCCGGCGAGGTTTGTCCGGGGTGAGGATGAGATAAAGCGCCAGCAGGGCCAGGATCAGCAGCGGCCAGCCGAGTTCCTGCCCGCTGCGCTGGGCCTGGGTCAGCCAGAACCCGGTCGGAAAGACCAGGGCCGGATGGCCCAGCAGCAGGTTGCGCACGTACCACATCCCGCCGATGGGGACGGCGGCCAGTCCGGCGACGATCGCCAGCGCTAGACGGCCGCGCAGGAAGGCGATGTCCAACGGGCGCGCTTCCCGCCGGGCGCGCATCACCTCGACCAGCAGCGCCAGCCCGACCACCAGCCCGATTCCCCAGACCAGCGCCCCGGCGGTCGGCTTGGTCCACAGCCCCGCGCCGAGCATCAGCCCGGCCATGACCGCGTAGCGCCAGCGGGCGGCGGTGCTGGACTGCCATGCCAGCACGAAAAACAGCGCCGCCAGGGTGAAGAAGAAGGTCAGCGGCACTTCCAGGTCGCCGACGTGCGACCACTCGGCATGGTGGGGGTAGAAGGTCCACAACGCGGCGGTGAGCAGCCCGATCCGGCGGCCATAAACGGGGTCGGATTCACGCCGGAACAGCTTCGAGCCAAGCAGGTAGGCGGCCAGAATGCTGCCCAGGGCGAAGATCGGGATCGCGGCGCGGGCGGCATGGTCGTCGATCCCGCCCCACACCTGCTGGGCGTAGGTATACACCAGGGGCAAAAGCTGGGGATAGTAGCCGATCTCGGCCGGAATCAGGCCGCGCAGGGTGAAGACGCGGGCGTTATAGCCGTATACCCACAGCGGGTCGTAGGCCGTGAAAGGCCAGTAGGCCACGTTGATCACCCGCAGGATCAGGGCGACGATCAGCCCGCCCAGGATCAGGCGCTCCCAGACGGCCAGCGGGACGCGGGGCAATGGCGTAGGGACGACCGGCCGGTCGTCCGCGCGCCGCCGGGCGAAAACATACGCTCCCACCCCCGCCAGGGCAATCACCGCGCCGAGCGCGACCGTCCCCGCGACGGTGATCGTCGCGAAGGTGCCCAGCAGGAACATCCCCGCCGTCCACAGGGCCGCGCCCAGCGCCAGCCCGAACGCGCCCCACAGGACGCGGTCGGCCCGGTCTTCCGGCGGCAGGATCAGGCGCGCCCAGGGCAGGCCTACCGCGAGAAAGCTCCCCAGCAGCACCGGCAGCAGGGCCAGCGTGGGGAGCAGCCATTGGTCGAGATTGATCATGATCCCTCCATCGTCGCGGAGGGAAGTATACCCCCGGCCGCCCGGCGGGTCATTGGGCGTCTGCCTGACGGGAAGCTCTCAGTTGACAGTTCACAGTCGTCAGTTTCCAGTAGACAGTGGACAGCACATCGGAACGCGCCCCGTCTTTCACTGACGACTGAAAACTGTCTACTGTTGACTCGTCTACCCCATCGCGCGCATGTACAGTGCCGCCGAAGGGCCGCCCAGCGGGGCGAAGCCCACCCGGCGCAGGTAATGCTCGTGCTTGTCGCTGCCGGGGCGGGTCAGCAGACGGCGGATGCCCTGGCGGGTGAAGTAAGCCGCATTCTGGCCGAACAGGAAGCGGGCCGCCTTGAGGTCGCGGTAGCCGGGGATCACGTAGTCGAGCGTGACCAGCAGCGCGTCGCCGTCCTGGCGGCGGGCCAGCAGCACCCCGGCCGGAACCAGATTGCGCAGGACGAGCAGGGCCACGTCATGCCCGGCCGGATCGCCGTCGAAGTCCGGGATCAGCCGCCGGATGTCGGCTTGGTGAAAGTCGAGAAAGCGGCGCAGGTAGGGCGAATCGGCGGGGACTTCCAGCAGCTCGAAGTATTCCCGCGCGCGGAGCATCTCCGCCAGGAAGTAGAGGTTGATCACGACAATGGCGAAGTTGAGCAGGGCCACGGGGTAGGCGTGAATCAGCAGGCCGTACACGGTGAAGGTCGCCGCGCCGACCAGGTTGATCAGGCGCAGGCGCAGCACGGAGCGCATGGTCAGCGCCACGGCGACCAGCACCGAGGCGGCATAGCCGATGAGTTCGTAGAGAGTCGAGGCTTCCATTAGAGAACGCTTGAGTCCAGTTCCGGCCCCCAGTGAAGGGGCAGCATACGAAAACGATTGCGGCGGGGTAGTATAGTCCTGCCGGGGTGGATGTAAATGGTGCAGATCGCATGAATGCGAGCGCATCGGTGCGGGGCGTACAACTGCGGACGCATGAATCGGGGTAACATCGGAATGGCGCGCGGCAGGGTCAAACCCTGCCGCTGAGGAAAAAAGCCCGCTGAAGGGGCTAAAAAACAGAAATCGCCTCCAACCCAGCCCCTTGAGTGGGCTTCCATTCCCTCAGCGGGAGGCTTGGAGCCTCCCGCGCTCCAGCGGCCACCATGACCGCCGCGACAACCAAAACGGCGGAGGTATCCCCTCCGCCGCCTGTTTTTTCATCCCGTTTCTATCCGTGTAAATCCGTGCCCCATCCGTGTCATCCGTGCCCCATTGCCTTTACCGCGCCGCCGCCTTCTCGCGGGCCGGGGCGGGCTTGGCGGCCTTCTTGTCCTCGGCGGCTTCCTGCTTGATCCAGGCCTCGTAATCGGCGCGGAAGTGCTTGATTGTGGCCCGCACGGGGTTCACGGCGAACTCGCCCAGGGCGCACAGGGTCACGCCGGTCATCTGGCTCGCCACGTCGTCCAGGATGGCGATATCCCTCGCCTGGGCGCGGCCGTCCAGCAGGGCCTCGTAACGGCGGCGCAGCCAGTACGTCCCCTCGCGGCAGGGCGTGCACTTGCCGCAGCTCTCGTGGGCGAAGAACTTCATCATCTTGCTGGCCGCCCAGGCGACGTTGACCGTCTCGTCCATCAGGATGATCGAGGCCGAGCCGAGCGTCGAGCCGATCTGGGCAACCGCTTCGTAGGTCAGCGGGGTATCCAGCACCGCGTCGGTGGCGGGCAGGACCGGCCCGGACGCGCCGGATGGCAGGATCGCCTTGAGCTGCTTGCCGTCAGGGATACCGCCTGCGTGCTCGAAGATCAGCTCGCGGAAGGTGATGCCCAGCGGCAGCTCGTAGTTGCCGGGTTTGGCCACGTGCCCGCTCAGGCAGTAGATCTTGGGGCCGGGGCTTTCCGGCGTGCCGATCTTCTTGTATTCCTCCGCGCCGTGGGTGATGATCCAGGGCACGTTGGTCAGGGTTTCGACGTTGTTGACGACGGTCGCCTCGTAATACAGGCCGCCGCCCTTCTGGGCCGGGAACGGGGGCCGCACGCGCGGCTGGCCGAGCAGACCTTGCAGGCTGTTGAGCAGGGCTGACTCCTCGCCGCAGATGTAGGCGCCCGCGCCCAGGTGGGTATACATCTCGCACGACCAGCCGGAACCGAGCACGTCCGGCCCGATCAGGCCCTCTTTGCGCGCGTCCTCGATGCAGGCATCGAGGTTGGCGGCGATATCCCAGAATTCGCCGCGCAGGTAGATGTAGACGGCCGTGGCCTGGATCGCGTAGGCGGCGATCATGGCCCCCTCGATCAACTGGTGGGGGTTGCCCTCCAGAATCTGGCGGTCCTTGAAGGTGCCCGGCTCGGATTCGTCGGCGTTGACGACCACGTATTTGACCGGTTCGCTCTGGGGGATAAAGCTCCACTTGACGCCGGTGGGGAAGCCCGCCCCGCCGCGCCCGCGCAGGTTCGAAGCCTTGACCACGTCGATCACGGCCGCCGGGGTCATCCCCACGGCCTTGCGCAGCGCCTCGTAGCCGCCATGCTGGACGTAGACGTCGAAGGCTTTGATATCGGGCACATCCAGATCGCGCAGCAGAATATGTTCAGCCATGCTCGGTTTACTCCCTGAAACCCCGGCGGGACCGGTGGGACAAGCGACCATTTTCGTAAACTTTCGTGAGTATACCCGATCCCGCGCGTGGCAAAAAGGAACCCGTTTCCAGCGAACGGATTGAAACAAGGAAAAGGGGAAAAGATCGCGCGGTACGGGTGCCCACTGATTTCCTCAATCAGTTCGAGGAGTGCTATATTCCTCCACAGGTTCATTTTGCCGAATATCGCCTTGCACAGGAAAAACTTCGATGACCACGCTGACTTTGCCATCCATCCCCGGCAGCCTGCAATGGAAAAACGATCCTGTCGACTGGACCATCGGGCCAGACCACAGCCTGAGGATCACAGCCGGCGCAAAAACCGACTGGTTTGTCGAACCATCGGGCAGCACGTGGGTCTCGTCCAACGCGCCGGCCGCGTTGTTTACGCCGCCGGATGAACATTTTCTGTTGAGCGCCAAAGTGACCGTCGGTTTCGCCTCGACCTATGACGCGGGTGTGCTCATGCTGTACGGGCGTGACGACCAGTGGGCCAAGCTGTGCTTCGAGTATTCGCCTCAAAACCGGCCGATGATCGTGTCGGTGGTGACACGCGGCCTCTCGGACGACTGCAATTCGACGGTCATCGACGGGGACACCGTCTACCTGCGCGTGGCCCGGATGGGCGAGGCTTTTGGCCTCCATTACTCGCTGGACGGCAAGTACTGGCATATGGTGCGTTACTTTACGCTGGGCAAAGTGGAGAACCTGCGGGTCGGGTTTGAGGCACAGTCCCCCACCGGAGAGGGTTGCAGCGTCGTCTTTTCAGAGATCACCTATCGGCCTGATCTGCTGAAGGATATGCGCACCGGCGAATAGGAACCAAGACGGTGCACCCTCACGGACAGCAAACACCAGCGCGCGGCGGTCAGTCAGGCTGTGGCCTGACTGTTCCAGTTTGTCACTGACCGCTGAAAGCTGAATGCTGACCGCTTTTTCAGCGCAAATAGTCGTAGAACGCCCAGAGCTGCGTCCGGTTGACCCACTGCGAGACCAACTGCTTGCCTGCGGGGGTATTCCAGGTCTTTTCGATGTCGGCGTGGCACTTCGGCCCCAGCCCGACCCGGCTGTGATGGCAGAAGCGGCATTCCAGGGGCTGGACGCCGGTACCGTACAGCGCGCACAGCCCATCGACCAGGAAATTGCAGCCGGCCTGGGCGAATTCCTGGAGGGCGAAGTTCTTCTCGCAGCCCTTGAAGGCGGGCGACAGGACGCCAAAGGTGCGGTCCGGGGCCATCTCCAGCATCATCCGGTCGGCGTACCCGGCCTCGATCGCACGGGCCGCCTCCTCGACCGTCCACCAGCCCGGCCGGATGCAGTAGCTTTTGCACACGTCGCAACTGCACGGCTTCGATGGGGGGTACAGCTCATACAGAGTGCGGCGGGGTTTCAGCCCTTTTTGTTTCATCGCGTCCTTCAACTCAATGTTGAATTCTTAATTTTTAATTTTGAATTGAAAACACAGCCCATAGTCTTTAATTCAAAATTAAGAATTCAAAATTCAACATTGTTTTTAGTAGCCGGCCAGCAGGCAGCCGCCCTGGTAGCTCAGCGAGTAGACCAGCACGCCCTCCAGCCAGATGCGTTCGATGCCCGTCCAGCCCCACGGCCGGATCTCGCCCTCGTCGGCGTAAACCCAGCGGCCCGTCTCCAGCGTGCGGTGGACGCGCAGCCGTTCCCCGAAGCGCACCCGGTCGGCATGTTCGCGCAGCACCGGCTGGAGCACCTGGCCGACGGCCGCGTCCGTGGTCAGTTGCAGCCCGGCCTCGGTCAGCCCGCCGCCGTAGCCGCAGGTGGCGACCACCGGCCCGCTCGCCCCACCCCGGCGCACGATCTCCATCCCAAAGAAGCTGCCGGGGCGCTCGGTAGGATTGTCGAAGTACCGATCTTCGTACAGGAAGCCGCC
Source organism: Aggregatilineales bacterium (assembly GCA_029976005.1). GTDB lineage: Bacteria > Chloroflexota > Anaerolineae > Aggregatilineales > Ch27 > JARKOQ01. The sequence continues at coordinate 34,141 of JARKOQ010000099.1, read as the reverse complement.
CTCGGCGTAGCTCAGTTCGTGCGCGCCAAGCAGCGCGGGATTCGGCGCGGCGGGCTGGTTGGCCGCGTAGGTCGCCGCGCGGGCATGGGCGTAAAAGGCGCGCAGATCAGGCGGCAGGATCGGACGCAACGGGGCACTCATCGGAACACCCTCTCAGGGAGCAAGGTTGAATTCTTAATTTCGAATTTTGAATGAAAAACAGAGAGGCTCTACGGTAAAAGCCGTGCGCATTGGTTTGAACAAGGGGTTTAAACCCCTTGTTTGCACTCGTTCTACCGTTGAACCAACAGAGATTACGCATTCCCAATTCAAAATTGAGCATTCAGAATTCGACATTATTCTGGAGCGTTTTCTCGAAAATTGCCACGTTCTGCTCGCGCCCCTGGAGGTCGATCACGGCCGTGAGGCCGCGCACCGGGTAGCCCAGGCGCTCATAGAAGCGCAGCAGCAGGCTATGGGCCGCGATCGCGTCGAAGCGGATCACCGTGCAGCCCAACGCGGCGGCCAGCGCTTCCACCTGGGCCATGCACCACGTCCCCAGCCCGCCGCCCTGCCGGTCGGGATGGATCGCCAGCTTGCTCAGGTACAGGGCCGGCGCGGCGGGATCGGCCCAGAAGTCGCCGGGCAGGTAGTCGATCCCCCGCGTGCCAATAGTGAAGGTCCCCGCCAGCGCGCCATCCTCATGGACCGCGTAGACCGCCTTGTGGAGCGCGTCCTGCTGGAGGCGCTCCAGTGGATAGGGCGGAATCCAGTGCTCCAGCCCGAACCGGTCGCGCATGGCCTCGCCGCACCGGCGGATGATGTCCTGCGCGGCGCGGAGATCGTCCGGCGCGCTGATGCGTGCAATCGACAGCGTCATGAAGACAATGCTCAATTCTTAATTTTGAATTTTGAATTAAAAGGCAAAGGCGTCTATCTTCAATTCAAAATTAAGCATTCAAAATTCAACATTGCTTTTCCCGTCAGGGGCGGATTTCCGGCGGCAGCAGGAAGCTGATCGACCGGGCCACGTCGACGAAGCGCGCCGCCACGCTCGATCCCTCGACCGCCGCCGCGATCCACGTCACCGGCAGCAGCTTGAGCGCCAGGACAAACACCCCGCCGCCCAGCGCGGCGTTGAGCGCGTTCAGCAGCATGCCCGCGAAGCGCTCCGCGCCGGTCACGTCCGCCGGATCGCCCTTCCGCCGGCCGCAGCCCGGCCGCTCGTCGTCCTCGTCGCTGCCCAGTGTGCCGGGCCGCACCTGGCGGACCAGCCGCCGGCCAAAGGCGTCCAGCAGCCCGGAGCCGAGGCCGTACATCAGCATATAGACCAGGAAAATCATCCATTCGTCCTGGGCGAACCCGGACTGGATGGCGATCCGCAACACCGTGGCGGCGAACAGCAGCCCCAGCAGCGTGGCCACCAGGCGCAGCGCGGCCCGCGTGGCCCCCTGGCGGAAGCCCTCCACCAGCGCCACCAGTACCGACAGGATCAGCAGCAAACTCAACACCGTGCTCATGAATCTCCCCCTCGATCAGCGGGCATCCCCGATCCAATGACTGCAACGGCCCACTGTCGAGTAGTACGCATCCAGGCGCGGCAGGTTGCTGGAAAGACAATGTTGAATGCTTAATTTTGAATTTTTAATTAAAGACAAAGATCAGAATCAATGTCTTTCAATTCAAAATTAAGCATTCAAAATTCAACATTGCTTTTGATGTCTGTCAGCAGGACAAGGAGCGCCGCGAACAGGACGATCAGGTAGCCCGGCGTGGCGACCAGCGGGCCGTTGTAGAGCACCATGCCCGCCCCGTAGACCGCGCCGATGCCCCCCACCACTGCCAGCCCGACCCAGGCGGCGCGGCGCGGCCGCAGCGCCGCCCAGACCGCGCAGCCAATCCCGGCCAGCAGCACGGGGTAGATCAGCCCGTCCCAGGCCCGCCGCCACACCCAGCCCGCGTCCGGGGCCGGGGCGACGTACTCGGCCACGAGGGGCGTGGCGACCAGGCGCTGCCAGTGCGGGACGAGCCGCGCGCGCGGCTCCCCCATCACGTCCGAGGGCCAGGGCATGGCCACCGTCGCGCAAACGGCCAGCGCCAGTCCGACGAACACGACGGCCAGCATGGCCCTGGCGGCGGGTGACATCGACCGATTGTGAACCGCGGAGTTTGAGTCAATCACCGATGGCGTACCACGATCTCAGCGAGCCGGCGCAAAGGATACCAAAGCATACCACCAACCGCGCCATTCCGGCTGCAAGAAGATCGCATGACTTCGAGACTTACTTCTCCACCACATACAGCACCGAGCGCGGGCTGATGCCGTGCCGGGCAAAGACCGCCGCGCCAAAGTCCCGCTGGTCGAGCGCGCGGACGGTGAATCCCGCCTCTTTCAGGCGGGCGATGAATCCATCGTGGGAGTACATACGCACGTGGTCGGCCTGCCCGTAATGCCGGATGCGATCGGCCTCGCTGGTATAGGCGGGGTTCTCATAGACCTCGCTCAGCGTCAGCATGATGGGCGCCATCAGGATTCCCCACCCGCCCGGCTTGAGGATGCGGTACAGCTCGCGCAGGGCCTGCCGGTCGTCCGGGACGTGCTCCAGCATGTGCGAGCACAGGAAGATGTCCACGGAGCCATCGGCGTAGATCGGCATGTGGCACAGGTCGACGCCGGGATCGTCCACGTCCTGCCGGAGCAGGTCGGCGGTGCGGTATTCCAGGTAGGGCAGCGCGCGCAGCGGCGGCGTGAGCAGCGCCGACGGCGCGAAGTCGATGAACCGGTAGCGCCGGGAGCGATCCAGCTCCCCCAGCCGCTTCTGCAAATACAGGAAGTACAGCCGGTCGCGGTCGGTGGCCCCGCAGATCGGGCAGGTATACGCCAGCCAGTTCTGGGTCTCGACCGCGGTCAGGGCGTGTATGCACTGGTGATCGTCCAGCGGCTGGAGATTCACTTGCGGAATGGGGAGGAAATGCGGGACGGGCCGGCCGCACACCGGGCATGCGTAGCGCGGGGAAAGCCAGGGCAGCGCGGTATGGCGGACGAAACGGGCGGTTTCGTGGATCAGGGCCGCGAGGGACCGGTCCCACCCACGCCGATCGGGAGTCAACACGGCGGTTTCTCCTTCAGCTAAATCTATCCGAACAATACTTTTCGCGGACGCCGGCTTCATTGAAGTGTTAGTCCGCAATAAAGCATATCATGGAGTCTGATATTTGGATTAGAACTCTCATAAATCTTGAAAGGGCGCACCGCCCGTACAGAAAGATTATCCCCTTAGCATCTCCATAAGTTAGAAAATGATTTGAATGAGGCTGCAATCCTGGATCGCTTTTGAGCTTTTCAGGATTTGATCCCATAATGAGCGCAAATCCATCTGGCTTCGCCGGAACAGATGTTCCGGGGGAATGGATATTCCAGCGGAATACCCATTCCGGGGCACGCAGCAGCGCGATCGCGGAGACGCGGCATGACCGAACGGCTGTACTACACCGATGCCTACATCACGACCTTCACCGCCCGCGTGGTCGAGCGGCTGAACGCGGACGGCCGCCCGGCGGTGGTGCTCGACCGCAGCGCGTTTTACCCGACCAGCGGCGGCCAGCCGCACGATACCGGCCGCCTGGACGGGGCGGTGGTCGGCGAAGTCCTGGTGCGCGAGGCGGACGGGGCCGTGATCCACGTCCTCGACGGCGAAATCGGCGGGCCGGAGGTCAGCGGGGCAATCGACTGGGCGCGCCGCTTCGACCACATGCAGCACCACACCGGCCAGCACATCCTGACGCGGGCCTTCATCGAGACCGCCAACGCCCACACCCTGAGCTTCCACCTGGGCAGCGAGGACGTCACGATCGACCTGAACCGCACCGACCTGCGCCCGGCCGAGATCGACGCGGCCGAGGACCTGGCCAACGCCCTGGTGACGCGCGACCTGCCCGTGCGGGCCTGGTTCCCGAGCGAAGCCGAGATCGCGGCCCTGGCCCTGCGCAAGACGCCGGAGGTCGCCGGAGCGCTGCGCGTGGTGCGGATCGGCGACTTCGACGCGACCGCCTGCGGCGGCACGCACGTCGCCCGCACCGGCGAGATCGGCCTGATCAAGGTGCAACGCACCGAAAAGTACAAGGACATGACCCGCGTGGAATTCCGCTGCGGCGGGCGTGCCCTGCGCGATTACCGGGAGAAAAACGGCCTGCTGCTCGGCCTGGCCGGGGCGCTGACCACCGGCTACCGCGAGATCGGCGCGGCCCTGGACAAGCTCCAGGCGGAGAACCGCCAGCTCCGGGCTGACCTCAAGGCAGCCCGCCAGATCGTGCTGGAGGCCGAGGCCGACCGGCTGTGGGCGGCCGCGCCGGAGCACGGCCGGGCGCGGATCGTGACCCAGGCCTGGGCCGCGGCGGAGCGCGACGCCGGCGAGCTGCGCCAACTCGCCAGCCGCCTGACCGCCCGGCCGGGGAGCGTGGCCCTGCTGGGCATCGCCGGGGAGAAAAGCCAGGTGATCCTGGCCCGTTCGGCGGAACTGCCCGGCCCGGACATGGTGGCCCTGCTCGGCGACGTGCTGGGCGATCTGAGCGCGGAAGCGGGGGCGCGGCGCGGCGGCGGCCGCCCGGATTTCGCCCAGGGCGGCGGCGCGAGCGCCTCCCCGGAGCGGCTGGCGGCGGCCCTGGAACGCGCGGCGGCGGCCGTGCGCGCGGCCCTGGAAAGCGCCTGATTTTGCTTTTACTAATTACTGTCTACTGATCACTGACTACTGTTCTTGAGGAGGAAGGAGCGCCATGCAGGAGATTGCAGACGGGGTCGTCGTCGCAACCGAATACCGCCGGATCACGGTGGGCGCCTTCGCCGCCGGACGCGGGATCATCTGCGTGGACGTCCCCCCCTTTCCTCACGAAGCCCGGCACTGGCGCAGCCAGCTCCTGGAGCGCTTCAAGCAGCCGATCCGGTTGATCGTCCTGACCGACGCGCACCGCGACCGGCTGCTGGGCCTGCACTGGTTTGAGGAAGCCGAGATCATCGCCCACGATGCCACCTTCGCCGCCATCGCCGCCCTTCCCTCCAGTTTCATCGACCAGGCCGCCGACGCGCTTTCTCGCAACAGCGACGAGCGCCTGTCGTTTTCCAGTGTGCGGCTGCGCCTGCCGCGCATCACCTTCAGCGAGCGAATGCACGCCTACGTGGACTCGGTCGGCGTGCCCGTCTTTTCGATGCCGGGGCCGACGCCGGGCAATGTGTGGGTTCACCTGGCCGAGCAGCGGGTCGTCTTCACCGGCGACAGCGTCGTGCACGGCCAGCCGCCGCACATGGCCCAGGCCCAGAGCAAAGCCTGGCTGGACAGCCTGACTCTGCTGCGCCGCCCGCGTTTCGCGGCGGACGCGATCGTGCCGGGGCGCGGCGCGCCGGTCGACAAGGAAGCCACCCAGGCCATCTCCGAACTGATCCGCCAGGCCCGGCGGCTGGTGCAGCGCTACCACCGCACCGGGCGGCCCAAAGCCGACATCGGCGAGGTCGTGGCCGAGTTTCTGACTCACCTGACGGTCGCGCCGGAAGACCTGGGCGACGTGACGCGCCGGGTTCGCGCCGGGCTGGAATCGATCTACGACGAACTGCTGCTCGAAACGAGCGCCGACGGAGACGAATAAGCCGCCGGAAGGCGGCCCGCCGGCTCCCCCTTCAGGCCCGGCGTGCAGGAGAACAAAATCATGGGCGGCCGAAGCGAAGCCCTGTGGGAGATCAACAACGAGTACCGCAAGCGGCTCAGCCTGCTGATGGGGCACATGAAGCTGCTGGAGGAGCTGCTCAAGATGCAGGGCGCCGAGCCGGCCCTGCGCGCGACCATCCGCCGTATCCGCGCCACCCTGGAGGAGATCGACGCCGACCAGCACGAATGGCGGCACCGCTACTTCTACATGCAGCCGGAAGGCGAGTACAAGCGCCGGATGGTGGCCGATCCGGACGCGGTCGACCTGGCCCTGCAAACCTTCGCGGACATGTTCGACAGCCACGCCCGCCTGTTCGCGGATATCGCCCTGGTGGTGCGTGACCTGCCCCGGCCCGACCCGGCCCTGACCCGCGTGATCAAGGGCAACGACCTGTGGACGATGTGCCAGGAAGGCGTGGCCGATCTGGCCGCCTACGACCGCTTCGTGCAGGACAGGCTGTCCGGCCAATCCTTCCTCTAGCCGGACAGCTTCCGTTCCCCCAAATACCCTACCCCAACACCACCTCGACCGTATGCAGGCCACCGTCGGCGAAAATCGGCGCGACGTTCCCCGCGACGGGCTGGCCGTCAACCGTCAGCGAGGCCACGCCCCGGCTGACGTGCCCCGGATTGCTGACCCGGATCGCGTAGGTCGCGCCCCGGTAGCGGCGGCGCATCTGGAAGCCGTCCCAGGCGCGCGGGATGCACGGGTCGATCCGCAGCCCGTCGTATTCGGCCCGCACGCCGAGCAGGTACTGCGTCCCGGCCTGGTACATCCACGAGGCCGTGCCGGACAGCCAGGAGTTGCGCGCCAGCCCGAACTGGGGATGCTCGTCGCCCAGGATGTTCTGGGCGTAAACGTACGGCTCGCACTCGTAGACGTCGATCCGGTCGTTCTGGGCGGCGGGGTTGATCTGGTTGTAGTATTCGAAAGCCCGGTCGCCCTCGCCCAGCAGCGTCTCCGCGATGATCACCCACGGGTTGGCGTGCAGGAAGATGCCGCCGTTTTCCTTCGCGCCGGGGGGATAGGTGCTCACCCCGCCCACGATCGGGTCATAGCCGTTGAAGCCCGGCGCGCTGAGCTTGATCCCGCAGCGGGTGTTGAGCCTGTCGCGCACGCTGTCCAGGGCCATCCGCGCCCGCTCCGGCGTGGCGAAGCCACTCAGCACCGGCCACGACTGGCCGTTGGTGAAAATCTGGCCGGTCGTATTGGTGTGGGAGCCGAGCGGCCGGCCCTGGGGATCGAAGTAGCGCACGTACCACGCGCCGTCCCAGGCATGGGTATTGACTCGCTCCTTCATTTCGGCGTAGTAGCCCCGGCACTCTTCGGCGGCGGCGCGGTCGCCGCGCTGCTCAAAGAGGCCGATCAGCTCCAGCAGCGCCCGGCCGTACAGGTTGGCCGTGAAGAGCGACTCCGCGCCGGGTAGCAGGTTGATCGTGTCGTTCCAGTCGGCGTAGCCCAGCAGGGGCAGGCCGTGCGCCCCGACGTTGGCCCGCGTGAAGGCGATCCCGCGCCGCAGGTGGTCGAGCACCGTGCCGGATTCGAGCGGCTGCCCGGTCTTGTCCTTTTCGTAGTAGGGGACGACTGTGTCCAGGTAGGCGAAGTCGCCCGTCTCCTTGAGATAGGCGCACACGGCCAGGACGGCCCACAGGTGGTCATCGCTGTAGTAGTGGAGCCGTTCGGGATCTTCCTCCGCGTCGCCGATCTGGCCTTCCATCGTCAGCGGGTTGAGCTGGTGCTTGGCCGAGCCGTCGCGCAACTGGATGTGGAGCAGCATCGTCACCAGATCGCGCGCTTCCTCCGGCATGTGGGCCATCACCCCCAGCGAGTCCTGGGCGCTGTCGCGGAAACCGATCCCGCGCGAGCCGAGGCCGAGCTGGTAGAGGGACAGGTAGCGCGACCAGTTCTTGGTGGTGTGACACTGGCGCGGGTTGTGGACGTTGAGCATGCTGTTCAGGCTGGCGACGGGCGTCTCGACCTGGATCGCGCTCAGGTAGCTTTCCCAAAAGCGGCCCAGGGCGGCCAGAGCTTCGTCCACGGCGGCTTCGCTGCGGTAGGTCTGGATGCCCGGCAAGGCGGCGCTCACGTCCGGGGCCTGGCCGAGTTGGGTGATCACGCGGGCCTTCGCGCCCGGCTCCAGCACGCCCAGCGGGCAGAGCAGGGCCGCGATGTTGTCGCCGCGCAGGGCCTCGGAGTTGGTCAGCGCCTCCCTCTGGAGGCCGAGCGGGTTGGCCCACGAGCCGTACTCGTTATCCCCCAGGAAGACCTTGCGATCGGTCTCGAAGGAGGCGGCGGGCCGGTTGGCGGTGAAGTAGTTCTCCTGGCGGCCGCGCTGCATGAAGGCGCAGTGAGCCAGGACGGTATGCTCGCCGTCCGGCACGCGCCAGCTCTGCATGGTCTGAGGCACCCAGTCGGCGTTGGTGAACTGCATCAGGGCGTTGAAATGCGTGAACTCCACCACCGGGATGCAGTCGATGACCAGCGCCTCGCCGGTCAGGTTGGTCACGCGGATGTCCTGGATCACGCGCTGCTCGCCAGCCGGGACGAAGATCGTGATCTCGGTATGGATGCCGTCGAAGACCGTGATCCAACGGCTGTAGCCCAGCCCGACATGGCACTCGAAACGCTCGTAGGGGGCCAGGCAGGGCGTATAGAACGGCGAGAAGACCCGGTAGCCGCCTTCCGGCCGCTTGATCCGCAGGTAGATCGTGCTGCCCTTGAAATCGGCGGCGGGAAGTTGAGGCAGGTACTTGGTGATGCGGTTGAGGCTGGGATCGTCCTTGCAGATCAGCAGCCCGCCGGTGTGATCCACGAAGCCGCCGAAGCCCAGCGTCCCGACGTAGTTGATCCACTTGACCGGCGTGCGCGGGTTGGTGATCACGTACTCGCGCCGGGCGTCGTCGAAATGTCCGTAAGAAGTCATGGAAACAGTCCTCAGTTCACAGTCAACAGTCTTCAGTAGGTACGGGGCATGCCCCGTCCGCCCGCGTCAAACGCCCGATGAAGCCGGTCTTGCTCACGCCGCGCTGACGATCTTCACCAATTCGTCGCTGACGACCCGGCCCTGCCCATCGACCAGCCCGAAGTCCATCTGCTTGTACGACCAGACCGCCCGGCCGATGCCCGCCTCGCGCAGCAGGTCCACGAAATCCGCGTGCCAGCGTTGGTTGCTCTCCAGCGGGGCGCGGTCGATCACGCCGAACTCGCCGCAGTACAGCGGGCGACCCGTCCGCGCCAGGAAGTCCAGGGCCGGCTGCAAGACCTCGCGCAGGCTGGCTTTGTCCATCCGGCGGTTCACCCATTGATCCAGAAACTGGCCGTAGCCTGGGTGGACTTCCAGAAAACGGTCCAGGCCGTCCACCGTGCCCGGATAGTCCACCGTCCGGTCGAGAACCCGGAGCGACTCGACCCAGGGCGCTTTCTGGTGGGTGAAGGGCATCGGCTCGTAGCAGTGAAAGGTATAGACGGTGCGCGGATCGTCGACCAGGGCGATCTCGGCGAGAGTCGTCACGGAATTATACAGGTTGCCGCCGACCATGATCCAGTGGGCGGGGTCGATGGCCCGGATCGCGGCGTGCAGGCGGTGGGCCAGCCGGTTCCAGGGGGCGCTGTCCGGCAGCACGACGTCGTTGAGCAGCGCGAAGACCAGCCCCGGACTCCGGCGATCCGCGTAGCGCCGCGCCAGGGCCGCCCACAGGGCCACGAAGCGCGCCTGGGCGGCTTCGCTGTCGAACAGGGTATTTTCGCCCAGAGTGGTGAAGCTGTAGCCCGGCGCGCGGTGGATATCCAGGATCAGGTTGAGGCCCGCCGCCGCGCACCAGTCCAGGCACCGGTCGATGTACCCGAAGCCGGTTTCCTTGTACTGCCCCGGCCGGGCGTCGTCCTCCAGCACCGGATAATCGACCGGCAGCCGGACGTGATCCATGCCCCACCCGGCGATGCGCCGGATGTCCGCCTCGGTGATGAACGACTCGAAGTGGGCCGGGTCGTAGGCCGCGTACTGCGACAGCCAGCCGCCCAGGTTCACGCCAACTTGATAGCCCGAAAAGTGGTCCATAGTCCTCCTCAAAGCCGGTTGTGTAGCCTCCACCGGCCGCGAAACTGAATTATTCGTAAATTATCCCGTTCTTCTCGATTCTGCATTGTATACTGAATCAACCACCCTGTGAGATCAATGCCTCTCTTTGGGCAAAGGTAACCCCCGTGCACACTCGACGCTGGACTCTCGCCCTCACAATTGTCCTGATCCTGACGGCGCTGCTCCCGCTGGCGCCCGCCCAGGCCGCGACCGCCACCTTCACCAACGCCGCTTCGATCGCCATTCCCACTGGTCCTGGCACGGCCAATCCCTACCCGTCCCCGATCGCGGTCAGCGGGCTGTCGGGGACCATCACGAAGGTGACGGTCACACTCAGCGGAATGAACCATACCTTTCCGGACGATCTCGACGTGCTGCTGGTTGGCCCGGGCGGCCAGTCCAGCGTGCTGATGTCCGACGTCGGGGGAGGCAACGACATCGTCAATGGCACGATCACGTTCGATGACGCTGCTGGCTCGTTCATCGCGGATGGTGGGCCACTGGCTAGTGGAACCTACCGACCGACCGAAATCGGGCCGGGCGATCCCTATCCCGCGCCCGCGCCCGCGGGTCCCCATGGGGCGGCGCTTGCCTTGTTCATCGGGACCACTCCCAACGGGACATGGAGCCTGTATGTGGTCGATGATCTGGCCGGTGACGGCGGCAGCATCGGCGGTGGGTGGAGCCTGACCATCACCACCAGCGCCAGCGCCCCGGTCGTGCCCGGCGCAACCCCGGTTGTCGCGCCGCCCTGGGATCCCGGAGACGGGCGGCTGAACCCGGAGGCCGCCGCTCCCCTGGCGATCTACTGCGACGCGGACAGCGTCTACGCCTACCAGATCGGCTTCCTGGAATTCGACTTCCCGTTGGACCAGATAGGCCCCGCGCCGGTCGCGCCCGCGCCGCAACGAACCCTGCTGGCCGAACATGCGGACGGCACGCGCCTCTACCAGCTCAGCACCGGCGAGTACCAGATTGTCAGCGTCGTCAACGGCCAGGAGCAGACGGCCATCCTGGGCAACGCCACCACCGGCCACACCCTGCTCGCCACGGGCGTCAGCGGCGCGCGGCTCTATCGCCTGAACACGGGCGAGTTACAGGTCAACCTGGTTCACGGCGGCGAGGAGTACGTCTTCACCTGGGACGGCTGCCCGGCGACGCGGGCCATCACCCGCGTCTATGACGTCAACACCCGCGCCCTGCTGGCCGAGTACGCCCGCGCCTACTAGACCCGCGCCTGTTTCACACGGTTCCTCAAAGGGCGACCATGCCATCCCGGCGGTCGCCCTGTTGATATCAACCGGCGCTGCGTCAAAACCGAATAATTCCTTAATTTCCCCCTTTTTCTCGGTTCGCATCGTATACTGATTCAGTCACCTCGGAATGATCATTCCATATCTTTGCCAGAAGGATATTCCCAATGCACACTCGACGCTGGACTCTCGCCCTCACGGTTGCCCTGCTCCTGGCGGCGCTGCTGCCGCTGCCGCCCGCCCAGGCCGCGACCGCGACCTTCAGCAACCCCGCTTCGATCACCATCCCGGCCACAGATACCGACGGTCCAGCCAACCCTTATCCCTCGACCATCAGCGTGAGCGGGTTGTCAGGGACCATCACCCAGGTAACGGTCACGCTCAACAGTGTCAGCCATACTTATCCGGGCGATCTCTACGTGTTACTGGTCAGCCCAGGTGGACACACCACCCTATTGATGGCTGACGCCGGAGAAAACCCCGATATCGTGCTTGGCACGCTGACCTTCGACGACTTCGCGGCACAGGCCATCCCTGAAGGCGGCCCCGTGGTCAGTGGAACCTACCGGCCTTCCGATTGGGATTCCTCGTCCGACAGTCTGGCTGCTCCCGCGCCTGCCCGGCCGTATGGGGGCACTCTCGGTGTACTCAACGGGTCAGATCCCAACGGTACCTGGAGCCTGTATGTTTGGGACGACTCTTCCGGCGACATCGGCAGCATCGGCGGCGGGTGGAGTCTGACCATCACCACCAGCGTCCCGGTCGCCCCCGGCACCTCCCCGCTCGTCGTCCCGCCCTGGAACCCCGGCGACGGGCGGCTCAACCCCGAACCGGCCGCGCCGCTGGCGATCTACTGCGACGCCGACAGTGTGTACGCCTACATTCCGGGCTACCTGGAATTCGACTTCGCGCTCGACCAGGTGGGCGAGGCAGGCGCATCCACCCTGCTGACCACCGGTGTCAGCGGGGCGCGCCTCTATCGCCTGAACACGGGCGAGCTTCAAGTCAACTTCCTGCACGGCGGCGAGGAGTACGTCTTCACCTGGGACGGCTGCCCGGCGACGCGGGCCATCACCCGCGTCTACGACGCTGCCACCCGCGCCCTGCTGGCCGAATACCCCCGCGCCTACTGATCGACAAAAAGGGCGGTCGCGCGGAATCGCGGCCGCCCTTCGTTGTGTCGAGATGGATGGAGTTCGCCTACTCCCGCGATTCGGCGGCCAGCAGGGTAAAGCAGAACTTCGCACCGCCAAGATCACTCGCTTCCACCCAGATCTGGCCGTTGTGGGCCTCGATGATGTGGCGGGCGATCGCCAGCCCCAGGCCGCTGCCGCGTCCCTGGGTGCGCGCCGCGTCAAGCTGGTAGAAGCGCTCGAAGATGCGCTCGCGCTCCTCCACCGGGATGCCGGGGCCGCTGTCGTCCACGTTGACCTCGACCGTCTCGCGGTTGAGGCTCATCCGGCCGGAGACGCGGATGACGCCCTTCTTGGGAGTCACCTTGGTGGCGTTGTGGATCAGGTTGCCCAGCACGCGCCCGATCTGGGCACGGTCGACCAGGACGACCAGGTCGTCCGGCACCTCGATCCGGAGCTTGATCTCGCGCTGGTCGAGCTGCTCGTCCAGGTGCTCGGCCGCTTCCTGCACCAGGTCCAGCAGCGGCATCTCGATCAGCTTCATGATCGCCTGGCCCGACTCGATCATGGACAGGTCGTGCATGCCGTCCACGATCCGCTGGAGCGTATCCAGCTCGCGGCCGATCTTGCGCAGCATCTTCTCGCGGTCCTTTTTGTTGGCCTGCTGGCGGCTGAGCGTATCGCGCAGCAGCCGGATGGCCGAAATCGGCGTGCGCAGCTCGTGCGAGATGTTGGCGACCATGTCGCGCCGGGCGCGGTTCAGGCGCAGGAGCTGGGTGATATCCTGCATGGACAGGGCCAGGTAACGATCGCCGTCATGGGCGATCGGATTGCAGCGCGCCCGAAAGACCTGGCCGCCAATCACCAGTTGGGCCTCCGGGCACTCGGAATGCATCGACACGCAGTCCAGCAAATCGATCAGGTCGGGGTTGGCGATCAGCGCGTCGATCGGGCTGCCGATGATCGCCGTTTCGGGCAGCAGGGCGCGCGCCGCCCCGTTGGCGGCCACCACGCGCCGCTCGCCATCGAGCAGGATCAGAGGCTCGTAGGCGCCCTCCACCAGCAGCGCCATCAGGGGATGGGAGAACATTTAACCCTCGAAGCGGTAGCCAATCCCGCGCACGGTCACGATCCGGGTCGGGTTGGAAGGATCGTCCTCGATCTTCTTGCGCAGCCAGCGAATGTGCACGTCGACCGTGCGCCGGTCGCCAAAATAATCGTAGCCCCACACTTTGGAGAGCAGCAGATCGCGGGAGAGCACCACGCCCTCGTTGCGCATCAGCTCGGCCAGCAAGTCGTATTCCTTGTGGCTGAGCTTCAATTCTTCGTCGTTCAGGTAGGCGTGCCGCCCGGTCAGATCGAGCCGCACCGCGCCGGAGACCATCTCGTCCTGGGTGGCGGGCCGGTTGGGAGCGCGGCGCATCACGGCGCGGATGCGGGCCAGCAGCTCGCCCAGGCCGAAGGGCTTGACCACGTAATCGTCCGCCCCGCTTTCCAGCCCGACGATCTTGTCCACCTCGCTGCTGCGCGCGGTGAGCATGATGATCGGGATGTGCGACGTGGTCGGCTCGCGCCGGATCATCCGGCACAGCGTCAGCCCGTCCAGGCGGGGCAGCATCACGTCCAGCACGATCAGGTCCGGCGGCGCATCGATGATCTTCTGGTAGGCGCGCTCGCCGTCGGCCACGGTCGTGACCTTGTGCCCTTCCTGGGAAAGATTGTCGGCCAGCGTCTCGGCCAGGACGGCATCATCTTCAACGATTGTGATCTTCGCCATCGCGATCCGGCTCCTTGCCCGGCTCCTGTCACGACCGGGCTTTCCCCTCGATAACACCCCTTCCTATCATAACAGGCCCACCCCAATTCGGGTCATTAAGGTCTGGCGAACCCGCACCACCCGCCTTAACATTCCGCGCCGGAACCGGACAGACAGCGCCGGGCCAGGTAGAGCGCGGCGATCACGCGCGCGTCCTCCAGCCGCCCGGACTCGATCAGCGCCTCGAAATCGTCGAGCCGGGCGCGCTCCACCCGGATGTCGTAATCCTCGTCCCCCGGCAGGGTCGAGGGCGTCAGGTCGCGGGCCAGGTAGAGATAGCTCGTCGTGGTCAGGTACTTGGCCCAGGGCTGAACCCGGCCCAGGAAATCGATCCGGCCCGCCCGGAAGCCGATCTCCTCCTGCATCTCGCGGTTGGCGGCCTCCAGCGCCAGCTCGCCCGCTTCGACCGTCCCGCCGGGCAGGATCAGCACGTCGCGGCCCAGCGCCGGGGAAGGCTCCACCGTGAAGATCACCTCGCCTTCCGGCGTCAGGGGGACGATCACGGCCTCGTCTCCGGCGACGATCACGCTCACCTCCTGGCCTCCGTGCCGCGTCTGGGCCAGGGCCATCCATTCATCCCCGCACAACCTGTTGAATTCCACGGGCGGCGCATCCTTCCTTCAGTCGAACCGGACCTAACCTGGATTATACCGGTTTGCGAAAAAGCGGCGGGGCCGTGCGGCTTCGCCCTGGCGAGGCCAGAGACCAGAGGCCAGGAGGCCAGAGAAAAGCGGGCGGGCCGTTGTAGGGACGGGTCACGCCGGTCACAGCGACCAAGGACGCGCGGCTTTACTGCGCCGAGACTCCCGCCCTCGCCTTTCGCTGATCGCTGATTGCTGACCGCTGCTTTCCAGTGGCACAAGTCTGGCGGAAGTGTTACCCTCTCGCCGCGCCGGGCCTGCCGTCTTCCCCTTTTCCTCGCCCCCTTCCCGGCGATTCGGATCGCGCCATGCCTATCGACTTGAAAACATCCCTGATCTTCGCGCTGACGGCGCTGCTGGTCGGCCTGGCCAAGGGCGGGCTGGGCGGCGTGGTGGGGGCCATGGTCGTGCCCCTGCTCAGCACGACCATGCCGGTCCTTCAGGCGTCGGGACTGGCACTCTCCCTGTTGCTGGTGGGCGATGTATTCGCGCTGCGCCTCTACTGGAAGCAGTGGGACATGAAGTACCTCCGCCTGATGCTGCCCGCCGGAGTGATTGGCGTCGTGATGGGCCTGCTCCTGCTGACCAGCCTGCCCGACCAGGTGCTGCGCCGCCTGCTGGGGATCATGACCCTGGTCGTCGCCCTCTACAAGCTCGCCAGCGATTCCCTGACCCAGGTGACCTACACCCCGCGCGGCTGGCATGGCATCCTGGCCGGCTGGCTGGCCGCCTTCACCTCCGCCCTGGCGAACGCGGGCGGCCCTCCCGCCACGGCCTACCTGCTGCTGCAAAAGATGCCGCCGCTGGCCTTCCTGGGGACCTTCTCGCTGTTCTTCGCCGTGGTCAACTTCCTCAAGCTGCCGGGCTTCCTGACCGCCCGCGCGATCGACCTGTCCCTGTTGGGCAGCCTGCTGTGGGTGCTGCCGCTCATCCCGGTGGGCGTCTGGCTGGGCAAACAGCTCCTCACCCGCCTGAATCCCAAAGCCTTCGAGCGGCTGATGCTGGTCCTGCTGACCTACGCGGGGGTGTCATTGTTGCTAGGATGAGTTTCTATCGGGCCAGAAAACAGTATATGTATTCCGCAGAATAGTTTAGACAAGGTTGACCATTACCGGATAAAAATCTATAATAATAAGCAATGCCTATCACTTCACGAATGGAGCTAACCATGAAGCGAAGTCTCCTGGTAGGTTTGCTGGTACTCTTGCTATATCCCTCGGTTGTCCAAGCCCAAGAACCAGAACTATGCAGTCCAGAGTACATCAGTGAGCATGTTAGCGAAATCGTGTCCGCATACAATGACGCTCAGGCCAATGTGTCGGACAATGCATCCGCCCTTAGCCAGTTACAGACCATGCAGGAAGCGTTGCAGGATCTCAACGATTTGTGTGCCAACATTGCGGTACCTGGAAAGCCGGGCCAAGAGTCAATTGGAAGTGGTACGATCACCGATCCATACGCCTTTGGGGTAACAGGAGATACTGGCGAAGGCGCTAGTTTGCGAGTTGTTGGCTATATCCGACCAGCCGACAACCTCATACGCAATGCTAACATGTTCAATGACAGACCAGGCGAGGGAGAAGAATACATCATCCTCACGGTCGAGCTTGTATGCAATAACGACAACCCCGATCGTTGCGAGTCGAACTACCTGGATTTCGAACTCACGGGAGATTCGGGAACCATCTATTCACATCCATTCGTTGTCTACGATAACGAATTCGATGTAGGTGTATTCGCAGGTGGTAGTGGGCAAGGCGATCTTGTATTCTTGATCCGCCAGAACGACACCAATCTGAAGTTGCTTTATCGGGCCAATATGTTCAGCAACGATGTTGTTGCCTACGAAGCTGAACCATCGCTTTCAACTGGTGTACAGATCACGGCAACATCGAACGTGAACGTCCGTAATGGTCCAAGCACCAACGCAGCAGTCGTAGGTAACTTGCCGGCTTCACAGGCGGTGATCGCCTTTGGCCGGAACTCTGATGGAACATGGCTCCAGATTCCCAATGGTTGGGTATTCGCCGAGTTGGTCACAGCAGCGGGAGATATCCAGACACTGCCTGTTACTTCTCAGTAGGCTATACCAGAACGGCCGTTGATCTACCTAGAAACGACCGGTATGCTTGCCAGCCGGTCGTTTCTTGCGTATCCTCCCGGCATGCGAATACGAGCGATTGGGTGGCTTATTCTGGCGGTTTTGCTGGCGGCTCTCCTGGCAGCCTGCGGGAGCGGCGCCCCGGCCTCGCTGCGCGAAGTCGCCCCGCTGGATGCCTCGCGGGCGACCTTCCTCTACTTCTTCACCGATCCGTGAGGAGCCTGACAGATCATGTCGCCCATCGTGGATGGGCTGAGCGAGCAGTACGGCGAGGCGGTCGCGGTCGTGAAGCTGAACGCGCGCGACGGCGGGCTGGGCCAGCAGGCATTTGAGCTGTCCGGACTGCCCGGCCATCCGGGCTACGTCCTGCTGCGGCCGGACGGCAGCGAGGTCTGGCGCGGCTACGGCCAGCAGCCGGTCGGCGTGTTGGAAGACGCGCTCAGCGCCGTGCTGGCCGGGTCCGGTGGACGATGACCACACCCTTGCCCCCATCGCTGTTGCCGCGCGTGAACGCGGCCGCCTGCCGGGGCTGCGCCCGCTGCCTGGGGACGTACGTCTGCCCGACGGACGCCATCAAAAAGGCGGGGCGTGGCGCCCCGCCTGAAATCGACGCGGAACTGTGCGAGGGCTGTCTGGCCTGTGTCGGCGCGTGCCCGGTAGGTGGCATCCAGCCGCCGGTCATGCCGCCGGACGCGCCGGTCTAGTCAAAACGGCTGCGGGCCAGCATGGCCGCGCCGAGCACCCCGGCGTGATCGCCCAGGGTCGCCACCTCGATCCGCAGCTTGTCCATGTCCAGACGGTTGATCAGGTGGACCTGGATGGCGCCGCGAATGGTCGGCATGAGCTGGTCGGCGCAGGCTTCGATCAGGCCGCCGCCGAAGATGACCATCTCCGGGTCGATCAGGTTGACGACCGAGGCCGCCAACTGCCCCAGGTAGCTCCCCGTGCGGTACAGCACCTCCAGCACCAGCGGGTCGCCCTGCGCGGCGGCCTGGGCCAGCGTCCCGCTGCGGATGCGGTCGTCCTCCGTGACCATGTCGGTCAGGACGGTCTTGCGCCCAAAGCGGATCGCGGTGCGCAGGTCGCGCTCAATGGCCGTCCGGCTGGCGACGGCCTCGGCGCAGCCGCGCCGCCCGCAGCCGCACAGCGGCCCGTCCGCCGCCAGGACCATGTGCCCGATCTCCGCGGCGGAGCCGCGCGCGCCGGTATGGAGCTGGCCGTTCAGGATCAGCGCGCCGCCGATGCCCGTGCCGGGGAAGATGCCAACCACGCTCTTGCAGCCCCCGCCAGCCCCCAGGGCGTACTCGCCGTAGGTGGAAACGTCCACGTCGTTGCCCACCACCACCGGCCGCTTGAGCTTGCTCTCCAGTTGCGGCCCCAGGGGAACCTCGTCCCAGAAAGCCAGGTTGGGGGCGTAACGCGCGTAACCGGTCGCCGTGTCGACCACGCCCGGCGTGCCGATCCCAATGCCGCCGACCTCGGACAGGCTGATCCCGCCGGTCTTGACCACCTGCTCGACCGCCTCCACGATCGTGCCGATGACAACCGCCGGGCCGCCCTCGGCGGGCGTCCGGCTCTTGGCCTCGGCCTTGACCTTGCCCTTGGCGGATACAATCGCGGCCAGCACCTTGGTGCCGCCCAGGTCCACGCCAATGAAGTAGTCTTTCTTGGCCATCGGTATGCTCCCTTAGAGTGGTTTGCGGCTGGGAATCCCCGCCCGGCGCGGGTATTGGGCCGGGCTGGCCGCGACCTTGTCAATCAACACCAGGTAATGGGTTTCTGCCACTTCGGGCAGCTCGATCGGGATGAGCCGGCGCATCTCGCCGCCGAGCAGGCGCAGGGCGGCCTGGGCATCGCTGGCTTCCTGGGCGGCGCTTTCGCCTTTCATGGCGACCATCCGGCCGCCAATCTTGAGCAGCGGCAGCAGGTACTCGGCCAGCACGGGCAGCCGGGCCACGGCGCGCGCCAGGGCCACGTCGTAGCTTTCGCGGTGGGCCGCCTCCTGGCCGATCTCCTCCGCGCGGCTGTGTACGGCCACCACGTCGGGCATCTCCAACAGGTTCGCCACGTGACGGATGTAGTCGATCTTCTTGCCGGTGGCCTCCAGGCAGGTGAGCGCGATCTGGGGATGCAGGATGCGCAGGGGCAGGCCCGGAAAACCCGCGCCGCTCCCCACGTCGATCACGCGCTGCTCCGGGCGGAACTTCACGGCCCGCACCACGGAGATCGAATCCAGGAAGTGGCGAATCTCGATCTGATCGGGATCGGTGATGGCCGTCAGGTTGACCTGCTCGTTCCAGGCCAGCAGTTCGGCGGCCATCAGGCTGAAGGCCCGCTGCTGGCGGGCCTGAAGCTCGATTCCAAACAGTGTGCGGGCATGATTGACCAGACGGTCGACGTTGATTGGCGCTTTCGAATCGCTCATGAGTTATCCGGGCTTGGGCAGCCAGACGGACGACGGAGCCGCGCGCGGCGAGCCGCTGGACGGTTTTTCGTGCAAATCAACCGTTGAACTTCCGGCCAAGTTCGGCTACGCTCATGCCAGAATCGTCCGCCCAAGGATGGCTAGTCCGCCATAATCTGGAGCCGGAACAACCAGTGCTTTTGCAGGGTGCCGTCCGGCAGAACGATGACCGATTGGCTGAACGGCTCGAAGCCATCCAACAATACCGCGCTGATGAGTTGAGGAGTGTTGTTGTCGGGATGAAATGGTATCCGGTGATCGCCCGTGATGTCATGCAAGTCACCCAGTGGGCGAAATAGACGTGACTCGACCAGCACTCCATCCCGTTCGACAATTTCCAGCAGTTCCCACTGTGACACAGCTTCAGCCCCTGGTCGCCACATACCGTACCCAGGTAAGTATGCCATGCTTGGCTTCACTTGCAAAGACGAGGACGCGCCCAACAGCGCGGCCCCGCCCTGTGACGCGGCCTGGGGTGGATTTTGTATCCGTGCTATGTGAGCGTTCACGATTGCCCTGTGATCCAGAAATACTTACATCGTTCTCTTGCAATGCCACCGAGTGTTTGGGAGCCAGCATCCATGGAAAATGACAGCCACCGCTACATGGGGACCGTCAAGGAATTCAGCACCAGCCGCCACGTGGGCCTGATCGAGATGGACGGCCAGGCCGAGCCGGTGATGGTGCGCTACAGCGCCATTCTGGGCGATGGTATTCGGACTCTGCGCGCGGGACAGCGCGTTTCGTTTGAGCTGGAAGTCGGGCAAGGAGGGCTGAGCGCCCTGCGGGTGACGACGGAATAAGCGCCGCCGGGTGTCCGCCGGGCCGCGCCCCCGTGGGGGATCGCGGCCGGTCTCAGCCGCTAAGGATGACTTTCCGGGCCTGCGTCTCTGCGGGTTTTTTGCGTTCTCGCGGAGAGCGACCCTGAATTGTATTACATTCGATCGTTGGTGCTGTGGACCAGTGACCAAGACTTATCAACGGAGTAAGGCATGAGCAGTAAAAAATTAACGGTGCTTCCCCTGGGCGGCGCGGGGGAAGTCGGCAAGAACATGACCGTCCTTGAATACGACCACAAGGCGATCATCGTCGATGCTGGGTTGATGTTTCCCGAAAGCGACATGCTGGGGATCGATTACATCATTCCAGACTTTTCCTACCTGACCGATCGGGATGACCTGGAAGTGCTGGCGATCCTGATCACCCACGGCCACGAAGACCACACCGGGGCCTTGATCCACGTGCTTGAGTCTTTCCAGGTGCCGGTCTATGCCACCCGGCTGACCGCCGGACTGGTGGAAGTCAAGCTGCGCCAGGCCAAGCTGCTCAACCAGACCGACCTGCACATCTTCAAGGCCGGGGACACGCTGGAGATCGGGCCGTTTTCGGTGGAGTCGTTCCACATCACCCACAGCATCCCCGACTGCGTCGGCTTCGGGATCACCACCCCGGCCGGGCTGGTCGTGCACACGGGCGACTTCAAGTTCGACCACACCCCCGCCGACGGCTGGCCGCCGGATTTCGCCAAGCTGGCCGAATTCGGCAAGCGCGGCGTGCTGGCCCTGCTCAGTGACAGCACCAACGCCGAGCGCGCCGGCTGGACCCCGACCGAGACCATCATCGACGAGGCGCTGGACCGCGTGTTCCAGAATGCCAGGGGACGCATCATCGTGGCGACCTTCGCCTCCCTGATCAACCGCATCCAGCAGGTGGCCAACGCCGCCAAGCGCTACAACCGCAAGATCGCCGCCACCGGCTACAGCATGGTCGAGAACATCAAGATGGCGACCGAGTTGGGCTACCTCGACCTGCCCAGGGATCTGGTCATCCCGCTGGACGAGGTCAACCGCCTGCCCCCGGAGCAGGTGGTGATCATGTCCACCGGCACCCAGGGAGAGCCGTCGGCCGTGCTCAGCCGGCTGGCCAAGGGCCACCACCGCCAGCTCGACATCCGGCCCGGCGACACGGTGGTCATGTCCGCCCACATCATCCCCGGCAACGAGGAGATGGTCAGCCGCACCATCAACAAGCTGATCCAGCGCGGCGCGAACGTGCTCTACCACCCGGTCGAGATGGTGCACGTCTCCGGCCATGCCAGCCGCGAGGAGCTGAAACTGATGCTCAACCTGGTGCGGCCCAAGTATTTCATCCCCATCCACGGCGAGCTGCGCCAGCTCACCCAGCACTGCAAGCTGGCCGAGGCGATCGGCGTCCCGCGCGACAACATCGCCGTGGTGGAAAACGGTACGATGATCGAGTTCGAGGACGGCCGGATGGCCATCGGCGAGCGCGTGCCGGGCCGCTACGTGTTCGTGGATGGGATGGGCGTGGGCGACGTCGGGCGCTCGGTGATGCGCGACCGCGAAACCCTGGCCCGCGACGGGTTCGTTTTCGCCGTGCTGGTCATGGATGGCGAGACGGGCAAGCTGCTCGACGAGCCGGAGCTGATCTCGCGCGGGTTCGTTTACGTCCCGGAGGCGGAGGAGCTGTTCGAGGACGCCCGCGAGCGCATCCGCGAGATCGTGGCCCAGTTCCCCCTGAACGGAAACGGGGCCAAGAAGCTGGAAGACCGGATCGAAAGCGCGCTGAAGGGCATGTTCCAGCAGGAAACCAAGCGCCGCCCGATGATCTTCGTGCACGTCAACCTGGTCTAGGGCCAGGATGCATCCCGGATTGGGGGCCAGGCCAAAAAACAGGAATAGGTCACGAATGTTCACGGAAAAACACGGATTCAAAGCATCATCGGTGAAAATCCGTGCTGCATCCGTTTTATCCGTGTCCGAAGTTTTCTGACTGCCCCAACTCTGAACCTCACCCTAGCGCCACCGGCCGCCGGATGCCCTCCGGCGGCATTCTCATTGCCTGCGCCTTCCTCGCGGCATACAATGCAATCGGATCAGGCGATCCTCCGCGATCGCGCTGACAGGGAAGGATGACGATCAACAAGGAGCAGGCGTAATGGAATTCCAACCCACTCGCAGACACAAACTTCATCCGGCCGGTCTCGGAGTCGCGGCGCTGCTCGTGCTGCTGCTGGCGACCAGTCTCGTCTGGGCGGCCCCGGACGGCATCACCGCGCAGCGCCTGGCCCAGAAGGCCACCGCCACGCCGGCCGCGCCGGCGGCGGAAGCTACACCGAGCACCGTCAGCGGCGCGGTCTTTGGCGGGCTGCTGATCGGCAACAACGCCCAGCAGGGCGGAGTCACCCTCGGCAGCGGCGGCAACGCGGCTTCGACGGACGATATCCCCGTGTTGGGGGCCGACATCACCCAGCCGTGGGAAGCCTCGCCCGTGATCACGCCCGGCATGGTCGTGCGCAACACGATCGACAACGCCGATTGGGGCTGGTCATACGCGATCGACGCGGTGGCCAACCAGGAATACACGGTGCGCATGGAATCCGACGGCAGCGGCGATCTGGACAGTTTCCTGGCCCTGGTCGACAGCAGCGAAACCATCCTCCTCCAGGATGACGACGGCGGCGGCGAACGCAACGCGCAGATGATCTTCACCCTGCCCGCCGCCGGGCGCTACTACCTCGTCGCCACGCGCTACAACACCGATACCGGCCAGACCAGCGGCGGGTTCCTGTTGAGCTTCTTCGAGAGCGCCACCGGGTCGGGCGGCACCATCACCCCCGCCAGCGCCACGAGCGTCCAGGTGATGGGCGGCGGAGTCGACGAGCCGTGGACGGCCGCGCCGCTGATCACCCCCGGCATGGTCGTGGGCAACACGATCGACAATACGAACTGGGCCTGGTCGTACGCGATCGACGGGCGGGCCGGGCAGACCCTCACGATCCGGATGGAATCCGATGGCAGCGGCGATCTGGATTGCTTCCTGGCCCTGGTCGACAGCAGCGAGACGATCCTCTTCCAGGATGACGACGGCGGCGGCGGCACGAACTCCCAGCTCACCTACACCCTGCCGGCGGCGGGGCGCTACTACATCGTCGCCACGCGCTACAACGCGGACACCGGCCAGACCAGCGGCGGGTTCGTGCTGAGCTACTTCGAAGGCGGCAGCGCGCCGGCCACGGGCGGCACGCAGCAGACGACCGCCCCGGCCGCGGGCACGCTCGATTACACCCTGACTCCAACCTTCGGCAGCGTCGACCTGATCTCCGGCTTCGCGGAAGACCCGTACACGATCGACCTGGTCGCCGGGGGCAACGTGAACGCGGCCAGCGCCCTGGGCGGCGCATGCACCGGGCAGGCGGCGGGTTTCGTGGCCCAGGCCCCGGACTTCCGGCTGAACTACACCAGCGCCTCGTATGCCCTGCGCGTGTTCTTCACCGGGAATGGAGACACGACCCTGGTCATCAACGCGCCGGACGGCCTGTGGTATTGCGACGACGATTCGGGCGGCAGCGGCCACCCGCTGATCAACTTCGGCTCCCCCCTGACCGGGCAGTATGACATCTGGGTGGGCAGCTTCCAGTCCGGCCAGTTCGTGGAGGGGACGCTGACCATCACCGAACGCGACCTGATGCCGGGGGCTTCCACCAGCAAGGCGGGCGGCGGTCTGATCGACAACTGGAAGTAGCTTCTTTCCGCGCCTGAGCAGTCTGTCGAAAAGCGTTGGCAGATAGCGTTCAGGCGTTCAACCTCCCCCCTCGGATTTCTCCCTCTCCCACGCTGTGGAGAGGAGACGGCAAGCGCAGCGCGCCAGGGGTGAGGTTCGCGATCGATCAGCGCCAACGCCTTTCGATAGATCACTTGACGAAATCGGGGCGGATTCCTCACCTGAAAAATCCGCCCCGTCTGGCCGATCCGCGATTTTCGTGGATCAATCGCTTGAAATTCTACGTAAACCTGTAAAACTAGAAGCAGTGATCGGCAACTCCGCGCACAACCGTCATCGCACCCCACGCCGCGCACGGGACGCCCGCCGTCATCGGTCGCCCGGCGCGGCCCACAACCAGGAGCAAGCCAAGCAATGCCAAAAGAAACCCCGACGACCGACTGGGTCAGCCTGCGTGAAGCGGCCACGATCCTGGGAGTCCACCCCGCCACCGTGCGCAACTGGGCCGACCGGGGCGAGCTGCCGTCCCGGCGCACGCCGGGCGGGCACCGCCGCTTTCGCCGCTCCGATCTCGTGCGCTGGATCGAATCCTCCCAGACCCCGCCCCCGGCCGAAGTCCAGATGCTGATCCAGAGCGCGCTGGGCCGGGTCCGCCTGCACTTCAGCGAGGATCAGACGCGCAGCATGCCCTGGATGGCCGGGATGGATGCCGCCGCCCGTGCCGCGATGCGCCAGAAGGGCCTCCAGATTCTGGAGGTGCTCCAGGGCTACCTGATCGAGACGACGGACACCGCCCAGGTGCTGGACCAGGTGCACCGCCTGGGTCGGGAATACGCCAGCTTCCTGGTGAGCTTTCACCTGTCCCTGAGCGACATGATGCGGGGCTTCCTGGTGTTCAGCGATTTTTTGAATGAAGCGGCGCTGAATATTGTCGAGGTGGTCAACACCCGCACGCCAAGCGACTGGCTGGCGATGCTGCGCCGCGTGCGCCGTTTCAATAACGAGCTGCTGCTGGGCATGACCGAAACCTACGAGCAGCAGAGAAAGTAGCAGGGCTGCCATGCGCCGTGTTCTCGTGCTGGGCCTTATTGGGCTGGTGCTGCTGGCGGGCTGCGGGCCGAACCGCGCCGTGCCGACTCTGCTGGCGATCGTCACCCCAACCGGCACGCCGGTCTCGACCCTGGTACCGCCGACCGAGACGCCGATCGTGCTGACCCGGCCGCCGCTGCTGCCCAGCGCGACCCGGCCCGCGACCGGCACGCCTACCCCGACGCCGACCGTCACCCCGCTGGCGCTGTACGTGGAAAGCCTGACCAGCGACCTGCCGGACGTGCTGATGGCGCTCTATCCGGCCTGCCAGCCGCAGACAACGACCGTCCGGGCCATCATCCGCAGCCTCAGCCCGCTGACGGTGGTCTCGCTCAATTGGACGTACGAGGGGCGGCTGGCGACGCGGCCCGGCATCGCCATGCGGCAGATCGCTCGCGGCGATTGGGTGGCCGATCTGGGGCCGTTCCTGTACGCGGGCACGGCGCGTTACTGGGTGACGGCGCGCGATTCGGACGGCAACCAGACCCTGTCGGAAGAAAACACGCTGGAAATCCTGAACTGCGAGGAGCCGCCCCCGACCGTGACCCTGCCGCCCGGCCCGCGCCCCACCGCGACGCCGCCGTATGGCGAGGCGCTGAGCGTGCGCGGCGTCCAGCAGGACGTGAGCGTGCCGCACAACACCCCGACGACCATCATCCTGCGCTGGGAAGGCGGGGTTGAGCCGGTCACGATCGACCGGGTCAGCCAGCCGGAGCACGGCACCCTGGCCGGGATGGGGGCCGGGTACGTCTATACCCCCAACGCGGGCTACATCGGGCAGGACAGCTTCACCTTCCGGGTGCTGGACGCCAACGGCCAGGCGTCGACCGGGGTGATCCGGCTGAGCGTCCAACCGCCGGGGTGAGAAAGGCGGTCGGTGGTGGGTGGTTTGTGGTTCGTGGTGAAAGCGGCCGGGGGAATTGCCCCGGCCGCGCGTGTTTGACCACAAACTACAAACCACTCACCAGAAAGCGCCTCTACCACAACCGGTCGCGGTTGAGGCGCATCTTGTCCAGGTAGGCCGATTCCAGGTCGACTCCCAGGTAGTTCGCCAGCTTGAGCAGGTAGGCCAGCACGTCGGCCAGCTCCGCGCCGATGGCGTCGGAAGCCGGGGTCTGGCCCTGGTCGCGTTTGGCCCCGTAACGCCGCGAGAGCAGGCGCGCCACCTCGCCCACCTCCTCCTGGAGCAGCACGAAGTTGAGCAGCGGATCGCGGTCGAAGCCCTTGGCCGTGTCCAGCCAGTCGTGGAACTGCTGGTAGTCGCGCAGGCGGCGCTCGCTGGCGTCCAGGTCAGACGGCGGCGCGGGCGGGACGGTCTCCGCCGGGGCGGCTTCGGCCGGCTCGGCCGGCCGCTGCCGGACTCCATTGAAGCCGGGCAGGCTCTCCTGGCGCGGGGCGCGGCCCAATGCGCCCATGATCTGGGTCAGGACTTCGGCCCGGTCCTCATCATTCGCAACGAAGTCCAGCGCGTTGGCGTCGATGGTCAGCAGGCGCGTGTCGTGATAGTCCGCGAAGAAGGCGTCGTAGGCCCTGCGCAGGCTGTCGATGTAGTCGCGCTCCATGTTGCGCTCGTAAGGCCGGTCGCGCAGGGTGATGCGCCGCATCAGGACGTCGGTATCCGCCCGCAGGAAGACCACCAGATCGGGGACTTCGACCCGCTCCGCCAGGGCCTCGTGCACGCGGGTGTACATATCCAGCTCGTCCCCGCCCAGGTTCAGCCGGGCGAAGAGCGCGTCCTTGGCGAAGATGTAGTCGCTGACCAGCGGCCGGACGGTCATGCCGGGCGAACGCTGCTGGTGGTAGCGGCTGAGCAGGAAGAAAATCTGGGTCTGGAAGGCATACCGGGCGCGGTCGGCGTAGAAGTTGCTGAGGAAGGGGTTCTCCTCGAAGACCTCCAGCACGATCTGGGCGTCCAGTTGCGGGGCCAGAAGGCGAGCCAGCGTGGTTTTGCCCACCCCAATCACGCCTTCCACGGAAACGTACGTCATGCGGCGGCTCCCTGAGTGCAGGTCCGATAGGCGCGCCCGATTATAACCCCGGCCGCGCCCCCGCGCTCAACGGATCGGCGCGCCGAACCCGGAGCGCACGCAAAAAGGCGATGGAAACCGCCAAGACGCCATGAACGCCAGGGAAAAGCACGAAGAAAGGCAACCTATCGAAAAAGCGCTCCCTTGAAGGGCGAAAAAACGCAGAGAAGCCCCATCTCTGGTTTTCCTCTGCGTTCCTGGCGTCCTGGCGGTTCGCCTTGTCTTGGGCGGTTCGCCTTGCCTTTAGCCGAACATCGGGGCGAAGTTCTGGAGCGAGACTCCCAGCAGGGCGCCGAGCAGACTGAGGCCCAGGAAAGTCAGGATGCCGAGCAGGATCGGCCCGACGATGATCGCCATGCAGCCGGCCATCGAGCCAAAGCCGTGGACTTCCGCCAGCTTCCGGGACATCCAGTACGAGCCGCCGATGCTGGTCCCCATCAGAAGAACCGAGAACAGGCACATGGTGTCCGGCGGGACCATGAGCATCACCGCGTACAGCACCAGGACGCCGGCCGTGATCGCCGTCTGAATCGGGAGCAGTGCGTGATACGTCTCCGGCAGGACGGCATCCCCGCCGAACATGACCGCCGCGAAGTGGATCGCCCCGTTGCTGATAAACGAGCTGATAACCATATACAACCCGATCCCCAGGCTCAGCATGATGGCCATGACCGGGGCGACGCTTTGCAGGTCGACGCTGCTGAGCGAGGGATCGTAGCTGTACCTGCCAACCATGCTGAAAAGCTGGGGCAGGATCACCAGGAAATAGAGCACCATCCCGATCACGGTCACCAGGAACAGGATCGCGATGTCGAAGCCCACGTCCCCCCAGGTCGCCGCGCCGGAGCCGGCACCGCGCTTGGCCTTGGCGCCTTTGCCCTTGAGCGAACGGATGAAGTCCTCGCGGCTGGCCTTGCCGCGCAGGATGGCGACGCCCTCATCCGGCGACAGCCCCATGACCTGGTGCACCAGGTTGCGCACGACGGGATCGCGGGCCTGGTTGGGGTCCAGGTCCAGGGCCTTGCCCAGGTTCTTGACGGCGTTGATCCGGTCCTTGGGGGTCAGCCCCCGGCCTCCGGGAGCCTGGGCGTTCAGGACCGGGTCGATGTAGCTCCGGGCGCGCTGCCTGTTCTGGTAGGAAACTTCGACTTCCTCCTCCGGCACGCCGCTCTTGGAAACATCCTCGTAGCCCAGGCTGCTGTCCTCAAACCAGCCTTTCTCCGAGGACAGGTCCTCGTAACCCTGGCCCAGTCCGGTATAGCTGTACCCCTGGGCGGAATTGGGACGGCCGGAGCCGCCGCCTGAGGAAGGCGGGATGATGCTGTAGCCCGGATCGTCCTCGCCCAGGTCGCTGCTGAACGGCGGGGTGTAGTCCGAAGAGGCGTCATCCGCGTCGGATGCCGCTTGCAGGCGGCCCTGCTTCGCCGGTTGGGCGGCCAGGTGCTTGCGGATGTGCTTGCCGGCCTTGAGGGCCAGTTCGCGCAGCTCCGGATCGGGATCGCTGCGGTAGACGCCGGCCAGCAGCGGCAGGGCGCGCTCGTCGAGCGACTTGCCGAGCTTGACGATGGCCTGGCGGCGGACGGTGGGATCGCTGCTTTTGAGTTGATTTTGGATTGAGCCTGCCATAGGAAAACTCCTGGATAACGACACCCTTATGCTAGCACAAAGAGACCCTCCCACGCGAATGCGCGCCGGGGCCAAAACCGTCCCCGGCCGGGTGAATATCCGGGCGAGAAATAATTAAGGAATTGTTGGCGGATTGTTCGAATCGTCCCGAAAAGGACCAGGGTACTATAACTTCAGATATTGACTCAGTTTACGATCTTCATTGTAAATTTATGATTTTTTTAGAAACATCTCCGGCAAAGAAGTCGATGGGAGTTCCCCATGAGCGAAGGCACCATCCAGGATTCCAATCTCCGCCGCGTGCTGAGTACGCGGCTGTTGGACGATCAACAGCCCGCGCCCGAAGCGATGCCCCGTGAAACCGGGCCGCTGGATTTTGGTCTCGGAGCGCCCTGGGTCGTGGAACTGCACATCCACGACACGCCGCTCACCGTCCGGATCAACGTCAATCGCCAGATCGTGATCGGCCGCTCCGACGTGCGGGCCGGGGTCTACCCGGACCTGGACCTGACCCCCTACGAAGGACTGGAAAAGGGCGTCTCGCGCCGCCATGCCGCCTTCATCGCCGAGCCGGACCGCCTGATGCTGATGGACCTGGGCAGCACCAACGGCACCTACGTCAACGGCCAGCGGCTCCAGCCGCGCCGCCCCTACCGCCTGCGCCACGGGGACGAGGTGCACATCGGCCGGATTCGCATCGACGTGATGCTGGTGGTCGTGCCGACCCATCACAACGTCCTGCACGGCCAGCCCTGGGTGCGCCTGCGCCCGGTCGCCCAGGCCGGCAACGGCCAGCGCGTGCTGGTCGTCGAGGACAATCCAGAAGTCTCCCAGGCGTTGAGCACCGTGCTGGTCGGGGCCGGCTATGACGTGCAGATCGTGCAGGAGATGTCCGGCGCGTTCTACACCATCACCTGCCGCATGCCGGACGTGATCGTGCTCAACCTGGACGTGAACGACGTCAACGGCCTGGAACTGTGCCGCTACGCCCGCCGGGTGGTCACCGGCCAGCCCACGTCGATCATCCTGATCAGCGCCGACACCAGCCAGGCCCACGTCCAGGAAGTCATGAACGCCGGGGTGGACGTGCTGCTGGGCAAGCCGGTCGGGGTGGACGAGCTGATCCGCGTGATCAATTCGGTGACCCAGAACAACGAGGTGGAAGTCCGGCGGCGGGAATGAGGCCCGCGCCGGGGCAAAATCGCCAGACAAATCGTGAGGGACGCTAGCGCAGCGTCCCTTTTTTGTGATTCCCGCCGGACGGCGCGGCCTCGGTCAGGACACGCCCGGCCTGGCGCAGGGCCAGCCCACCGGTCAGCAGGGCCAGGCCCAGCAGGACGATCAGGGCCGGGCCTCTGGCGCGCGGCGCGGCGGCCTGGCCGGTCACCGGCAGCAGGGGCGCGCCGGCTTCCTGCGGGCGAATCGCCTGGGCGACGATGATCCCCGCCGGGTCGAAGAGCTGGGCGGTCACCTGCCCCGCCCCTTGCGCCGCATCCGGATCGGCTTCCACCGTCCAGCGCCCATCCGGGCCGACCGGGGCCGTGCCGAGCAGCGCGCCATCCTCCGCCAGCAGCGTCACCATCCCGCCGGGTTCGCCCTGCCCGCTGAAGATCAGGACGCCGGCCTGGCTGCTCACCTGGGGATCGACGGCCAGCAGCGGCATGGCGCCGCCGGACTGGAACGCAACGGGCGTCGCTTCGACCGTCGACGCGGCAGGCTGCGACGCAGTGGGCTGCGACGTGGCCGGGCTGGGCGAGGCTTCGCGAGTGGGCACCGGCGTCGGGCTGGCAATCACCTGCCCTTCGACCGCGCCCGCAAGGGTCGCGGTGGGCCGGGTTGCCGTTGGCCGCGTCGCAGTGGACTGCGTCGCGGTAGGTCGCGTCCGGGTCGGACTGGGCGTGGGGCTGGCCGCCTGCTGGATGATGGCCGCGCTGGATTGGGTCTGAAGCGGCCCGCCGATGGCCCGCGCCGGAGTCGGGCTGGGCGAGGGCCGGCCCGCGACCGGCGTCCCGGCGGGCAGGCCGGTCTGCGTGGCGCTGGCCTCGGCCTGCTTCGTGGTCAGGGCGGCGGCCGCGTCGGGCAGGGATTCGGCCGTCGCGGCCAGCGCCGGGGCGTGAATCAGCGTGAACCCGGCCGGAGCGGCCTCGCTGCGCCGCCCGTCCGGCCCGATGGCGACGACCACCAGCCGGTGCTCGCCCACCGGCAGCCCGGCGGGTACTTCGATTCGCCAGCGGCCGCTCGAATCGACCGTCCACTGGCCGAGCAGCACGTCGTTGTCGAAAATGGCGATCGTCTGGCCGGGCAGCGCCAGGCCTTCCACGCCAAAGGGCACCCCGGCGTACAGGGCCTCCAGCGCCAGCGGCTCGACGCGCGGCGTCGGCACCGGCGGCAGGGTATCGGCCGGGGCGGGCGTCGCCTGGGTGGGCGACGGAGTCAGAGTCGGCGTGCCCGGCGACGGGCTGAGGGCAGCGGCGGCAGCGGTGGGCGGCGGCGTGGGACTGACCGCCCCCAGACCGGCCCCGCGCGCAGCCAGCAGGAAAATCACCACCAGCCCGGACGTGATCAGCAGCAGCGCCAGCAGGGCGCTGTCCAGGCGGCCGGCGACCGTGACCGGCGAGGGGGGTGTCTCCTGGCTCACGGCTGAGGCTCCGCGCTGCGTTTGGCCGCCAGTTCCTGGGCCTGGCGTACCCAACCGGGCGCATCAATCCAGCGCCAGCGCGGCAGCGCCATGATCGCCGTGACCTCCTCCGGGGTGAGCGCGGCCAGCGCCTCCAGGGTCTGGATGTTGGCCTCGGCCAGCTTCCTGGCGTAGACCGGCCCAATGCCGTCGATCGCCTCCAACTCCAGGCGCGGCCGGCGACGCGAAGCCAGGGTGGCCTCCAGGCGCTCGCGCACCGCGCCGATCAGGCTGGTCTGGCTGTCCATCCGCGCTTCGAGGGTTTGCAGGTGCTCGCCCTGCTGGCCCAGGCGGGCGTGCAGGTCCAGGCTGCTGGTGTTGAGGGTCACGATCAGGTCGCGGAGCTGAGACAATTCGTCCAGGGTGACGCTGGTCGCCTTGAAGCGCCGGTCGAGGTCGGTCAGAGCGTTGCCGTGCAGGGTCAGCACGGTGCTAAGGTGCTGCTGGCCGCGCTCCAGGGTCACCAGACCGTCGCGCAGCTCGCGCAGGTCGAGCGCCGGTGGAGCCGCCTCCGCCTGGGCCAGCGCCTCGACCCGCTGGCCGAGCGCCTCCAGGTTCAGGCGCAGGCCGTCCAGCACGTCCTGCTGGCGGGCCTGGACTTCCCCGGCTTTGACTTCGGCTTCCTGGCGCCGGGCCTGGGCGCTTTCCACCTGGGCCTGCACCTGCTGGCCCAGCGCCTCGACCTGCTGGCCGAGCGCGCTCAGGCGGCCGTTCAGCGCGTCGGACAGGAAAGCCTGCTGATCCAGCCGGGCCTGGGCCTGCCGCGCGCGATCTTCTTCCAGAAGGGTTTTTGTCTCGTCGAGTTGGGCCTTGGTTTCGTCCAACCGGATTCCGGCTTCGTCCAACTGCGTCTTGGTTTCGTCCATCCGGGCTTTGGTATCGCCCAGTTGGGTAGCCGTCTCGTCCAGCCGCGCCTCGATCTGGCGGACCGGGGTTTCTATCTGCTGGCCGAGCGCGATCAGACTCTCGCGCAGCGCGGCCATGGTCTGATCGTGGGCCTGGCGCGTCTCCGCCCGGACGGCGTCCGCCGCGTCCAGTCTGGCCCGCGTCTCGGCGGCCAACGCCTCGACCTGGCGGGTCAGGGCTTCCAGGCTGCCGCCCAGGTCTTGCAGGGCCGCGGCCTGACTCTGGCGGACTTCCTCCTGCTGCGATCGGGTCTCGTCCAGGCGGGCTTCCAGGCGGTGCGTCTGCTCGTCCACCTGCTGGCCGAGCGCGCTCAGGCTCTGGCGCAGGCTGTCCAGCAGCCAGCCTTCCTGAGCCTGGCGGGCCTCGCCCTGGGCGGAGGCCGCCGCCTCCTGCGCCGCGCGGGCCTCGGCCAGAGACTCCCGCACCTGCTGGCCAAGCGTATCGAGCGCCTGGCGCAGCTCGCCGCGCAGGGCCGCCTCGCGTTCCCGCGCTTCGGCGGCGAAGGTCGCCGCCTGCCCGGCCTGGGCGCTGGTCTGCTGGCCGAGCGCGCTCAATCCCTGGCGCAGCTCACCCAGCACGGCCGCCTGCGAATCGCCGGTACGCTGCTGCCCCGACCGGGATTGCATGTCGATCTGCTGGCCGAGCGCGCTCAACCCCTGGCCCAGGGCCAGCAGGCGCTGCTCGTGGGCCTGCTGGGTCTGAATCTGGCGGGCCTGCTCCTCGGCGATCTGGGTCTGGAGCCGCCCGGTCGTTTCCAAATAATGCTGGCTGAGGCCAACCACCCCCTGGCGCAGCCGTTCCAGCAGGGCCGCCTGGCGAGCCTGGGCGCTGGCCCGCGCCTCCAGCCCTTCGACCTGACCGTAGAGCCGACTGAGGCTCTGGCCCAGGCCGTCCAGCAGGTCGATCTGCTGGGCCTGGCTGGCGCGCAGAGCAACCAGGGCCTCGCTCAGGCTGGCATCGGGCGGCGCGGCCTTGACTTCGAGCTGGGCAGGCAGGCGGGCGATCAGGCTGGCGTGGCGGGCCAGGGCTTCGTGGAGGGACTGCACGGTATCCTGCAAAACCTGGACGAGGGGGATCTGCCCGGCATCCGGCAGGCGAGTCAAATGAGGGCGCACGGCGCGCCAGTAGTAGAGGGCCAGGATCAGGATGGCGAAAAACGCGCCGGCGAAAAACAGCGCCAGCAGCCCCCAGGTATCCACACACGACTCCCTGTGACGGGTCTGAAACGTCAATGTGTGATTATAGGCAATAGTGCGGAGATTCAGGCAACCAGACGGTTAGAATATACAAACATCTTATTTGCCAGGATCAAACGGTCACGGGATGGCGCTCGACTTCCAGGCGGGCGATCAACTGCTCGATCTCGGCCTGATGGCCGTATTCGTGCCCGCCGTCCCAGCGCAGGTATTCGCGCAGGTCGCTCAACGCGCCTTCGAGGTCGTGCCGCCGGGCGCGCAGCAGGCCGCGATAATAAAAAACGCGGACATCCGCCGTGCAGAGCCGGATGGCCGCGTCATAGTCCGCCAGCGCGCCCGTAGTCTCTCCTTGTTCGCGGCGGGCATTGCCGCGCCGGACGTAGGCCTGGTCGCTGCGGGGATCGCGCCGGATCGCGGCGCTGTAGTCCATGATGGCTCCGGTCAAATCCCCCTGCTGCTGGCGCAGCGTCCCGCGGTGGAGGAACGCTTCGGCGCGCGGGTTGGCGTCGATCAGGGCCGTGAGGTCCTCGATCGCGCCGGACAGGTCGCCCTGGCTGACGCGGGTCAGCGCGCGGTGATAGTGGGCTTCGCAGGCCAGAGGCTCGGAGGGGGCGGCGTAGCGCAGCACGCAGTCGAAATCATCCAGGGCCAGCTCCAGCTCGCCCCGGCAGCGGTGGGCCAGGCCGCGATACTGGTAGGCTTCGGCGCAGGCCGGGTCGAGGGTAATGACCCGGTTGAAGTCTCCCAGCGCGCCCTCGATGTCGCCAATATGAAGCCGGCCGCGGCCGCGCTTGTTGAACAGCGCAATCGCTTCCTGGGCGGACATGCCGTTGTCTCCCGATCCCCACCTCACAGCCTATGGATGTATTATGAACGAACTGTCGGGGACTGTCAACAGGGGTATTAGTACCAGGCGATCGAGCCGGGAGATCGC
>JARKOQ010000093.1 GCA_029976005.1 Aggregatilineales bacterium | reverse complement strand
CCCCATTTCCCCATTCCTGGCCGGTCTGGCATAATTAGAGGCGTCGGGCCTGCCCCTTGTGTGCCGCCGACACCCTGTCTGACCACTGTAAACTGTCGACTGTGAACTGACGACTGTCTACTCCCAAAGGCTTCCCCATGCCCGCGATCCTGACCATCTCCACCCAGCGCAGCAAACAGGTGATCGACCTCACCGACCGCCTCAACCGCCTGATCCGGGAGGCGGACTTCCAGGCCGGGCTGTGCAGCGCTTTCTGCCTGCACACCACCGCCGCGCTGACGGCGGCCGACCTCGACCCCGGCACGGACCTGGACATGCTGGACGCCTACACCGCCATGATCCCCAAGCTCCAGTTCCGCCACCCGCACGATCCCAGCCACACCCCCGATCACATCCTGGCCGCCCTGATCGGCCCCAGTTTGAGCGTGCCGGTCGTCCGGGGGCGGCTGCTGCTGGGCACCTGGCAGCGCGTGGTGCTCTTCGAGTTCGACGGGCCGCGCGAGCGCCAGGTCAGCGTGAGCCTGGTCGCGGCGGAGTAGCCCCATGGCCCGCCGCCGCGCGCCTTCCCCGGCTATCCTTGGCCTGCTGCTGATCGTGTGGGGGCTGCTGCTCGTCCGG
This sequence comes from Aggregatilineales bacterium, assembly GCA_029976005.1. Lineage (GTDB taxonomy): Bacteria > Chloroflexota > Anaerolineae > Aggregatilineales > Ch27 > JARKOQ01. The sequence continues at coordinate 2,553 of JARKOQ010000093.1, read as the reverse complement.
TTGGACGCGCCCTGGTTCGGCCTGTACGACGAAAACGGGGCCTGGATCGGCACCGCCGTGCGCAACTACCGCCTGTACGGCGCGCTGGAGCTGCGCGGCCTCCAGACCCTCAACACCGGGCCGGTGGAATCCCCGGACGCCTTCCGGTATTACAACCACCACCCGCCGCTGATCGTATGGACGACCGCCCTGGCGGGAGAACTGTTCGGCTTCCACGAGGCGGCGGCGCGCTGGGTCGCGGCGGCGGCGACCCTGATCAGCGTGGCGGCGATTTACGCCCTGGCGCGGAAGCTGTATAAAGGTAAGCGCCCCTTCTGGGCAGCGGCGCTCTACGCCCTCACCCCGGCCATGCTCTACTTCGGCCGGATGCCCGATCACGAGTGCCTGACCCTGGCGCTGGGCCTGCTGCTGGCGGCGGTCTGGGTGGACTATCTGCGCCGCCCGACGCGCGGGCGCTGGCTGGCCCTGGCCGGACTGGCGATCCTGGCCGTGTGGACGTCCTGGGCCGGGCTGCTGGTTGTGATCGTCCTGGCCGGGTGGGGCGGATGGCGCCGGGGACGCGGCACGGCGCGCGGCAGCCTCGGAGTCGGCGCGGTCGGGCTGCTGGCGCTGGGCGTCCTGCTGGCCTACTACCAGCTCGCCTGGCCGGGCACGCTGCCCGACCTGATGGACGCCTTCGTATGGCGGACCAGCAGCGCCACCTTCGGGCCGGAGTCGCCGCCCTTCACCGCCCTGGACTGGATCGGCCACCTGCTGACCGACAGCGCGATCATCTACACCCCGATCGTGCTGATCCTGGCCGGGGCGGGCATATTCCTGATCCGGCGCGAGGCGGAGATGGCCCGCCACATGCTGATCGTCCTGGCAATCGTCGGCTTCGGCTACCTGATCCTGCTGCGCAACGCCAGCTACATCCACAGCTACTACAAGCTCTTCCTGGCCCCGCCGCTGGCCCTGGCGGCTTCCGGCGCGGTCGCGGCGGCGTTCCAGCCCGGCTTACGGGGACGGGTCCGCCTGCTGCGCCCGCTGGTCGCGGGGCTGCTGGTGGCCGGCGGGGTGTTCAGCCTGATCGTGCTGGATGGCTACCACCGTTCCGGGGAGCATCCCTTCCTGGAGCGCGGCGGGGTGAATTACATGCCCCTCGACGTGGCCGCCGCCTTTGGCGACTCGACCAGACCCGCCGACCGCATCCTGAGCAACCTCAAGCGCACCAGCCTCGCGATCGAGTTCTACGCCTTCCGCGACGTGACCTGGTCGGCCGGGCCGGAGGACGCCCTGGCCGCGCTGGACTCCGACCCCGCCCCGCTGGTCTACGCCTATTGCGGCGAGGACGAGGCCCCGCCCGCGCTGGCCGCCTACCCGGTCGAGGAACGGGCCGGCTGCCTGTTCTACCGGCTGCGCGGGGAGTCCGCCCCGTGACAAGGCGCCTGCGCCACCTGCCGCTGATCGTCGCCTGGGGGCTGCTGCTGACCGGCTGCGGCGTCCTGTTCCTGGCCGGGGAGCGCTGGGATTACCGCTCCTACTACCAGGGCGCGCTGCGCCTGGCGGAAGGCCAGCCGCTCTACCAGGGCTTCACCGGCACGACCTATGTCTACCCGCCCCTGCTGGCCCAGGTATTGGCTCCGTTCGCGCGAGTGCTGGGCTGGGACGGGCTGGCCGTCGTCTGGCTGATCGGCAGCGCGGCCCTGTTGATCGGGGCGACCGCGCTGCTGGGCCGCGTCGCGTCCACCCCGGCCCGCCGCCGGATGGTGTGGATCATGCCGCTGCTGTTCACGCCGGTGGTGCAGGGCGTCTGGGTGGGGCAGGTCAGCTTCCTGATGCTGGCCGGACTGGTGGGAGTCTGGGCGGCGGTTCGAGCGGACCGGCGGAGCCTGGCCGGGGCGCTGCTGGCCCTGCTGGCCTGGATCAAGGTCTACCCGGCCCTGCTGGTGATCTACTTCGTGTGGCGGCGCGACTGGCGACTGATCCGGGCCGTGATCGTGGCCGGGCTGCTGCTGGGGCTGTTTCAGGTGGTCGTGTCCGGCCCCGACCTGATGATCGAATACTTCACCGACCTGCTGCCCGGCCTGTCCAGCCAGGGCCAGATCGAGGGGCTGTTCAAGAATTGCTCGATCCTGGGCTTCAGCCAGCGGTTGTTCACGGCCAACGCGAGCATCCTCCCCCTGGTCGATGCGCCCGCCCTGGCCGGGCCGACCCGGCTCGTGCTGAGCCTGCTCGTGGCCGGGGCGACGGTCTGGGCGGTCACGCGCCGCCCGGCGACGGTCGAGGACCCCGCCCGGTTCGACCTCGAATACGCGCTGATGGTCGTGACCACGCTCCTGCTGGGGGCGACGCTGTGGGTCTCCGGGATGGCCCCGCTGCTGCTGGCCTACGGCCTGCTGCTGGAGCGCGCCACGACCGCCCGCTGGCGGCGGCTGGCCTGGCTGTCCTTCGGCGTGACCTCGGCTTACTTCCCCCTGCTGCTGGCCTTCCAGGTGGGCAACCGGCTGCCCGCCCTGCTGCTCTCGATCGGCTTCTACGGCGTGCTGGGCCTGTGGGTCCTGCTCGTCGCCG
>JARKOQ010000092.1 GCA_029976005.1 Aggregatilineales bacterium | reverse complement strand
GTCCGGGCCGTCTGCGCTGCCATGGGGCGGCATCGGCAGGTCGTGGTCGGCATCGGCCGGCCGGTTCTCCCGTGCCAGCGGGTGGGGTGCCGCCGCTTGGGAAGCCTGCTGGTCGAGGCGGCGCAAGCGGCGCTGTCGAAGCAGGCGCCGGAGCGGGTCTGCGTCGAGGGAGGGGCGACGGCGGTGTTGCTGCTCGAGCGGTTGGGGATCACCCGGCTGCGGGTCGAGCACGACTTCGCCATGGGCGTGACGGCGGTGCGGCCGGCCGGCGGGGCCGGTCCGCAAATTGTGGTCAAGCCGGGGAGTTACGAGTGGCCGGCGAGCCTGCTGGAATAGGGCGGTTGGGTGAACGGCGGGCGAACCAAAGGCTGGCCAGGTATCCGACGATCAGCAGGATCAGGTGATTGAGAATGCCGATCAGAAACGGGTGCAGGCGATAGTTGAACGGACCGAGATCAAGCAGCACGGAATCCAGCGCCGGCATTTGGACCGATGTCAGGGTCGCCCAGGCGGTGAACAGGACGCAGGCGGCAATGCCCACGATGGCCCCCGGGCCGTTGGCGCGCCGGGTGAGGGCGCCCAAGGCGAAGAGGCCGAGCATGCCGGCCGTGGCAATCGAGAACAACTGGACCCCCAGCTCGAGGGCGGTGCCGATGCCAATCCAGAGCTGGGAGAACAGGATGGCCAGGACGCCCAGAACGGCGACGACGGCGCGGCCGGCCCAGAGACGCTGCCGGTCAGTCGCCCCGGGGCGCAGCCGCCCGAAATAATCCTCGACAATCACGGTGGCCATGCTGTTGAGGTCGGAATCCAGGCTGGACATGGCGGCGGCAAGCAGGGCGGCGATCACCAGGCCGATCATTCCCACGGGGAGCTGGGTTTTGATGAAATACGGGACGATGTTGTCCTTGACGCGGGCCACCTCGGGCGGGAGCGCCTGGCCCGTCACCTGAAAGAAGCCCCAGAGGCAGGCGCCCAGCAGAAAGAACAACAGCCAGATGGGCAGGCAGGAGAGGGCGCCGACGAAGGCGCTCATCCGGGCCTCGCGGTCGGTGGCGGCCACCAGATATTTCTGCACGATGTGCTGATCCAGGGCATAACGCTGGATCGCCCAGATCGCGCCGCCCACCAGCAGAAACCATCCGTTCATTTCCTCGAGGCTGAAGGACCACTGACCCAGCCCGAACTTTCCGCCCTCCCACGCCGCGGTCAGGACCGCCTCCGTTCCGGCAGGCGGCCGGAACAGGGCGATGCCCAGGCACACCAGCGCGCCGGCGGCCAGGAGCACGCCTTGCAACACATCGGCATACACCACCGCCGCAATCCCGCCGGCCACGGTCATCACCACGGTGACCAGGCCCACCACGAGAATCACCCACCAGACGTCGAACCCGCTGAGGTAGGACACCGGCACCGCCAGAAAGTAGAGGGTGGCGCTCATGTCCACCACCCGGCTTACGATGAAGGCCGCGGCGCCATAGGCCCGGGCGCCATAGTTGAACCGCCGCTCGAGGTAGTCGTAGATGCTCATCCGCACGGTGCGGCGGTAGAAGCCGACGATGTGGCGCGCGACAAAGAGCATGACGACCGGCAACATGAGGAAGGAGGGCAGGTTCCACATGTCGCGGGCGAACACGTTGCCCGGGTGGCCGATGAAACTGGTGCTGCTGATCATGGTCCCCACGATGGCGAAGATCACCACCCAGCCGGGCACCTTCCGGCCGGCGAGGAAATAATCCTCGGCGGTTTTTTGATGCCGGGAGAAGTAGATGCCAATTCCGAAGACGGCCGCCAGGTAAAGCAAGACGATGCCGGTATCCAGCGGGGTCATGGGCATTCGACCCCGTGGATTGCCCCGCGCCGAAGCCCGAGGGCTGTCGCGCGCTCCGGCAGCGTCGGTGTCACGGCGGCATGGTGCGGCGGGGCCGGGCGCGGCGCAAA
>JARKOQ010000088.1 GCA_029976005.1 Aggregatilineales bacterium | reverse complement strand
GCCGGGGCGCTCGCCGCGCTCTACACCGAGATCGACGAATCCGCCCTGTGCCGCTTCCCGGCGACGCGGGGGGCGTTCGATTTCACGGACCGGCTGCTGGTGGGGGCGGTCAACGTGGGGACGGGCTGCACGGCCACCACCGACCCGATCGGACTGATCACGGACGCGGCGGCGCGGGTCGTGACCCTGCGGGTGGCGTGGGGCGTGGCGGGAACGTGCGATTACCGGCTGGCGCGGCCCTTCTGGGTCAGCCTGGCCCGCCCGCCGGCCGGGTACACCGTCCAGTTAGCGTTTGTGGCGGTGGAATAGAGGCTATTGGGGCTATCGGCCGTTCGATTCTCACCCCCATCCCAACCTTCCCCCACACGGTGGCGGGAAGGCGAAGACAAAGGCGCGCATCCCGATAATCAGACGCCCAACGAAAGTTGGGGTGAGGTTCGCATCGATCGAGCGCATCTGCAACAAACGACGGCGCACGGTGCGCTCACTCCCTCGGCGCGTTCAGGATGATCCGGAAGCCGCGCGTGTCGCTGTGCGAGACGGGGGTGTGCCGGGCGCGCACCGTGGCGCGGAGCTGATCGGCCGCATCTCCCCAGGCCCCGCCGCGCAGGACGCGCAGCCGCCCGTCCGTTGGCCCGGCCGGATCGATCGCGCCGTCCTCGAGCTGGAAGTACAGCCGCTCGCCGTACCAGCTCGCCGTCCACTCCTCGACGTTGCCCGCCAGGTCGAGCGCCCCGACCCACGACGCCCCCATCGTCCGCTGATCCGGCCCCACGGCGGCCGTGGCCCGGACGCACGTCCCGTAATTGGCCCGCTGGCAGTCCGGCTCGGCATAGCCCCAGGGATAGACCGCGCCTTCCGTCCCGCGCGCGGCGTACTCCCACTGGAACTCGCTGGGCAGCGCCCCGCCGCGCCACGCGGCATAGGCCGCCGCCTGATCCCAGGTGATGTGCACCACCGGATGGTTGGCATAACGCGGCGCGTCGAAGTAGACCGGGTTGACCGGCGGGGTGCAGGCCTCGGCCTCGACGCAGGCCGCGTACTGGGCATTGGTGATCTCGGTCTGGCCGATCCAGAACCCGCCCAGGCATACCCGGCGGCCGGGCTGCTCCTCGCTGGGGCCGTCGATCCGCCCGGCGACGAAACACCCGGCCGGGACGTAGACCATCGGCAGCCCGTCGAAGTCGCGGTAGATGGGCTGCCAGCCGCGGTTGAGCGTGCCCGCCGTCAGGTAGGTCCGGGCCTGGGCACAGGCCGCCAGCAGCAGGCCCGCCGCCAGGAGCAGGAGCAGCAATCCCGCCGCCCGCCGCCCGGAGTCCCGCCCATCCCGCCGCGTCTCGTTGGCCGTCCCGCCCATGATCGTCCCCTCCCATCGCAGCCGCGCATGGCCTGCATTGTAAGGGAGAAACGGCTGCCACGCCACGCACCACGTCCGGCGCACTGTTGACGAAATACATGCATCGTATGCCGAACGTCCATTCAATTCACGGCGGCGACTGCTATAATGAGAAGGCAAGCTGGTTCGGTATAACGAGGGATCATGACAGCCCATACCCAGCGTTCGCGGGAAGTCAACCGCGTCTATCTCATCTCCCTGCTGACCAACATCGTCATGCTGGCCCTCAAACTGGGCGTGGGCTTCCTGACCGGTTCGCTGGTCATGATCGCCGACGGCATGGACTCCTCGCTGGATGCCATCGCCAACACCATCGCCATGGTCGTCACTCGCCTGGCCGGCCATCCACCCGATGAAGAACACCCCTACGGCCACCGCCGCTACGAAACCCTGGCGGCCATGCTGGTCGGCGGTTTCCTGCTTCTGACCGCGAGCGAGATCGTCAAGAGCAGCATCGAGCGCCTGGTCTCCGGCGACGTGCCGGAAATCGGCCTCGCCAACTTCGCCGTGATGAGCCTGGCCCTGGTCGTCAACCTGGCCCTGTTCCGGATGCAGCGCCGGGCCGGGCAGCGGCTCCACTCCGAGGTGCTGATCGCCAGCTCCGAGGACAAGCGCAGCGACATCATGGTTTCGATCACCGTCCTGCTCTCGCTGGTCACGGTCACGCTCGGCCTGGGCTGGGTGGACGCGGTCGCGGCGCTGGTGGTGGTCGGCCTGATCGCGCGCAATGCCCTGCACATCATCGGCCGTTCGGCCGCCATCCTGGTCGACCATGCCGTGCTCGATCCCCAGGATGTCCGGCAGGTCGTGGCCGACGTGCCGGGGGTCTACGACGTCACGCGCGTCCGCAGCCGGGGCACCGAGGACGACGTCTACCTCGATCTGGCGGTCAACGTCGCGCCGCCGACCACGATCGACGACAGCGCGGCCATCGCGGAGGAAATCCGCGCCCGGCTGCGCACCCGCTTCGAAGGGCTGTCCGACATCGACGTGGATTTCGTCCCCGCCACCGACCAGCCGCCCGACTACGCCCGGCTCGCCCACGCCGAAGCCGCGGCCCTGGGACTGGGCGCGCACGAGGTCGTCGCGGCGGAAATGGGAGCCGGCCTGATGCTCGATATGCACGTCGAGGTCCCGGCCGACATGACGCTCGATGAAGCCCATACCCTGGTGTCGCGCCTGGAGAAGCGCCTGATCAACAGCCTGCCCGCCGTCGATTACGTGGTCACCCACATCGAGCCGGCCTACGGAATCAAACCGTGCGGCGACCGGGACGAGCGCGGCCATCACCTGGCCCAGCAGGCCCTGTGGATCGCCATGCAGGCCTTCCCGGACAACCAGTGGCACGACCTGAACGTGCGCGCCGAACCGGACGGCACCTATTCGCTCAGCCTGCACTGCCGGATCGACGGTTCGCGGCCGGTCGAGGAAGCCCACCGCCTAGCCGAAGCGGTCGAGACCCGGCTGCGCTCGGAGCTGCCCGGCCTGGGCCGGATCACGATCCGCACCGAGCCATTCAAGACCCCGGCCCCCGTGCCGGCATGAAGCGCGGTCAGCCCTGCCCATGCTCACCATCCGCCCCTACGATCCCGACCGCGACGCGCGCGCGGCCGGCATCCTGATCGCGGATACCTTCTTCGAGTTCAACCTGGACAGCTTTTCCGCCGAGGAAGCCGAGGCGCTGCTGGGGCCATACCTCTACGCGCGCTCCGACGACCCGCTGCACCAGAAGCTGATCGCCTCGGTCATCGATGCGCCGATCGTGTGGGCGGCGGAGGAGGCAGGCGACCTCGTGGGCGTGCTGCGCGGCAGGCCGGGGCGGCTGCACAGCCTGTTCGTCGCCGCCGAGCATCACCGCCGGGGCATCGGGCGACGGCTCATGGATCGTTTCGAGGAACAATGCCGGGCGGCGGGCTGCCGGGCGATCACCCTGGCCGCCACGCCCTACGCCGTGCCATTCTACCAGCGCCTCGGCTACCGGAAATCCACCGGCCCGCGCACGATGACGATCTTCGGCGTGCCCGGCTTCACGACCCAGCCGATGAAGAAGCGGCTGGGGTAAAGGCATCTCACCGCAGAGAGCGCGGAGACAAACGTAGATACCGTCTTGAAAGTCAAGGCACAGACGCAGCCTTCGCCAAATGATCTGGGTCAAAAGGCCGCCCGGATTTGAGGACACCGTAGACCAGATGCAGGAGTTTGCGCATGGCGGCGCCAATGACGGCCATCATGGCTTTGCCACGCGCCAACAAACGCTGACAAAAAGCGGCGATGAGGGGATTGTGCCGTTTGGCGACGATGGCGGGCATGTAGAGGGCTTTGCGCAGGCGGGCGCTGCCGGTCTTGGACAGGCGGGTTTGGCCGCGCACGGAAGACCCCGAACGATGCTGGCGGGGTGAAAGCCCGGCGAAGGCGGCCAGTTGGCGGGCACTGTCAAAAGCGGGAATGCTGCGGATTTCGGCCAACAGGGTGAAGGCGGTCAGGTTGCCAATCCCAGGGATGGATCTGAGTAGCTTGTGCTGGCGCTTCAGGTCGGGATGGTGGTCAATGTGGGCCTGGATTTGCTGCTCAAGGGCCGCGATCTGCTGATTCAGAAACGCGATGTGCGCGTGAAGGGCCTGCGCGACGGTGGCCGAGCTGATCCCGGCGGAGAGCCGGTTGCGCTCCTGTTGGCGCATCTCTTTCAGGCTGTCCAGGTGGCGCACCAGGGCCTGGAGCTCTTTCCATTCGGGAGCAGGCGGGGTCCAGACCGCGGGGTGCTGGGTGGCACAGAAGTCGGCAATCACCCGGGCGTCGGCCTGGTCGGTCTTGTTGCGGGTCAGCTGGCTTTGGCCATAGGCTTTGATCTGGGCAGGATTGACCACGCTCACCCGATGACCGGCCGTATACAGACACTCAGCCAGGGCCTCGCCATACGTCCCGGTGGCTTCCAGACAGGCGTGGACCGTTTCCACACCCTGTTTCTTCAGCCAGCGGCCCAGCTTTGAGAAGCCTTGGGGCGTGTTGGGAAACACCCCACTTTTCGTCCGGTCCTCCTGGACCAAGACCACATCGAACGTCGCTTTCGAAATGTCGATCCCCAGGATAGCTGGCATGGCCCGTCTCCTCACTGCGTCGTTTGCGGAAGCGCAGACAGCGGTCTCCCTTGTTCATCCAGGCTGTGCCTTCGGGCCGCCTCCGATACCGTTCGACCTCGGTCTGCCGGGCGAGCAGGCGCTTATCTACGACTCAGGCTTCGCGCCTCAGCGTCGGACCAGCTTGCCTCCTCGCCCATCTGTGGGTTGCTTGACGTCTAGCATACCCATTCCCAAGATACAAGCGTCGGA
>JARKOQ010000069.1 GCA_029976005.1 Aggregatilineales bacterium | reverse complement strand
CCCCGGCCCGCCGGAGAATGCGCTTTCGTCCTTGAGCGAGCGTCCCAGTGGGAAAAGTCCGCGGGCTACTGAGCCTTGAGCCACTCCATGGCCTTGTCGGGATCGCTGAAGACCTTGACCTCGACTCCCATGCTTCGATACTCCGCGACCAGGCGCGCCATGTTCAACTGCCCGATCACCTTCTTGGGCATGACCAGCGCCCAGTGTGTCCAGCCGGCCTTGATCACCCTGGGGGTAAAGTTGGCGTCGCCCCAGGCCCGGTCTTCCGGGTGGATGGCCGAATTTCCGCGATCATCCGAAAGGTATTTCCGGCAGCCGTACTTCTCGTAGGCTTCCGCGCTTGTGCCCATCACTTCGCGGAAGTGCTCCCCGTAGATGTACTGCTTGAACTGGTGGTGGATGATCTTGTCCTCAGGATAGTACCACAACGACGCATACTCGTTGTCCAGGATGGTGATAGGCATACGCTCGGCTCCAGGATAATTGACGTACTTATGCTTTCGCAATTGAGCATACAGCCGAATACGTTATTTTCGCTAGTTTTTTATAGATTTTTCATGGATTTTTTATCAGGTGGGCGGGCAGGCATGTGACAAACGGCGCCAGCTGGCCGCGCCATGGCCGCCGGCCGGTCGGAACACGCGCTGTTTGGCGAGGGAGAGGGGCTACTGAGCCTTGAGCCAGGCCAGGGCGTCTTCCACGCTGTCGAAGGTCGCGATCCCCGCGATTCCTGCCGCGCGGACCTGCTGGATCACGCGCGTCATGAAGGCCTGTCCGATGGCCCGCGTGGGCAGGAGCAAGGCCCAGTGCGTCCAGCCGGCCTGGAGCATGCGGGGGGTGAAGACGGTCCTGCTCCAGACTGAGTCGTCGGGGTGGAAGGCGGTCATGAGGCGATCGTCGGACAGGTACTTGTGGCAGCCGTATTTTTCGAACGCGTCCACGCTCGCCAGCATGAAACCCCGAAAATGCTCCCCGTAGATGAATTTCTTGAACTGGTGGCGGACAATTTTGTCTTCCGGGTAGTACCACAGAGTCGCGTATTCGGTGTCGAGCAGCGTGATTGGCATGAGAACCTTTGTCATAGGCCGGGTGACTGGCGTATTATACCCGCTTTGGCCTGTTTTCCGGATCGTTTTCGCGGAACGGCATGGCCATCGCACCCAATTGAAAAAGGCATCTCATCACGTAGCGCGCGGAGGACACAGAGGGGCAAACCCGTCCACCCGTTTTTGATTTACAGCTTCGGGAGGCGGTTTTCTTCTGATTTTTGCTTTTCTCTGCGCTCTTTCCCGGTGTTCTTGGCGTTTTGGCGGTTCATTTTGTTTTTAATGCGATTACCCTGCCGGAGGGCGGCGCTCCTTCCCCCTTGCTTTTCCGCCATTCATGCTACAATCCCTTCAGACCCAAATGCGCTGCCCTTCAATTCAACCTTGAGCATTCAACATTCAGAATTGCCTATGTCCATCACCCGCCCCACCCTGATCCTGAACGAGGCCATCGCCCGGCGCAACATTGCCCGCATGGCCGGCAAAGCCCGCCGCTGCGACGTGCGCTTTCGCCCGCACTTCAAGACCCATCAATCGGCCGCCATCGGGGAATGGTTCCGGGCGGAAGGCGTCCGCGCGATCACGGTCTCCTCGGTCGTCATGGCGGAATATTTCGCCGACCACGGCTGGGACGACATCACGATCGCCTTCCCGGTCAACTGGCTCGAAGTCGAGACGATCAATGCCCTGGCGATGCGCGTCAAACTGGGGCTGCTGGTGGAGAGCGTGGAGACGGCCCGCTTCCTGCGCGAGCGGCTGGCCGCGCCGGCCGACGTCTGGCTCAAGGTCGACGCCGGCTACGGGCGCACCGGCCTGGCCTGGGACGACTCCGCCGGACAGGCGGCGGTCGCCGGGGCCTTGGCCGGGTCGGAACGGCTGCGCCTGCGCGGGCTGCTTTGCCACAGCGGGCACACCTATGCCGCGCGCGGCGAGAAAGCGATCCGGGCCGTCTGGAACGAGTCGGTGCAACGCCTGACCGCCGCGCGCGAGAGTCTGGCCGCGGCCGGATTCCCCGGCCTGGAACTCTCGCCGGGGGATACGCCCGGCTGCACGGTGGCGGACGACTTCTCCGGCGTGGATGAAGTCCGGCCGGGCAACTTCGTCTTCCACGATACGATGCAGGTCGAGATCGGAACGTGCGGCTGGCCGGACGTGGCCGTGGCGGTCGCCTGCCCGGTTGTCGCCCTCCACCCGGAGCGCGGCCAGATCGTGGTCTACGGCGGGGCCGTGCACCTCTCCAAGGAGCGTCTGGCGCTGCCCGACGGGCGGGTCCATTACGGGGCGGTCGCGCTGCCGGTCGAGGGGGGGTGGACGCTGCCGATCCCCGGCGCGTTCGTGACCGGCCTCTCCCAGGAGCATGGGATCGTCAGCGCGCCGCCGGGCCTGCTGGAGCAGGTCAAACTCGGCGACCTGCTGATGGTGCTGCCCGTCCATTCCTGCCTGACCGCCAACCTGCTCGGCCGCTACCGCACCACCCTGGGCGAAACGATCCCGATGGCGCGGTTCTAAGTGGTTCGTCCGGCAAATTCCCGAAGGTATGGTTGGGTAGGGGCGACCGGCGGGTCGCCCGGGGCGGTTCGCGAACCGCCCCTACAGATGCCTGTTCTTTGCGATGCTGACTTGTCGGATGCACCACTAAGCCGCCGGCCATCCAAGGAGGGACTATGCGCCGCACGTCACTGGCCCACTTTCTCAGGCATCTGTCCACCGGGCGGGCGCTGCTGCTGATCACGGGCATCGGTTTCATCGCCGCCGTGCTGTGGCTGACCGTGGGGCCGCGCGTGGCCGAGAGCGTGGGATTGAATGACGACCAGTGGAAGACCCTGGGATCGTTCACGTCCGCCGTGGCGTTTGCCTTCGCCTTCGGCACCGGGATCATCGCCCTGGTGGAGTTCGGCCAGGCGGTGGACAGCCGCAATCTGGACATCTACCGCGACATCTACCAGAAGCTGATGTCCGAGGAGCAGATCGAGGCGCGGCGCACGATCTACAACCTGCCGGAGTACACCGACCGGCAGGCGCGGATCAAGGCCATCTACGCCGACGACGACGCGAAAAAAGCGATTAAGGACGTGCTCAATCTGTTCGACTACTTTGGCTTCATCGTCGCCCAGGATTGGGTGACCGCCGACGAGATCATCGGCTGGCTCAGTCCGGTGGTGGTCAAGGTCTGGGAGCGGATCGAGCCGGCGGTCACCCATGAGCGCGAGCAGCGCCCGGAGGAACCGGATTACTACATCTCCGCGGTCGAGCTGGCAAGCCGCTGCCAGGCCTGGCGCGGCCGCCATTACCGCGACCTCCCGAAGATCACCTTCGACTCCAGGCGGTTGTAGGCGGGCTTTCCCCTACTGGAACAGGATGACCATGCCCACCACGTAGCCGATCAGCATCAGGGCGTTGATCTGGACCATGAAGCTGCGCCGCTCGATGTGGGCCAGGATGCCAATCGTGCCCAGTACCATCAGCACCAGCCCCATCAGGCCCACCATCGCCATCTGCGTGCTGATCCCGGTCATGAAGCGTCCCTGGATAAAGAACAGGTCGGCCAGCCCCAGGGTGAAGATGTTGAAGATGTTGCTGCCGAACAGGTTGCCGACCGCCAGGTCGTAGGCTCCGATCCGGCCCGCCGCGATGGTCGTGACCAGTTCCGGCAGCGACGTGGTGATTGCCACCAGGGTCGTGCCGATCAGGCCCGTGCTCAGCCCGGTCACGTCGGCGATCTCGACCGCGCTGCTGACCATCAGTGGCGTGACGACAACCAGGGCCAGGGTCGCCAAGCCAAACCCGATCCCTGCCCTCTGCAGCGACGGCAGGCTGGCCAGTTCGGCCTCGCTCGGCTCCGGCGGCGGCGCGCTGCCCACGCTGCTCTGGCGGATGATCCACACTGCGAAGAAATAGCCGCCAATCAGCACCAGGCTGTCCAGGCCGACCCAGCCCACCTGGATCGGAAAATCCCCCAGCATGAAGAACACGGCCAGCCCCACCAGCAGGATCGCCAGGCTGGAGGTCAGGGTATGGGTCACCGCCACCCGGCGCAGGATGTACACCCGCCGGTTCAGCCCGTCCAGGATGACCAGCATCAGCATATTGAACATGTTGGAGCCGAGGATGTTGCCCACCGCCAGGGATGGCACGGCCTGGCTGATTGAACTGATGGTGGTCAGCAGCTCCGGCAGCGAAGTCGCCAGAGAGAGCAGGATCGTGCCGATGAACATCCCGCCCAGGCCGGTGCGGATGGCGATCACGTCGCCATATTCGGCCAGCTTGTAAGCGGCGTAAACGATGATGAGCGCGGTCAGCGCGAACTGGAGCCAGATCATGCCGGACTCTCCGTCCCCGGCTGCCCGGTCCCGCGCAGCCGATCCGGCACGCCGCGCACCACGTCCAGTTCCCAGGCCGCCAGGACGCCGGTATTGGGGTTGTCCAGGCTGCCGACAACCCGCTCGGCGGCGGCCACGCATTGTTCAACCACGGCCTGATCGGGCACGATCGTGAACAGGGTATGGCTGGCCTGCCCGGCGTCGACCATGCGCGGCAAGGAGAACAGGTGCCGCGCGCCCAGGTGGGTGAGCATCTGGCGGCGGTACGCCCCGGTCGATTCCACCAGGGTAATCCCGGTTACGCCGATATCCTGCCAGGCCAGCACCACGTCGTCCAGGTGGGCCGAATCATGAAGCACAAACATCACCATATACATGCGCCTGCTCCTGTCTAAGGGTTCACCGCCAGCGGGACGATTGGAATCCAGACATGCCCAGGAGGGGGCAGCACTCTGCCTGGGAGAATTTCCGCACCGAGTTTATCCTAGTTGCGGGCGATTCACACCCCGAATCTTTAGGGGCGGAATCCGGGCCGGCAACCGGCTCAGGTGAGGTGGAGGGACAGCCCGGCGTAGGCTTCGCGGATCGCGGTCCGGCGGGCTTCATCGAGGGAAAGGATCAGATCGTACCGGTGCAGACCGGGGCCGTATCCCCCTTCCTGGATGCGTTGGACCGTGAAGCCGTAGTGCTCCAGGAACCCACGCGCGTGCTGGCTGGTATCCGCCGCGATCCTGTCGATGCCGGGTTGGTCGCAGAGCTGATTCAGGCGGGCCAGGAGGATGCTCCGCCCGATGCCGCGCCGGTGGTAGTCGCGCACGACCATGCACCAGTGCAGGTACCCGGTTGCCTCGGCGGGCATCAGCTCGTACCCGCCACAGGCCACGACGCTGCCCCCCTCGGCTTCCACGACCAGAAAAACCGAGTTGGGCCGGCGCAGGAAGCGCTCCAGCAGGGGACGCTCGCCGGGCGAGAAGAAGGGGGGTGTGTTGCTATCGAAGATCGCCAGACAGCGGGCCATATCGGCTTCTTGCACGTAGGGACGGATCAACATCGCGGCCTTCCTTCGCGTAACACATCCGCGCGGTTCGGTGGGGCACAGCCAGCGAGCGGCGGTGATTTTTTCATTGTAGGCCAGCCCCGGCGGGGAGAATATGGGTAACTCGCTCGAATAGAACGCCCCGGATTCCCGCAATGCGTACAAATGCGAGCGGAAAAGCGGAGTACGCAACCTCCGGTTGCGTCGAGGCCCAGAGGCCGGGAGACCAGAGACCGGAGCCTCCATCTAACACCCTAGGGCGCGGCCCCGTTTTTCGCTTCGGCGCTTGCCGCTTCGACGCTGTTCTCTTGCCTCTCTGCCTCTTGTCGCCTGCCTCTAGTTCAACTCGTCGGCCGCCTGCAAGACCAGCAGCAGGCGCTCCAGGTCGTCGCGAGGCGGGCCGGGGAAATGCTCCTGGTGGCGGCGGGCCAGCGCCACCACTGCCGGATTGCTGCCCGCCTCGGCCAGCAGTTCGGCCGACCAGACCGGGTGGCGTTGGCTGATCGCGAAGGCGCGCGTCCAACCGTGCGGCGGCCCCTGCCCCCAGCGCATGTAGAGCGCCGGGGCGAAGCGCCGCACCAGCACAACCAGCACCCGCTCCGGGAAGGTGAACGGGGCGACCGTCTTGCCCACGTCGTGCAGCAAGGCGGCCGCCAGCAGGTCGGGGTCGGATTCCCCCGCCGCGCGCACCGACCGCAGCACATTCAGGCTGTGGAGCTGCTCGATGCGGCGCAGGCGTAGAAACAGGGCGAATTCGGCCGGGCTGAGGATCGAGCGGGCCGTCTCGAAATCGACCGGGCGCAGTCCGGCCAGCAGGCCGCGCACGCCCTGCCGCAGGCGTAGAACCGCGCTCACGATCAGAGACCCAACAGCAGGCGCGTGATGAGTCCGGTCGGCTCGCTGATCAGTGTGCCCAGCACGTTGAAGGCCGGCATCAGGAACGAGAGGAAGATCAGGCCGAAGAGAACCATCATCCCGTACTGGTCCTGGAAGCGCTCGTAGGGATACTGCATGTTGGGCGGCAGGAACATGCGCAGCACGTAGCGCCCATCCAGCGGCCCCAGCGGGATCAGGTTGAACACGAACAGCAGCACGTTCCAGAAGACGAGGTCCCACAGCACCTGGCCCACGCTCGGAAAGACATTCGGATTGCCGGGGACGAGGCTGAAGGTGAACACGCCCGGCGCGGCGCCCATCAGCAGCCGGATCGGGATGGCGAAGATCGTCGCCACGATCAGGTTGCCGACCGGCCCGGCCAGGACGGACACCCCGAAGCGCTGGAGGCGCGTCAGGCGCTGGCCCCAGGCCACGCGGGGATTGTTCATCGTCCCGGCATTGATCGGTGCGGTGCCCAGGATGCCGAAGCCCAGCACCACGAACATCAAAAAGCCGGGCCAGTAAATGTGCTTGCGCGGGTCGAGCGTCAGGCGACCCTGGTAGACGGGGGTGTTGTCGCCCATCAGGTAGCCGACGTAGTTGTGCATGTACTCGTGAAAGGTCGTGCCGATGAGCAGCGCGATCAGGCGGCTGATCAGCACGGCCAGGGTCAGTTGCGCGAACAATACCAGATGCCTCCAATCCAACCACGACAAAACTCGTCCAAACAGAGGGTGATTATACCACGCCTGGCTTATCGTGCGTGTTATAATGAGGATGTCCGGTTCCGATCAGGAGGACCAGCCCCCTCACCGGAGGAATCGCTTCGATGCCCAGGGAAATCCACGTGGGCGACATCGCCACCATGCGCAAACCCCACCCCTGCGGCAGCGTGCGCTGGCAGGTCTACCGGCTCGGAGCCGATATCGGCATCAGGTGCCTGGGCTGTGGGCGACGGGTGCTGCTCCCCCGCCGCGAGTTCGAGCGCGCGGTCAAGACTCTGGAGCCGGCTCCGTCCGGCGACTCCACTTCCTGAGTCCCTGCCCGCCCCGGCCACCCTTCGAAAGGATGTGGTGCAATGGCAGAAGCCAGCACACCCCCACGCGACGCGTGCGTCAAGCCCGCCCGTGGGCCTATCATCTCGCAGAGTGAGGGCGCCGCTCCGGCGGCCGTCCCCCAGAAGGAGGAGAAAGCAAGCATGCTTGCCAGAGTAGGCAAACCCGCCCCCGACTTCGAAGCCTCCGCGTACGTGGATGGCGGCTTCAAGAACGTCAAACTGTCCGACTACAAAGGTCACTGGGTGGTGATGTGCTTCTACCCCGGTGACTTCACCTACGTCTGACCGACCGAACTGTCGGCAGTTGCCGTCAAATACCCTGAACTCAAGGCCCTCGATGTCGAGATGCTGGCCCTCAGTACGGACAGCCGTTTCTCCCACAAAATCTGGCAAGAAGAAGAACTCTCCAAGATGGTCGAAGGCGGCGTGCCCTTCCCGATGCTCAGCGACCAGGGCGGGCGGATTGGCACCGTCTACGGCGTGTACGATGAAGACGCCGGGGTGGACATCCGTGGCCGCTTCCTGATCGACCCGGACGGGATCATCCAGGCGATGGAAGTCATGACGCCTTCCGTCGGCCGCAACGTGAACGAGCTGATCCGCCAGATCAAGGCGTTCCAGCACGCGCGCGCCACGGGCGAGGTCATGCCGGCCGGCTGGACCCCCGGCAAACCCACCCTGACGCCCGGCCCGGCGCTGGTTGGCAAGGTCTGGACCGTCTGGAAACCCGAAAAATCCTGATTCGAACGCAAACGCGACCCGCAACGGGTGGCCGGTTCATCCGGCCACGCAGCGCCTGAGTCGTCGCTGTCGCAGCGCCGGAACCCCCATTCCGGCGCTGTTTTTTGGAGAGGCCTGGAGACTGGAGGCCAGAGAAAAGCGTCGAAGCGGCAAACAGACGACCGACCGGTCGTCCCTACGAGGGTCTGGCGCTACCGCGACAAAGGCCTTTCTTGCTTTTCTCCCTGCTTTTCCTTTGCGCTCTTTGCGGTTCGCTGTTTTTGCGCGTCCGCCCGTTCGCAGGCCGGGCCGCCGGGCGATCCGGGCGGTTCGGTGTTATCATGGCAGCAGTGACATGCACAGGCACGGGGAGAGGGAACGATGAAGCAGAAGGCGACAATCACCGGCGGATGGCTGGGTCTGCTGATCCTCTTGCTGGGCGCGGCCGGACTGTTGGGCGGGCTGCCCGTCCAGGCCCAGAGTGGCTGCGCCACGCCGTTGCCGCTGCCGATCGGCGGCGAGGCGCGGGTCACCTTTGGCGGCGGCGGCAACCGCCTGCGCGGCGCGCCCGGCCTGGGCGGCGCGGAGCTGACGATCGTGCCCGAAGGCGGCACGTTCGTGGTCAGCGGCGGCCCGACCTGCGCCGACGGCTACAACTGGTGGCTGGTGGACGTCACTACGGGCGGCACCGGCTGGATGGCCGAAGGCACGCCGGGCGATTACTGGATTGAGGCGCTGGCGGGCGCGGCTCAGGGCGAAGCCGTCCCCCTCGGCGAGGCCGCGGTCCAGAGCGAGGCGCTGCCCCTCGGCGAAGGGCCGCTTTCGCCGGGCGGCGGTCTGCCGGAACAGCCGGTTCCCCTGGCCGCCGAAGCGGAAGGCGGCGGCGCGTCCCTGGCGGAGATGGCCGCCGCGGCCGGATTGACTCCCCTGGCCGATCCGCCGGCCTCGGCCCCGGCCGGATTGCTGCCCCTCAGCCTGCTCACGGTCGATCCCGACGGCACGCTGGGCGTCTATCGCGATGGGCGCGGCTGGGTGTCCGTCACCCGCGCGGATGGCAATGCCCTCGCCCCGGCCCTGACCCGCGACTCGGCCCGGCCGCTGGTGATGCTGGCCGCCGGCGAGATGGTGCGCCTGGTGGACATCGACACCGGCGCGGTCGTGCTGGAATTCAACTGGGCGGCCCTGACCGGCCAGTCCGACCGCTACGCCGGCGGCGCGGTGCCTTCCCTGGACTACACCGCGGCGCTGGTCTTCGTTTTCCAGCGGGCGGCTACCTACGCTCCCTACGGGCTGTACCGGGTTGGGCTGGGCGCGCTGGACATCCAGGAGTTGTTTCCGGTGGGGTCGTGGGTAGGCCTGCAAGGCCCGTCCGGCGAGCCGCCGCGCTTCGCCGTCACGCCGACCGCGATCTATCCCCTCCAATCCAACGGGACGCCTGGCGGAGCGGTGCTGACCTACGCCCAGGTCGCGTCCGCCTCCGAAGCGCCGTTCCTGCCGACCCTGTCCTGGGGCGCGGACAACCGGACGGCCTACGTGGCCCTGCCGCAGCCCTCGGCCGCCGGGGGCAGCGATTTCCTGGTGTGGCGGATTGGGGCGGACGGGAGCGTGACCGAACTCCTGGGCATCACCGGCACGGACATGAGCGCCGTGACTGGCGCGGTCGTCTCTCCCGACGGACAGCACATTGCCCTGCAACTGGTCAATGTCCTGCCGGATATCCAGGAATGGCGCATCTACAACCTGTCCAGCGGCGCGCTGGAAGGCCGCTACCCGGCCGACTTTTTCGGCCTGACCTGGACGCCGGACAGCCTGGGCTTCATCGCGCGGCGCTCCGCCGGCGGGGACGGCTTTGGCTACTACGGCCTGGACGGCAGCACCAGCTCGGCCTACCTGCCGGCGCTGCCCGGTCTGGTGGAGGTAGCTTATCTGGCGGACGGCACGGTGCTGTTCCGGCAGGCGGGCGCGGGCGGCCAGAGCCAGTTCGGCGTGCAGCGGCCCGGTATGGCCGCGTACTCGGTGCGGCTCAACACGACCGTGACCGACGCCGCGCTGGGGTTGTAGAGGCCAGGAGACCAGAGACCGGGAGGTCAGAGAGAAGCGTCGAGGCGGCAAGCGTCGAAGCGAAAAACGAGGTTGTGATCCAGAGGATTGGAGGGGCGGTGCGATGCGTTGTATCGACGCGAACCGCCCTGTTTTTGTTTTAATTGGTATAAAAATAGTCTTAAAATCTCCCCAGAGGTCTCCGGCCGGACGAAAAGCCAGATTATAATTCCAATAGAAGTCCCATTCGCACGTTGACGCGGTCCGGGCTTGTGTTACGCTGTAAGAAAGGCAAGGAGTCGAACGTCTGAATGGCAGGGCTGTTGGAAGTCCTGGATGAGCTGACGATCCCCGGCGAACTGGTCGAGGTCGTCGACGCGGCCGAGCACAAGCTGCGCTGTGTGGCCTGCGCCCATCGCTGCCTGATCAAGGATGGGCGGCGCGGCATCTGCCAGGTGCGTTTCAACGCGGGCGGCGTGCTGCGCGTCCCGGCCGGATACGTGGGCGCGTTGCAGGTCGATCCGACCGAGAAGAAGCCGTTTTACCACGTGCTGCCCGGCAGCCTGGCCCTCAGTTTCGGGATGCTCGGATGCGATCTTCGCTGCCAGTTCTGCCAGAACTGGGACATCTCCCAGACCGGGCGGGACGGCCGGGCCGGGCGCGAGCCGCTGATCGTCAGCGCGGCGGAGCTGGCCGCGCTGGCGGTGGAGCATCGCGCGGCGGTCGTCGCCAGTACCTACAACGAGCCGCTGATCACGACCGAATGGGCGGTCAGCGTCTTCCGCCAGGCGAAGGCCCGCGGCCTGCGCACGGTGTACGTCTCCAACGGCAACGCCACGCCGGAGGCGCTGCGCTACCTGCGCCCGCACCTGGACGCCTACAAGATCGACCTCAAGTCGATGCGGGACAAAAATTATCGCCAATTGGGGGGCGTGCTCCTGCACATTCTGGATACGATTCAAATGGCGCACGACCTCGGCCTGTGGGTCGAGATCGTGACCCTGATCATCCCCGGCTTCAACGACAGCAATGAGGAGCTGTGGGATGCCGCCCGTTTCATCGCCGGGGTTTCGCCGGACATCCCCTGGCACGTGACCGCCTTTCATCCGGATTACCGGATGCTGGAGCCGCCGCGCACCACGGTCGAGACGCTGCTCCGCGCGGCGGAGATTGGCAGCGAGGCCGGTCTGCGCTACGTGTACGCGGGCAACCTGCCCGGCCGGGTCGGAGAATGGGAAGAGACCCGCTGCCCGAACTGCCAGACCGCGCTGATCCGGCGATCGGGCTTTCGGGTGCTGGAAAACCGCCTGGCCGCGACGGGCGGGACGTGTCCCCACTGTGGGACGGGCATTGCCGGTGTGTGGCAGTAAAGATCGACCGCGCCGGCCGGTCACGCGGGCTGAGGTTTATTGGAAGCACATACCGGATGATGAGAGAAGGGAGCGATGGCAATGCCAGACCAGATGATTACCCCGCGCTATAACGTTGTCTTCACTTACGATCTCCTCCCTCACCAGGAGGAGGACTACTACCGCTTCGCCCTGTCGGAGTTCGTGCCGGCCATGCAGGGGCTGGGCCTGTACCTGGTGCGGGCCTGGCATACCCTGTACGGCCCGTACCCGCTGCGCCAGTCGGAGTTCGTCGGCGAGCAGCTCGACACGATCCGCGAGGCCCTGAACAGCGAGGCGTTCATGGCACTGGAGGAGCGCCTGCTGCGCTACGTGACCAACTACGAGCGCCGGATCGTGCCCTACGCCGAGGGCTTCCAGATGATCCATCATAACTAGAGGCAAGAGGCAGGGAGGCAAGAAAAAGCGTCGAAGCGACAAACCAGGAGGCCAGAGTCGCCTGACTCTGGCCTCTTTTGTTGTTCACTGTGTACTGTGTACTGTCAACTGTCAACTGTCAACTGCTGACTGGCATCTACAGGTCCAGCCGGGACATGATGTCGTCCAGCCCGTAGAAATTGGGGCGGCGATCCTCGAAGACCGGGATGCGCTGGCGAGTCTCGTCGGCCAGGGCCGGATCGATCTCGGCCGTGTACAGGCCGGGCGCGGCCCCGGCTTCGATCACGGTCTCGCCCCAGGGGTCGACGATCATCGAGTGCCCGCCGAAGACGGCCGGGCCGTCGCCGGTCTGGGATTCGCCGGTGGTGTTGCAGGCGGCAAAGAAGTACTGGTTCTCGATGGCCCGCGCCCGGATCAGGGTGCGCCAGTGGTCCAGGCGAGTCTGCGGCCAGGCTGCCGGCAGCAGCACCAGCTTGCTGCCTTCGACGCCGTAGCGCCGGAACATCTCCGGGAAGCGCAGGTCGTAGCAGATCGCGATGCCGGTCTTGCCCCAGGGCAGCTCAATATTGAGCGGCGATTGCCCGCCCTGGAGGTAGCGATCCTCGCCCATCAGGCGGAACAGGTGAATCTTGCGGTAGACGCCCATCACCTGCCCGTTGGGCGCGAAAAAGGCGGCCGAGTTATTGACCAGATCCCCGCGTTTTTCCGGCATGGACCCGACGATGCAAATCTTGTGCTGCTTGGCGAGCGTCGAGACCTGGGCGAACAACCCGCCGTTGAGCGGGCTGGCGGCCTCCGGGGCCTGTTCCGGCACGTAGCCGACCGGCCACATCTCCGGCAGCAGGACGATCTGCGAGCCGCGCCGGGCGGCTTCTTCCACGAGGCCCTGCATCACCTCCACATTGCGGCGGACGCCGCCCGCCGTAATAGTCATTTGAGCCAGACTGATGTTCAGTTTGGGCATACGTCATCCTCAACCGCTACGCACACGGATTTGCTACAGCCAGGGGATCGGGTTGACATCCTGAACCAGGTGGAGTCTACACCGACTCGCCCTTGCAGACCAGCGCCGCGCCCAGAGCCATCGCATCAAACTGAAAAAAGCATTTCCCCGCAGAGGACGCGGAGAACGCAAAGAGAAACTCCGATTCTTAGAGTCCGCCTCGGCCTTTTTACACCCTCTACGGCGAAGTTTTCTCAGTATTTCGCCTTTCTTCGCGTTTTTCCTTGGCGTTTTGGCGGTTCATCTGCTTCTTGATGCAATTGCCCTGGCACCGCGCCGGGGGAAAGCGCGGACAGCGTCGAAGCGAAAAGCGCAAACCAGGCGCAGTCTTTTCTGCCCTTTGCTTTTCTGCCTTTGTCTTCTTGGCGTCCTTGGCGCCTTGGCGGTTCAAATCGCTTTTGGCGGTTCAAATCGCCTTTCGCGCCCCCGCCGGGAGGTATAATCGCGGCGTTCCGTGTCAGCTTTCGGAGGCCAGGATGTCCCTCGATCCGCTGTTCGCCATCTCCCCGCTGGATGGGCGCTACCGCGCCACGGTCGAGCCGCTGAGCGCCTGCGTCTCGGAGTACGGCCTCCAGCGCCACCGCCTGCACGTCGAGGTCGAGTACTTCATCGCCCTGGCCGCCTGCCCCGGCGTGACCTTCCTGCGCCCCCTGACCGAAGCGGAAACCGGCTTCCTGCGCGGCCTCGTGACCGGCTTCGACCTGAGCGCGGCTCAACGTGTCAAGGCCATCGAGGCCGAGACGCGCCACGACGTCAAGGCGCTGGAGCGCTACCTGAGCGAGCAGCTCGCCGGGACGAGTCTGGACGGGCTGCGGGCCGGGATTCACTTCGGCCTGACCTCGGAAGACATCAACAACCTGGCCTGCGCCCTCCTCGTGCGGCGCGCCGTGCAAGAAGTCGTCCTGCCCGCCCTGGACTCCGCCCTGGGCCTGCTGGAAGGGCTGGCGGACTCCAACGCGGCCCTGCCCATGCTGGCCCGGACGCACGGCCAGCCCGCCACGCCGACCACGCTCGGCAAGGAGCTGGCCGTCTTCGCGGCGCGGGCGCGTGCCCAACAGGCCGCGATCCAGGCGGCGCTGGAAGCCCTGCCCGGCAAGCTCAACGGCGCGACCGGCGGCTTCAACGCCCACGTGGCCGCCTATCCCGACGTGGACTGGATCGCGTTCAGCCAGGCGTTCGTGGCCGGGCTGGGCCTGCGCCCCAATCTGCTGACCACCCAGATCGAACCGGGCGACGGGCTGGTGGCGCTCTTCGATGCCCTGGCCCGCCTGAACCGGGTGCTGCTCGACCTGGCCCAGGACATGTGGCGCTACATCAGTGACGGGGTCTTTCGCCAGCGGGCCGTGGCGGGCGAGGTTGGCTCCTCGACCATGCCCCACAAAGTCAACCCGATCGATTTCGAAAACGCCGAGGGCAACCTGGAACTGGCGGACGCGCTGTTCGGCCTGTACGCGCGGCGGCTGCCGGTTTCGCGCTTGCAGCGCGATCTCTCCAACAGCACCGTGTTACGCACGATCGGCGTGGCCCTGGGGCACAGCCTGCTGGCCTATACCGGCCTGCGGCGCGGGCTGGACCGGATCGCGCCGGACGCGGCCCGGATCGAGGCCGATTTGCGCGCCCATCCGGAGGTGATTACCGAGGCGATCCAGACGATCCTGCGCCGTGAAGGCCGGGCCGACGCCTACGACCTGCTCAAGGACTTCAGCCGGGGCGCGGAGCTGACCCTGGCCGACCTGCGGCGCTTCATCGAGACCCTGGATGTGCCGGAAGCGGTCAAGGCCGAACTGCGCCAGATCGCGCCGGAGAACTACACCGGCCTGGCCGCCCGGCTGGCCGGCCTGATCCGGCCGGAGTGAGACGGCCCATCGCATCAAAAGCAAATGAACCGCGAAGGATATAAAGGGAAAAACGGCTTTTCATGGGCTTGTTGCTCGGCCCTGGCCTTCTGGCGGCGCTTTTCGCGGGGGATGCTTTTGCGTCTGCCTTTTGGCTTATCCCAGCGCCCCGCCGAGCAGCGACACGGCGATGCTCCACATCACCAGCCCGACCCCGGC
>JARKOQ010000053.1 GCA_029976005.1 Aggregatilineales bacterium | reverse complement strand
CAGGCGATCCCGAAGGCGCGCCGGGCGCCGAAAGCGCACCGCGACATCGTACATCACCGGATGCGGTCCCGCACCCGCCAGCGGCACTCCGGCCGCCTCCAGCAGCCGCAGACGCGCGCGCTCCAGGTAGGACACGATGCGGGCATGGTTCGCGATCCCGAAGGCATCCACGTCCTCGAACTCCACGATGACCGGCACGACGACCTCGCGATGGCTCATCCGCCCCTCCCGATCACGCAGACCTCGACCACGCATTCCTGGCCCACCCACGATACGCGCGCCATCGCGCGCACCGCCCCGGTTTCGGCAGCCAGGTCCGGCGCCAGTTCCAGTTCGTGGATCGGGCGGCCCGGTTCCCACAGCAGCCGGCAGTCCCTGGGGTCCATCGCCACCCGCGTCGCCTTGAAGAACGCCTCCTTGGCGCAGAAGGCGGCGCAGTAGCCGCGCGACGCGTCGGGCAGGCGATCGCAATGGGCCGACTCGGAGCCGGAGAAGACCAGGGGAAGGACGGGACGATCGGGCAGCAGCGCGACGAAGCGCGCCACGCTCTCCGCATCGATGCCGACACCGATCAGCGGACCGCCGATCTCACAATTCCACGTTGATGATGTCATCACCGTGCCGGACGATGGCCTGGGACAACGCGACCACCTGGCCGATCGTGGCGGCCGGCTTCTTCATCAGATGGCGCGCCAGCGTCTTCAGGTCGATACCGATCCCGTAGCGCTTGCGAACCTTCTCGAGCAATGACAGGAACATCAACGAGTCGCCTTCCAGTTCCTCGATGATGTGCGTGTCGTCCGACAGGGACGCCCGATCGACGTCGCACTCGCCGGCAAAGAAGTCGAACACCATATCCCGGATTTCCCGGGCAGTTTCCTGATTGAGTTCCGCCATTTCCCCCTGCCCCGCACGGACCCTGCCCCCGGGCTTCGTCATCGGTCGAACCACTCCCGGATGGCCCTGGCTATTGTTTCCGAGCGTCCCCAAAAGTCAAGCCGGCTCGCGTCCGCCCCATCCCCTCATCATCGGGGCCTGGTCGCGTAGGGCTGGGGTACCGGGTATGCCGGCCTGGACGGTTGGGGCTTGACCCAGCTCTCCCGCCGCCCCCCTGGACTGCTGTCGCTTGAGGCAGCTCTCCCGCCGCCCCCCCTGGACTGCTGTCGCTTGAGACAGCTCTCCAGCCGCCGGCTTGACGGCGGCGACCCGCCCGCTGCGCCCCACGGCGTCCGCCGGGAGTCGTGCTCGCTGGGCGCGCTCGTGACTTCAAAGCGACCTGGGCATCACGCGGATGTCCAGTGGTGTCCCGGGAATCCGGCAGCAGGCGGACCTGCGCGCGCCCGGCCGCTGCGCTCGACCCGGCGGCCCGCCTGGTGTGGGGCGCAGCTACACCGTGCCAGTCCAGGGGCCGCACGATTCGTGGGGCCGGGCAGCCGGGGGGCTCGTTCAGGGACCGGCGTCGTCCGCGCGGGTCCGTCCGCATCGTAGCCGCCTTCGACCGCGAACGGATTGGACCGCCCGCGGTTCCGCGGCTAGTCGGCCTTGGGAGGCGGGCCGTCCGCCCATTCGGGAACGGCGGTGACCTGCCGCAAGGCCCAGAGGTACGGGGCGGCGTACTGGGGACGCATCAGGTTTCCAAAGGACAT
>JARKOQ010000040.1 GCA_029976005.1 Aggregatilineales bacterium | reverse complement strand
CCAGTGAGGCTATTCCAGATGCGGACAGTACCATCTGCTCCGCCGGTAGCGAACAGAACGCCACCAGGGTGCCAACGGACCATGTTGATAGCTGTTACAAGCGGGTCGAAGGTGACATCGTTATCATAGATTTTTATGTAGAGGACGATTTCTCCCGTGATTGACCATACCGTGATATCACTGAGAATCGTGCCATCAATGATCGCTGTCCCATCAGGGCTGACGTCAAGGGTACTAATCGCCCCTGGTTGAACCGTGTTGGGTCCCAACATCCGCACCTGCCCCGTACTCAGGTCGATCGTCGCCATGGAAAGGGCCACACCGGCATACAGCTTTGTGGTGTCCAAACCCCACCCTATTACCCCCCCTTGGCTCACTCTAGTATCCAGGACCATGTCCCAGGTCGAGGTATCCCAGACTCGAACCACCTCATTTAGACTTCCCGTTGCCAGCCTGCTTCCGTCCGGGCTCCATGCAACAGAATATATACTCTCCGGAAAGACTCCGCTTTCTAAATGCGCTAAGTTATCCGGAGATCCAGCCTGAAGAGTCTCAAGCAGCTGAGCCGTAGAGATGTCCCAAACGTAGACCTGGTTTCCAACACCCGCCGCGAGGATTGCGTTGTCCAGTGGATGCCAATCTATCGCAGCCCACTGTCCTGGGGGATCACCTTCAAAGCTAAAGCGTGTGACGCCACTTTGAGCATCGACCACTTCCACAGTCCCGCTGCCCAGCACATAGGCAATCTGGGTGCCATCGGCGTTCCAGTCAACGGCAAGGATCGCATCCGCATCTGGTAAAAGCGTTGGGGCAGCATGGACAGAGGCGGTCATGCCCACCAACAGGCTGATCACTACCCAAAAGAGCACGTTCCTCATCCTACTCCTCCTCGCTGTGAGCCTAGCTTACCGGGAACGTCGCCAAAATGCGCCCGATGATCAGCCCGGCGGCACGGACGGCAGCTCCGTGTCCGGGGTGATCAGGCAGCAGGGGGAGTAGAACATCAGCATCATCTTCTCAGGCGGAACGTCGGTATAGGGGCTGCCCTCCGGCTGCATGAGGATGAAGTGCTGCCGGATGGTGTCCACGCTGGCCCAGTCACCCGGCTCCACGAAAAACGCGTAGTCGGAGTCGTGGGGAAAGAGGCCGATCTGGGCGGCCAGGTCGGCCGGGGCGATCGTGTCGATGTAGATGCCGTCGGCGAAGTAGGCCAGCATCCCGCGCGCGTAGATCCCGCCGAAGACGTCATCGCTGATCAGGTAAGCCCGCGTGCCGGGCCGGAACTGGGCCGCGCGCAGGACGGCGTCGTGCCCGTCCATCGCGCCGCGCACCCGCCGCCTGAAGGCGTCGACGTGCGTGCCGAAGTAGTATCCGGCCTGGTTGGCGACCACGGCCAGCACGACGGCCACGGTCAGCCACTGCGCCGGACGCTCCCAGCGCGGGGGCAGCAGCAGGGGGAGGGTATAGCGCGCGCCGACGGCCACCAGCAGGACCAGGGCCGGGAAGACGATCACGAACCGGGTGGCGTGCATGCTGGCAATCAGGACGCTGTTGCCCAGCGAAGTCACCGCCAGCCACATCAGCAGGAGCAGCATGCCCGGCATCCTCAGGCGGCGCAGGGCATGCAGCCCGCCCAGGAAGAGGAAGATCGCGGCGAAGCCGAGCACCAGCGGCGTGTTGCCGCCGTAGAACCCGCTGCCGTCCGGCAGGCTGAAGTAAATCAGCACCGCCTCCGCCAGGTGGTAGAAATAGGCCTCGACCGGCGTCCCGGTGCGGGTGAGCCGGTTCACATAGGCGTCGTTGAGGCCCACGATGTCCATCCGGGCCGACAGCGGCCGCCCGGACGCAACCAGGGTGTAGTAGACTGGCGTGGCGACGATCAACGCCACCAGCGCGACCAGCAGCAGCCCGCGCCAGTTGGCTCGCCGCCGCCAGATCAGCATGACCAGCACACCCCAACCCAGGAGCAGCGGCGGATAGACCAGCCGCCCGGCATCGTAAAAATACTGGGTCAGGCCGAGCATCGCCCCGCCCAGCGCGAAATCGAGCCGCTGTCCGCTGCGCAGGCCGCGCGCCACGAAAGCCAGCGCCAGAGTCCCGAATAACGGATCGGCGATATTGTTGAGTCCGAGCCGGCTGAAGTGGACGTGCGGCGGGAACGTGATCAGCAGCAGCGCGGCCAGTACTGCCGTGCGGCGGTCGAACAACTCGCGCGCCAGCAGGTAGAGCGCGGGCACGGTCAGCGCTCCCATGATCGCGCTTGCGCCGCGCATCCCGGCGAAGGAGCGCCCCAGCACGGCCACCACGTCCGCCTGAAGGTAGGGGAACAGCCAGGGGAAGGCGATCATGCCGCTGAACGGCTGGAGCAGCTTGATGTTGCCGTCGTACCAGAACGTGCGCAGGGCCGTGGTGAAATTCAGCTCGTCGACGAAAATGCGCACGCCGCTGTCGAGCTGCCAGAAGCGCACGACCAGCGCCGCCAGGGTCAGCCCGCCCACGAGCAACAGCTCGCGCCGATCGACGGCCAGGCCGGATCGCGCCCTGGGGCCGCCAAAGCCGCGCACCACCAGCCCGATCCCGGCCACCAGCAGCACAAACTGAAGGTGAGACGGCACTTTCTCCAGCGCCGCCAGATGGAACACCTGCCCGTTGATCTCCATCAACACGGCCAGCAGCAGGATGCCGGTCCCGGCCGCCCGCCAGTTCGTCCGGCCGGAGACCGGGCGAGATTCGGCCGGAATCGAGAGCGCGGGCAGGTCGCGGTTGATCGCCAGGGCCGCGAACAGACAGAGGCCCGCCGCCGCGCACAGCGCGAGGCCATTCACCAGTCCTTGATTGTTGCCGCGCCAGAACTGGGTATTCTCCGGCTGGACCTGCTGCGAGGCCAGCACGACCAGCCCGCAGCTCGCCAGCGCCAGACCGATCACCAGCGGCCGCCGGTACTGGTCGATCCAGGCAGCCACCTGTGCCTGAAGCCGGAGCGCCGCCCGGCGCAGGTCGCCAAACCAGCCGAGCAGCGGCTCCCGGTAGCGGTACACGGTCGCCGCCGCGCCGTAGAAAAAGGACATCCCGGCCAGGCCAAAGAAGGCCGGGGCGGACCAGTCCGGCGGGAGGAGCAGCAGCCCCAATCCGGCCGCGAGCACGATCCCGAACAGGATCAGCCAGCGGCGGCGGTCGAATTGTCCGCCCTCCTGGTCAGGCTCGTCCGGCTGCGCGAGGATCAGTGGAGTCGGGACGACCGGCCCGGCAGGCGGCTCGCCAGCCAGGGAAGGGGATGGCGCGGCGGAGTATGTCCGCGACGGCCCGGCATTGCGCCGCCGGGTGACCCAGGCAAGCAGCGCGGCGCTCCCCAGCAGACCGCCGGCCAGGAGCCATACCTTTGTGGGCCATTCACGTGGCGAAAAACGTCGATCCATCGTGGGATATCCAGGCCAGCACCCGCGCGCGGCAGTCAGCCTATCACATGCCGCCCGACTCCGCCAGTCCCCCCGGCCGCGCGATCGCCGGGACTTCCGGCCCAATTCGGCCCGCCGCGCGGCACGAATGCCCAGCCACGGGGTTATTGATACTGATTCGTCCAGCCTGATCGCACGGTGTCGCCCGGCCCGATCTGCGCTATCATCGTGGGCCACAGGACTGCGCCCCATCGTCCCGCCAGACATGCCCGCGAATCCGATGGGCCAGCCTGAACCAGCATACGAGGAAAATAGTGTCCCTATGAAGCGATTGATCTTTCTGATGTCCGATACCGGCGGCGGCCACCGGTCCGCCGGAAGGGCCATCGAAGCGGCCTTGCAGATCCGTTACCCCGGCCAGTTCGAAGCCTTCTACGTGGATGTGTTCCGCGAATACACACCGGCCCCGATGAAATACGCGCCGGAGATCTATCCCAAATGGGTCAAGCACAGCATCACGACCTACGGCTGGTACTTCCAGTTCTTCGACCAGATCATGCAGCTTCCCCTGGCGCGCAACACGCTGCCCATGCTGATCGCGGAAGATACCGTCCGCAAGCTGCTCGATGACTACCAGCCGGACGTGATCGTGGTCCTGCACGGCGCTTTCTCGCGCTTCGTGATGGCCGCCCGCTACCGCCTGGGATCGAAAATTCCGATCATCACCGTGATCACCGACCTCGCCAAGCCCCACGTCGCCTGGTATCACCCCAGTGTGGATCGCTGCCTGGTGCCCTGCAAGGCCGCCTACAATCGCGGCCTCAAGCTGGGCGTCCCGCCCAGCAAGCTGCGCCTGGTCGGCCACCCCGCCCACCCCAAGTTCGCCCTCTACCAGAAATCCCGCCAGGAGGCCCGGCGCGAATTGAACTGGGCGCCGGACATCCCGGCGGTGATGCTGGTCGGCGGCGGGGAAGGCATGGGCGAGATGCGCGACATCGCCGAGGCCATCAACGAGCGCGCCCTGGACATCCAGCTCGCCATCATCTGCGGGCGCAATGAAGAGCTTCGCCAGGAGATGCAGACCATTCCGTGGAATCAGCAGACCTACGTCTATGGCTTCGTCAACAACATCGAAGTCATGATGCGCGCGGCGGATACCCTGATCACCAAGGCCGGGCCGGGAACCATCGCCGAAGCGGCCATCAGCGGCGTCCCCATGATCATCAGCGACGCCATCCCCTTTCAGGAGAGTCCCAACGTCGATTTCGTGGTGGACAACGGGGCGGGCGTCTACCGCCCCACGCCGGACGGGATCGCCGATACCCTGACAGAGTGGTTCACCGGCAGCGAGGCCACGCTGGCCGAACTGAAGCGCAACACACGCAGGATCGCGTATCCCAACGCGACGTTTGACATCGCCGACGAGATCGCCGCCTGGTGCAAAGTCGCAGTGCCCGCAGCCGCCAGTTCAGACGCGGCCAGCGCGCGCTAGGATCGGGGGAAAATCCCATGCACAATGGCAGCGTTTCGGCCAGCCCCAAGCGTTTCGTGGCCGTGGCCGGGAATATCGGCGTCGGCAAGAGCAGCCTCACCCGGCTGCTGGCAAACGCCCTGCGCTGGGAGCCGTTCTTCGAGGCCAACGCCGAGAACCCCTACCTGGCCGATTTCTACGAGGACATGGAGCGCTGGAGCTTTCACTCCCAGATCTTTTTCCTCAGCCGCCGCTTGCAGCACCATCGCCAGCTCGTCGATCACCCCGGCAGCGTCCTCCAGGATCGTACCGTCTACGAGGACGCCGAGGTCTTCGCCCGCAACCTGCACCAGCAGGGCCGCATGACCGCCCGCGACTACGACACCTATCATGCCCTCTACCAGGGCATCTCGGCCTTCCTGCCGCCCCCGGACCTGCTGATCTATCTGCGGGCGCGCGTGGGGACCCTGGTCGAGCGGATCGCCATGCGCGGCCGCGACTACGAGCGCCAGATTTCGATCGACTATCTGGCCCAGCTCAACACCCTGTACGAGCGCTGGATTGAGGCCTGGCGCGCCTGCCCGGTGCTGATCCTGAGCGCCGACGACCTGGATTTCGTCCATAATCCGGAAGACCTGAACCTGATCCTGACCGACGTCAAGGCCCACCTGGCGGCGCTCTAGGCAGCATTTCCGGCGGCGCGTTCCCACACACGGCACAAAAAAAGGAGCGGCCTCGCGACCGCTCCTTGTGTTTCTGGAAGCCTAGACTGGCTTCAGGAGTTCCAACTAGGGCTGGAACTGGGTCTGATAGACCTCGTTGGCCTGGGCGGTGATGTCGTCCAGCGTGGACTGAGGATCGGCGCCGTCCAGGATGGCGTAGAAGGCCTGCTGCTCGATCATGTCACGAACCACATCGTAGCCGGCCACGGGCGGCTCGGCGGCGGTGTTGCCCAGCAGAGCGAAGGCCGCGGCGTACTGCGGATTGGCGGCCATGTAGTCCGTCAGGGCCTCGGCGGCGCTGGCGCGCACCGGGAAGTAGTTGCTGTAGGTAGCCCACAGCGCCTGCTGAGTCGGCTCGGACATCCAGCGGACGAACAGCCAGGCGGCCAGTTCGGCCTCAGGGGTCGTCTTGGGGATGGAGACCGACGCGCCGTAGATGTTCTGAGTCGGCTCGGTCGCGCCCAGATCGGCGTACGGGATCGCGGTCACGGTCCAGTTGAACTCGCCGTTCTCGCTCTCCTTGATGGCGGAGGCGATGAAGGGCAGGCCGGAGCTGGAGCCGACGTAGAACAGGTTAACCTGGCGGGCGAAGTCGTTCTGGTCGCCATAGCGCTCGGCAATCCGGTTGGCGCAGCCGCTGGCGATCAGGTCCTGCATGGCCTGCATGGCGTAGACAGTTTCCTCGCCGTTGAAGACGTACTCGTCATTCTCGTAGTCGAAGACGTTGCCGCCCAGGGCGAAGGTCGCGGCTGCCACGAAGCTGGCGTCGGTACGCACCGAGTAGCCCATCCGGCCCTCGGCGCTTTCCTTCCAGGCGCAAGCCATCTCGGCGAATTCCGTCCAGGAGGTGGGCGGCGCATCGTAACCGAGTTCAGCCAGCCCGTCCAGGTTGACGTACAGCATTTCCATGGAACGGTTGGGCGGGAAGCCCAGGCGCTGGTTGTCGAACTGGGGGTTGATGTCCTGGTTGAAGAAGCCCTGGAAGAAGTCCGCCTGCTCGGCCGCGTTGTAGCCCCACTGCGCGTCGTTGACGAACACGTTCATGTCGGTCAGCGCGTCTTCGAGCTGGTAGGTCGCCGACTGGTTCTGGTAGGCCACCACCAGGTTCGGGACTTCGCCGGCGGCGATACCGGCGATCATCTTCTGATAGATGTCGCCATAGCCGCCCTGGTTGCTGGCTTCGACGGTGATGCCCCACGGATTGTTGGTATTGAATTCTTCGACCAGACCCGCGAGCTGGGTCTCACGGTCGCCGCTGTGCTGGTGCCAGTAAACCACGGTCTGGCCGCTGGGATCGACCCCAGCCAGCGCACCTTCGGTCGTGGGTGTGGTGGGAATGTCGAAGGTCGCGACGAACTCGTCGCCGCCCTGCGCGCCAACCATCGGAGCCACGCTCAGCAGCATGGCCAGAGCAAGAACCAGAGCCAAAATACGGTGCGTCTTCATCTGAAAAGTCTCCTCCAGAATTGATGAACCAGTTGGGGTCCGAGGCGGATAGCCAGGGCGTCAAGTTGGCCCTGACCGCGCCCCCGTATCCCTACGGATGCATGCGCAGTATACCATAGGGCAGGCAAACACGTAAGAGGGCTGAGTTAACCTCCCTTTAAGGTTAGTTTATCATCGGGTTAAAGAACAACCGGCGCTGATCGGCGGCGGCGCGCCCCGCCGCGTCTGGATAGGCAATATGGCCCATAACCGGCCCGCCCAAATGAGGTGTATACTCAATCAAGTTGTGTTTCCCAGACATGATCGGACTTCGTATTCGAGGGAAGTTAAGTTCCGGTTAGAGTCGAGTAGTGAAGAAAAATGACAATCGTCGCATTGCTTGACACCCAAAAGTCATTTAGTTAGAATAAGAATAGAGAAAAGCATTAGCAGACCTGCCGAATACCCCGTTATTCTTTGGTAACGTAAATAAGACTGCTCTACATATTGAGGGATGCAGCCTTTTTGGGCTAGAGGCTGTTGGTTTTATTGTTATCGTCCTCACACATGGTCCAGGATTCATTCCGAGACGATGCTCGTGCTAAAGGCCCACTCCCGTGAATACTCCTCATAACGGCTACGTGAGCAACCGCGTGCTCAAAGTCAATATTGGCTTTCTACTGACCGAAAGCCTGGGCACCAGCCGTGATTTCACGTTCGAAGTCCCCCCGCTGGCTGTCAGCGATGACCTGAAGCTGGCTTATCTGCGCGGCACGCTGCGCTTCAGCCGCACGCGGGAGGGCATCCTGGTGCAGGGCGCCCTGGATACGGCAGTCGAGGGCGAATGCCGCCGCTGCCTGGAAGCCCTCTCCATCCCCTTGCAACTCACCATCGAAGAATTGTTTTCCACCAACCCGGACTCTTCCACCGAATTCAAGATCGGTGAAGACGCGATTCTGGATTTGACCCCACTCCTGCGCGAGGAAAGTATTATCAGCACGCCTTTCGCACCGCTGTGCAAATCCGACTGTGCCGGATTGTGTCCTGAGTGCGGGCACAACCTGAACCTTGGCCCGTGTAATTGCCAGCTTGACCCGATTGACCCTCGTTTTGCAGCTTTACAGAAACTGCTCAAACCAGACAAGTAGAGCCTTATGTCATTCAGGGGGAGAGGCTGCCTTGAAACAGTACGATGTGGATGACCGGGATCCGGATGTCGTTGCGGAACTACTGGAAAAAGCCGACCGGCAAGGTTATTTGACCAGTGAGGATGTTTTCGAGGCCATTACCGACACTGAAGACGCGATCGATCATCTGGATGAGATTTATCTGACCCTGCACAGCGCGGGGATCGAGATTTACGATGACAAGGAAGAAGCCGAAGACGAAGACTTCGACGAGGATTACGACGACGAAGACTTCGATCTGTCGGGCATCTCCTCCGACGACACGGTTGGGCTGTACCTCAAGGAGATGTCTCGCGTTCCCCTACTGACCACCGAAGAAGAAACCGACCTGGCCATTCGCCTCGAATCCGGCAGCGACGCTCGCCAGGAGTTAGTCCGTCTCAACGGCCAAGACTCGGAGCGCCGCCGCGAGCTGGAATTCATCGCGGAAGACGGCATCGCCGCCCGCGAACACCTGATCAAAGCCAATACCCGTCTGGTCGTCTCCATCGCCAAGAAATACATGGGCAGCGGCGTGCCCTTCCTGGACCTGATCCAGGAAGGCAACCTGGGTCTGATGAAAGCCGTCGAGAAGTTCGATTACACGCGCGGCTTCCGCTTCAGCACGTATGCCACCTGGTGGATCCGCCAGACCATCACCCGCGCCATCGCCGACCAGGGCCGCACTATCCGCGTGCCGGTCCACATGAGCGATCGCATCCGCCGCCTGTACAAGACCGCCCGCCAGCTCGAACAGGAGCACGGCCGCAAGCCCACCCCGGAGGAAATCGCGGTCGAGATGGACCTGGAGCCGCGCAAGGTGCAATGGATGCTCAAGGTCTCCTGGCGGCCGCTGAGCCTGGAGCGTCCGGTCGGCGAGGAAGAGGATTCGGAACTGGGCAGCTTCATCGAGGACGATACCACCCCCACCCCCACCCAGAGCGTCAGCAACAACCTGCTGCGCGAAGAAGTGGAAGCGGTGTTGAGCACCCTCACCCCGCGCGAGGCGCGCATCCTGCGCCTGCGCTTCGGGCTGCAAAACGGGGAATGCTACACCCTGGAAGAGGTCGGGCAGAAGTTCGGCCTCACCCGCGAGCGCATCCGCCAGATCGAAGGCAAGGCCCTGCGCCGCCTGCGCCATCCACGCCGCTCGCGCCGCCTGCGCAGTTTCCTTTCATAGACCGTCCGTCATTTTTTCGGGAAAAGAAACAGGCTGGGAGACCCCGGCCTGTTTCTTTTCCTGGCCGCGCTCAGTCCAGGATCATCCGCGCCCGGCGGAAGCGGGCCAGCGCGGCCAGCACCACAACCACCACCAGACCCAGCAAAACTGCCCCCGCCACGAACATCAGCCCGGTCACGTCCGCCGAGAACAGCGCCAAAAAGAACTGATCGCGCGACTCCCCCGGAATGAGGAACGTCAGGAGGCTGAAGGCCATGACCGGGACCGCGAGCGCGATCATCAGGCCCTGCATGGCCCGCTTGACCGTCGCCGCCCGCAGGGAGACCAGCGCGCTCAGCCCGGCGATCAGGCTTACGCCACCCAGCGTCACCAGGGCCAGCCCCGCGCTCACTGCCGGTGAATACACCAGCACCTGGCCATCCCAATAGAACACATTGACGGCAATCACGGAGATGATCATGTACAGCGCGGTAAAAACGCAGCCGTAGACGATCGCCGCACCCAGCTTGCCGAACAGGATCGCCCGGTCGGACAGGCGGCTGGCGAGCAGCGTCTCCAGGGTGTGCCGCTCGCGCTCCCCGGCGAATGAGTCGGTCGCCACCTGAATGACCAGAAACAGCGGGGCCCACAGCCAGAACAGGGCCATGACCGGCGATTCGATCCAGGTGCGGCCCATCTGAACCGGCATAAACCCGCCGAAGACCAGCAGCGAAAACAGGAGGTTCCACTTACCCCGTCCACCGCCGCCGTTGAGGGCCTCCCACAATTCCTTGCGCGCCACCGTCACGATATCGTGTCGCATCTCACGCCGCCTCCACCAGATTCAGGAACACGTCCTCCAGGCTCGACGAATCGCGCCGGACTTCCTCCACCTGAGCGCCGGCCTGCACCAGCAGCCCGACCAGCGGCGCGGCCTCGGCTCCATCGGCCAGGGTCACGGCCAGGTGGCCGTTGACGCACTCCACCGCGCGGACCTGATCCAGCCGGCGCAGTCCTTCACAGACCTCGGCGCTGAACCCACGCCCCGTGATGATCAGGCGCGACCCGCCCGCCCGCGCCCGCAGCTCGTCCGGGCTGCCCACGGCCAGCAGCCGGCCTTCGCGGATCACGGCCACCCGCGCGCAGAGCTTCTCCGCTTCGGTCAGGTTATGAGTCGTCAGGAAGATCGTGACGCCCTCATGGGCGGCCAGCCCGGCCAGGTCGTCGCGCAAGGCCGCCGCTGCGACGGCATCCAGCCCGGCCGTCGGCTCGTCCAGGAAGACCAGCGGGGGGCGGTGCAGCAGAGCGCGGGCAATCGCCAGCTTCTGTTTCATACCCCGGCTCCAACCAGTCAGAATCTCCTTGCGCCGCTCCCAGAGGTCCAGCCGGGTCAGCAGAGCCTCGATTCGCGCGGCGCGTTCCGCGGCCGGCATCCGGTTGATCCGCCCGTAGTAGTCCAGGTTGGCCTGGGCGCTCATCCGCTCGTAAAGGCCGGGATGCTCCAGCAGCGCCCCGCAGCGTTCGCGGATCGCGTCCGCCTGGGTACGCGTGTCGAAGCCCAGCACCTCGGCCCGCCCGGCAGTCGGTTCCAGCAGACCCAGCAGCAGCCGGATCGTGGTCGTCTTGCCGGAACCGTTCGGCCCCAGGAACCCGAAGACGATCCCGGCCGGCACGTCCAG
Organism: Aggregatilineales bacterium; assembly: GCA_029976005.1. Taxonomy (GTDB): domain Bacteria; phylum Chloroflexota; class Anaerolineae; order Aggregatilineales; family Ch27; genus JARKOQ01. Next base: position 7,770 of record JARKOQ010000040.1, on the reverse strand, counting down.
ACTCAGATCATCCACCGCGCGCACCGTGCCAAAGTGACGCGCCAGGCCTTCCATACGAATCGCGTTGTCCATTCCATTCGTCTCCCGGTAGAGCCTCTATCCCAGCCCGGAAAGGCTTTCCGCCGCGCGTTTGAGGCGCTGGCGATAGTCCTCGAAGGCCGCCCGGCCGGCTTCCGTCAGGCGGCAGAGCGTGCGCGGAGTCTTGCCCTCGAAGCGCTTCTCGATGACCACGTACCCGGCCTCCTCCAGCTTGGACAGGTGGGAGGACAGGTTGCCCTTGGTCAGGCCGGTCTCGCGCAGCAGGTACAGAAAGTCCGCGCTCTCGACCGTGTACAGAATCGTGGTGATCACCAGCCGGGCCGGTTCGTGGATCAGGCGGTCGGCGTCGAGCATCCCCCGGTAGTCATCCGCCATCGCCGCCCCCCTCATCATCCTCCGGCGGCGTGTGGACGCGCAGGTAGCGCCCCAGCACGATCGCGCCGGAGGCCAGCAACACCAGGCCCATCAGCACCAAGTAGAGCATCGCGCCAACGAACGCCAGGTCACCCAGCGCGGCCAGCATCGCCGCCAGAACCGATAGCACCGCCAGCCCGTAGAAACGCGGCAGCGCCATCCGGCGGCCGAGGATGACCAGGGCAAAACCGGCCAGCAGGCCCATCGACATGGGCATCGAGAGCAGCCAGATCGGGAGCAGGCCGGACGAAGCGACGCGGGCCACGACACTGCCGGCCACCATGCTCACGCCCATAATCAGGACAAACCCGGCGACCCTGCGGGGCAGGCTGGCCGGTTTGGGCTGCGGCGGCGGGCTGTAGGCCACGTAGCCGGTGCGCGGGTAGGTGACGCGCTGTTTGGCAGCCTCGACTCCACCCCGCAGGCGGCGCAGGCCGACCACGGCCAGGGCCTCCGCCGCCACGACCACCGCAAGCGCGATCACCCAGCGCCAGGGCGAGTCCCAGGGCAGCGGCTCCGAGGCCAGAATGAGCTGGTAGAGCGCGGCAATGCCGATCCCCGCCAGGATCATGATTGCGCCGGAGGCCAGTTCCGCGAAGCCATCCTCGTACCAGTAGCGCCGGGTGCGCCGGATGACCTGATCGATATCGGAAGACATAGCAATCCCTTTCACAAACCAGTTTGCAATACAAACCAGTCTGCGAATATTATAGAGGCGACCCGCCGGCCGCCTCTATGGATGAATGTCATGCCCGGCGCTGCCGGATGTCACTCCATCTAGCTGTACACCCCGGAGGAGTACACGTAGACCGCCGCCTCGCGCGACTCGGCCGGGCTGGTCCAGTTGAACAGCCAGTGGGCATCGGTCACGCTCAGGTTGACGCAGCCGTGACTGTGGCGGTAGCCGAAGCCGTCGTGCCAGTAGGTGCCGTGCAGGCTGATCTCGCCGTCGAAGTACATGGTGTACGGCACGTTCTCCAGGGAGTAGAAGTCCGAGGCGCCCTCCGAGCCGCTCATGTGGTCGCTCTCGAACCTGGCCCAGATGTTGAACAGCCCTTCGTTGGTATCCCAGCCCGCCAGCCCGCTGCTGATCAGGGTGGCGAAGACCATCGTGTCGTTTTCGTAGGCGACCAGCGTTTGCTCGTACAGGTCCACCGCGACCCAGCGCCCGCTCACGCCCTCCGGCCGCGCGACCGGCTTAGCCATCGCCACCCAGGTGTGGTAGACCCACTCGCCGGGGGCGATCAGGTACCAGTTGTGGCCGTCGACTTCGACCGTGGCGTACACGTTCACCAGGTCGTAGCGGAAGTGCAGCCGGGCCAGATCGATGATCTGCTCCCCACCGGGATACTCGGCGGTGTAGGTGTTGATCGCGATCCAGGCCAGCGGATACTGGGGCTGCTCGACGATCGCCACCCCGGCGAAGGTGCTGGCGGTTTGCGCCCGCAGGTCGGCAGCCCGCACCCACTCCCCGCTGTTGACCTCGTACCAGTCACCCACCTGCCGGGTCACGGTCACGAAGTTGAAACCGGGATCGACCGTCCTGATGGGATTGCCTCCCGCGTTATCGTAAAGTGTGACCGGCTGGCTGCCGTCCTCGCCGTGGAAGAGGCGCATAAAGGTGTAGCGGCCCAGCGCCCGGCTGTCCGCGGCCAACTGGATCACCGAAGGCTCAGGGAAGGCCGCGATCTCGGCATCGCACTCCGGGCTGGAGGGAGTCTGCGCCGACAGGGCCGCGCACGATCCCGCCGCCGCCGCCGGACGAGCGGAAACAATCAGGCCCGTCAGGAAAGAGACCAGAATAGCCAGCCGCACGATTTTGGGGGTCATGGATGAAGCTCCTTGGTTGGGTGATTAGTCTGAACTGACTACCACCATACCATGCCCCGCCGGGCGGGAATGGACGCGCCGGGATCGTCTGACCTACGCCCAACCTACGCCGCGCGGCGGCTGCTCAATCGAGGAGGTTCCAATGGCGTTTCGCCCGGTCGGACCCGATTGACCCTGCACGGATTCAACAGAGAGGGCGGATTGCACGGTTCCGTGAAAATCTGTCTGATCCGTGCCATCTGTGTTGAATTGAAAGGCCATCGAACGCACTAATCGCCCACCAACACCGGTTCGCGCAGCCCGACCAGCGCCTCGCTGGCTTCCCAAAGGGTGCGGGCGGCGGCCTGGTCATACGAGGCCGCCGAGGAACGCACGGCCCGGTTCTTGACGAAGTACCGGCCGCTGACGCCCTCGACCTCCGGCGACGAGGCCAGATAGATCGCAGTCCGCGCGCCCTTCTCCGGGCTGATCGCGAACAGACGGCTGATCACGGCCATCCCGACCCCCGCCAGGTCGCCGTTGTTCCGGCCAAAGTTGCTGGCGACGAAACCCGGATGGAGGGCATTGGCGGTCACTCCCGTCCCCGTCAGACGGCGGGCCAGCTCGTAGGTGAACAGCACGTTCATCAGCTTGGAACGGCTGTAGGCCCGGAAACCGCGATACCCCTTCCGGCCCTGCAAATCGCCGAAGTCGATCCGCACCTGGCGGTGCGCGTCGGAGGACACGGCCACGATCCGGGCCGGGGCGCTGGCCTGGAGCACGTCCAGCAGCCGGTGGGTCAGCAGAAAAGGGCTGAGGTGATTAAGGGCGAGTGTCATCTCGTAGCCCTCCGCCGACTCCTGCCGGGTGGTGAAGTACGCCCCGGCGTTGTTGACCAGCACGTCCAGCCGGTCGTAGCGGCGCTTGAAGTCGTCGGCCAGCCGGCACACCTGGGTCAGGCTGGACAGGTCCGCCAGCAGAACATCGACAGGGTTGCCCGTCGCCCGCCGGATTTCCTGGGCGGTCGTCTCCGCCCTGGCCTGACTGCGCCCGACCAGCACGACCGTCGCCCCCAGCCGGGCCAGCTCCAGGGCCGTGACCCGTCCGATCCCGCTGGTCGCGCCCGTGACCATCACCACTTTGCCTTGCATGTCGTCCTTCATACCAGTACTCCTGAATCCCCGACCGCCTAGAACCGGCCGTTCATCGTGCCCGCGTAGCCGGTCAGCTCGGCATACCCGTACCCGGTCACGTCGCCTTCAATCCGCACTGCGCCTTCCCAGTAGGCGATGCCCTCGTGCAGTTCCTGGTCGTCCAGCAGTGGGGTCAGGCTGAAGGTCAGCGGTTCGGCCTCCCCCAGGTCGAGCCGGACGCGCCAGCCGGCGGGATAGGTCGCCCCGGTGTGCGGGCTGGTCCAGGTGGCGGTCACGTCGAGCGTGAAGTCCTGGGCCGCGATCCTGCGCGTGGAGCCATCGGGTAACACGAGCAGCCCGCCGAAGACCGGCTCGAAGCCGCCCTCGTTCAGACGGATGCGGCCGAGCATCAATTCCCGATCGTCGTCGAAGTGCAGGCCGAACCAGTCCCAGCCCAGCGCGTCGCCGCCCAGGGCGCTGGTGCTGAACTCGTGATCCTGCCAGGTCGTGCCGCTGACCGCGTATTCCCGGCCCGCGATCGCAATCGTCCCCGTGGTGAGCAGGCGCGACAGCGAGTAGTAGTAGCTGGCATTGCCCGGCTCGTCGCTCTTGGGGCTGAGTCCACCCTCGCCCTGCAAGGCGGGCGGCTTGACCTGTTCCAGGGTCAGGTCGACCGCTACGTCCCCCTCGCGGGCCGTGATACGGGTCGAGCGCGCCTCCGCGTCGGGGGCGATCACCTGCCAGTCCTCGAGCCAGACCCGGTATACGGGAGCGGTCGTCGCCCCGGCCAGACCCGCCCCACCCCGGCTGAAACGCTGGTGTTGGTAGAAGCGCGCCCCGGCCACATCCGTCACGGTGAAGTGAGCCATGTAAACCTGGTTGGTGCGCCAGTCCGAATCCGACTCAACCGCTTGCGGCGCGATCGCCCGCCGGAAGACCGTGAACTGGAAACCGAAGCGCTGCCCGTCCGCACCGGCCAGGTTGCCGGTGTAGTACCACCACTCGGTCTGGTAGGCCGGATGCGGGCCGAAATCCGCCGGGAACTGCCAGTCATACGGCCCGACCGCGCGGGCATAGCCGCCGATGTCGCGCGGCCCGCCCAACAGATCGACACTGGCACTGACCGCGCCTTGCCGGCCGTCGATCAGGCTCCAGCCGATCAGAATTAGCCCCAGCGCTACCGCGCCCGAAAGAACCCATTTCCACATCGCGCCCGCCTGCCTCTACGCCACCCTCTGCCTACCCAAAGATAACATACCGGCGCGGGCCGGTATGTGAGAAATCCATGTGAAATTGCAGCAAAAGACTCCGCTTTGGGGCTAGAACAGGGCCTTGAGCCGGTCGCGCCAGGTCGGGCCGTACAGCAGGTGGATCAGCCGGCTGAAGAAAGAGCGCTTGACCGGGGTGTAGGGATACCAGAATGGCTCGTGCAGGAAGCCGAAACGATCGGCGTTGATGGTCTGGCTGTAGGTCATCTCCAGCAGCCCGTCCGGCCCGTGCGAACGGCCATACCCGCTGGCCTTAATGCCGCCCCAGGGGGTGGAGGTCAGCCCGGTAGCTTCCAGGTGGGCGTTAATCGCCACGTTGCCCACCTTCAGGCGCGGCGTCAGGCGCAGGGCGGCGCGCTCGTCGCGCGTCCAGATGCTGGCGATCAGCCCGAACTCGGTGGCGTTGTTGAGCGTGACCGCCTCGTCCAGGGTATCGAACGGCAGCACAGCGACAACCGGGCCGAACGTCTCCTCCTGGAAAACGCGCATCCCTGGCGTGACGTCGACCAGGATCGTTGGGGCATAGTAGCGCCCACCAGCCCGATCGAGCCGGTGACCGCCGGTGACCGCCCGCGCGCCCTGGGCCAGCGCGTCCTTCACCTGGGAGTCGATGATCTCGATCTGGGCCGGCGTGGTGACGGCGGCCAGCTCGCGCCGTGGGGAACCATCCCCATTCAATACCTGGCGCTCAATCACCTTCTGCATGGCGGCCACAAAGCGATCGGCAATCCGCCGGTCGACCAGCACCCGCTCGACCGATCCACACGTCTGGCCCGCATTGAACATCGCGCTCCACACCACCCCGGTCGCCGCGCGGGTGATGTCCGCGTCGGCAAGCACGATCGCCGCATCCTTGCCGCCCAGTTCCAGCGTCACCGGGATGAGCTTCTCGGCCGCCGCGTGGGCGATCCGCTTGCCGGTAGGCACGCTGCCCGTGAAGAAAATCCGATCCGGTCCGGCCTCGACCAGGGCCGCGCCGGTCGGGCCATAGCCGTGCAGGATATGGAAGATTTCCGGCGGAAAGCCCGCCTCGGCGATCGCCATCGCCAGGAGTTCACCGATCTGGGTGGCATATTCGGACGGCTTGTAGAGGACGCTGTTGCCCGCCAGGAGGGCCGTGACCACCGGAATCGTCGAGAGGTAAAGGGGATAGTTCCAGGGAGCAATCACCAGCACGACGCCATACGGCCGGTGGGCCACCCACAATTTCCGGTGCGGCAGCAGCCGCTCACTGACCTGCTCCGGAGCGAGAATGGCGGCCGCGCGGCGCAGGTAGAAATCGACCTGCTCGATCGTCGCCAGGAATTCGACCTGGGCTTCCTCGTAGACCTTGCCCTGCTCGGCGATCAACACACGGGTGATCCGCTCGCGCTGGCGATACAGAGCGTCCCGCAGTGTCCGGACAAACAGCAGGCGCTGCGCGATCGACAATCTGGCCCAGGCGGCCTGCCCCAGACGGGCCTCTTCCATCGCCTGGCCGATCTGCTGCGATGTCGCGATCCGGACCTGGCCGAGGACGTCGCCGCCGGCCGGTGAGCGCGATACGATCGTCTCGGAATAGGTTTGCGCCGCGTTCTGCCCGTTCTGGCGCGCCTGAGCGCCTGGAATGCCGGCCACCAGCTCCCTCCTATCCATGTGAAGCCTCTCACGTCGCCGCTGTTGTAACACGCGCCGCCTCCGCCAGCAAACCCCAGGATTGGACTTCCGCCAGCGTTCGATTGGCTGGGGCGCTCATTCCCGGTCGCTCCGGTCGACCAGACTGGGCCGCTCCGGCAGGGTCGAACCGGGCAGCGGGCCGATGCCAAGCTGCTTGTGCTTGCGCGCCCTGGCGGTGATCGCCTTGTTGAAATGCGTCCGCCAGCGCTTGGCCGAGTTGCGCCGGCTGTCGCCCTGTTCCTCCAGGATTTGAATCGCCATGTTCATCTCCTGGCGCGCCCGCTCCGGATCGCCCAGTTGGAAGTAGCACAGGGCGCGGTAGTAGTACGGCTCCGGATGCAGGTGGGCATGATCGCGCGCCAGAGTAAAGAGCCGCAAGGCCTCGTTGTATTCCTCGGCCGCGTAGGCCAGCATCCCCAGGCAGTAGTTGGCGACCCACTGGGCCGGATCGATGTACAGCGCGTAATCGAAGTCCTCGCGGGCATAGTCCACGTACTCGTCGCGGTTCGATTCGAGGTAGATGAAGCCGCGCGTGGTATACAGCTCGGCATTGTACGGCTCGTGGTGAATCGCCTCCGAAAGATCGGCCAGGGCATCGTCGTACTTCTTCCGGTCAAGGTTCCACAGGCCGCGCTCAAGGTAGCGTTCCGCGGGCGTCCGCCCGGTAATCCGGCGTAACACTCCCATGCAGGGGTCTCCTCACCCATCTCGTTCGATCCGGTTTCTATCATAACACGCGCGGGCCACATTCACCGGAGCGGTCCACCGTTGACAAAGGCCCGGTCTTTCGCTAGAATTCGGCCTGCCTGTCGAGTGAGCAACCCTAGAAACGCGTGGTGCCGCATGGTATAATGCGCGTCAATGGGCCGACGTAGCTCAATTGGCAGAGCAAGCGCCTTGTAAGCGCTAGGTTATGGGTTCAAGTCCCATCGTCGGCTTCAGAACCCCACCTTACAAATACACGAGGGTCGGTGTCCCGAGCGGCAAAGGGGGCGGACTGTAAATCCGCTGGCAGACGCCTTCGTAGGTTCGAGTCCTACCCGGCCCACTCAGTCTCGTTGAACTGCCCACATAGCTCAGTTGGTAGAGCACGCCCTTGGTAAGGGCGAGGTCATGGGTTCAAGTCCCATTGTGGGCTCTTTGTCTGTTTTACTCTGATCCATACGTCCGTGTCATTTGGACAGAAGACGCAATCAGGAGAGCAGTCAGTATGGCCAAATTTGAGCGCTCGAAGCCCCATGTGAACATCGGGACGATCGGGCACGTGGACCACGGTAAGACGACGCTGACGGCGGCGATCACCAAGGTGTTGGCGATGCGCGGTCAGGCGGACTTCCGCGCGTTCGACACGATCGACAACGCGCCGGAAGAGCGGGCGCGCGGCATCACGATCGCGATCTCGCACGTGGAGTACGAGACGGACAAGCGCCACTACGCGCACGTGGACTGCC
>JARKOQ010000031.1 GCA_029976005.1 Aggregatilineales bacterium | reverse complement strand
GCGATCCGGCCGAAGAAGAACACGATCCGCAGGTAGCGCCGCCGGTTGAGGCGGCGTGGCGGCGTGGCGGGGATGGGGTGGGTCATCAACGCTTCTTTCCGGCGATGAAGTGAATCCGGAGCACCGACTCCTCAAACTGGGCCTCTCCGATTTCCAGGCTGTGGATGGTATGGGGCAGCACGACGTTGCGCCGGTAGGGGCCGACCCGCAGGGTCAGCTCGTCGGCGGAACGGTACAGGTCGAGGTCCTTCTTGTCGGCGAAGGGCAGCGGCACGCGCAGGAAGTAGCCGCCGGCGCCGTCCGGGCTGATGGTATGAGTCTGGCCCTCGAACAGGACATCGGCCGGGTTGGTCTGCCCGTAGAGCGCGTCGCCCATGCGGCGCAGCCCGTCCAGGCCGCCCATCTCGCTGTCGAAGAGGGGGGCGGTCAGCAAGGGCAGGCTGCCGAAGGTCTCGCCGATCAGGCCCAGGTTGTCTTCCTGCTGGCGCTTCCAGGCGGCGAAGTACGGGTCGGTGACCGTGGCGGGGATGACGCGGTTGCACAGCACGGCGTCGACCGGGTAGCCGTACAGGTTCAGATACGTGAAGGTGCGCTGGGTCTCCTTGATGACCATCTTCTCGGCGTTGACCACCAGCCGGATGCTGCTCATGCTGGGATCGCCCATCAGCTCGCGCACGCGGTCGAGGGTGTCGAACAGGTTCTTGACGGCCGCCATCGCCTCGTTGTCGGGCAGGTCGGTGCCCATCGCCAGCTTGCTCAGCGGGCGGAGCAGCATCCCGGCCCGGCCGCTGGTCAGCGAGATGATCTTCTCCAGCCACCAGCGGGTGGCGTCCGGCAGGCTGAGCAGGCGCAGCGTCTCGGCGGTCGGCGCGGCGTCGACGATCAGGGTATCGAATTCCTTTTCCTCGTAGAACTTGTTGATCCACAGCAGGTGCGCGCCCTCTTCCAGGCCGGGCAGGAGTGTGACCTCCTCGGCCACGATCTCGTCGATGCCGCGCTGGGTGAAGAGGGTGACCATGTACTGCTGGAAGCGGCCCCAGTATTTCTCGATCGAATAGCGGGCGTCGACTTCCTGCGCCCACAGGTTGTCGTGCAGTTGCACCGGCTCCGGGCCGATCTTCATGTCCAGCGCATCGGCCAGGCTGTGAGCCGTGTCCGTGCTGATGACGATGGTGCGCTGGCCCAGCTCCGCGCAGCGCAGGGCGGTGGCGGCGGAGATGCTGGTCTTGCCGACTCCGCCCTTGCCCGTGTGAACGATGATCCGCATAGCCCGATCTCCTCGGAACGATCCTATTCCAATACAGCATCACGTTGATTTATACGCACCAACCCGCGCCGGAGTTCTGGCGCGCGGCGGGTGACTCAGGCCCGGACGGGACGGGCCAGGAGCTTCGATCCCTTATCCTCGGCGATTTCGAACAGGCCGGATTCGACCCTCCGGGCGGCGGGCCGGGGCGAGGACTCTGGCGGGCGGGTTGAGCCAGTCACGAATGCGGAAGGTCAACGCCATGCCGTCGAACATCAGACGGCTCATGGGACGTGTGTTATGGGATTCCGACAATGTTTTCCTCTACTGAACTGGTTGTGATGGGTTCCATATTGTCCAGTACGTTTTTTGAGGCTTTTGGTTTCAGTTCATAGGAATAGTGGTAAGTATTTCTAACTTTTAATAATTAGTAGATTCATGATATGATGTATGAATAACATAAGGGTTCACTCCATGACGGAGGTGGGAAGATGGATTTTATCGATCGGCTCCATGAACTGGCCGCCCAACTTCCGAAGTTGACGGATGCCATATCTGGTAACGAAGAGGCTACCAAGAACGCCCTCGTCATGCCTTTCATGAATGCCTTAGGCTATAACGTCTTCAATCCCACGGAAGTAGTCCCTGAATTCACGGCGGATGTCGGCACCAAGAAGGGGGAGAAAGTCGATTACGCCGTGATGAAGGATGGAAAGCCGATCATTCTGATCGAGTGCAAGAGCTATGGCACGGACCTGGCCGTTGCGCATGCATCGCAGCTTTATCGCTATTTCTCCGTCACGGAGGCCCGGTTCGGTGTATTGACCAATGGCGTGGTCTATAATTTCTTCTCCGATGTCGACGCGCCTAACAAGATGGATCAGAAGCCTTTCCTGGTATTCGATCTTCGCGATATATCCGAGTCGGTTGTGGCTGAACTGAAGAAATTCACCAAGACCTCATTTGATATCGACAACATCGTATCGACGGCCAGTGAGCTGAAGTATACGAGAGAGATAAAGCGCCTGATCAGCGTTCAAATGACCGAACCTGATGATGCCTTTGTCCGGTATTTTGCTGCCCAGGTCTATCCGGGTCGCATGGTTCAGACGGTTCGAGAGCAATTCGCCAACATAGTCAGGCAGGCATTGAAGCAATTCGTCAACGATCAGATCAATGAACGGCTCAAATCGGCTCTTGCCAGCGTGGAGCCTGCTGCCATTTCGCCAGAGGCGGATCCTCAGGCCGCGAGTGAAGAGGAAGATAGAGACGACCGCAAGATCGTGACCTCTCAAGATGAGATTGACGGCTATTTTGTGGTCAAATCCATTCTGCGTGAGGTTGTCGATCCGAAGCGGGTCAAGATGCGCGACACGAAGAGCTACTGCGGTATTCTGCTGGATGACAACAGTCGTAGGCCCATCTGCCGTCTTCACTTCAATCGATCCCAGAAATATCTTGGAATGTTCGATAGCAGCAAGAACGAAACTCGCATCCCTATAAAATCGGTAGACGATATTTACCAGTATGCCGAACAGCTAAAGGCTGTCGTTGGTCCTTATCTGGAAGACCAATCTGGCGTGGCTCACCCGTCGTAGGGGAGCAGCGTCCCGGCCGGGGTGAGGATGAGAATCTGGCGGCCGGCGAAACGGGCCAGCAGCGATTCAAGCTCGCCCTCGCGGCCGCGCTCGCGGGCGGCGACCACGTCGCTGTCCAGGTAGGGGCTGGTCAGGGCCATGTAGGTGCCCCAGTCGCGCCAGCTCCGCTGATCCGCCCCCGTGACCAGGAGCAGCACCGGGCGGCCGTCGCGCAGGGCGTCCAGGGCGGCGATCTTGTCCTGGCCGACGTTGTTGAAGCGCCACAACCGGCCCAGCAGGGCGGGGGTATACGTGGTCAGGCTGAGGGCGACGGCCAGCAGCAGGGCGGCATACCCGGCGGCGCGGAGTGGGCGCGGTTTCAACCGGCGGGCCAGGGCCGTGATCCCCGCCGCGCTGATCAGCGCCAGGGCCGGGATCGCCTCGCTGTAGTAGCGGGCGCTGTACGACTGCGCGCCGATCCAGTACAGCAGGTGGACGCCGACCAACCCGGCGAAGATACCCGCCAGCAGCCACGTCCAGCCCCGCTTGCGCCCGGCGATCAGCCCCACCGGCAGCAGAATCCAGCTCAGTCCTGTGCCAATCTGCCAGTGGACGCTCTCCCACAGCCAGGCGTGCAGGCCCTCCGGCATGCTCCAGCCGAACAGGTCGCCGCTCCATTCGATCAGGTCGAGGCGCATGTTGAGCAGGCCGTCCGCCAGGCTGTGCCCGCTGCGGCCGAACTCCGGCCCGAAGCCGACCCGGTCGTAGGGCCATACCAGAGTGTACAGGTTGGCAGTCGGGTCGCCGGTGGCGGCGGTGTTGAAGATCGGGATCAGCAGGGTGAAGGCCAGCGCCGCCAGTCCGAAGACGGCCAGCAGGGTGAAGGTCGGGCGCAGGCCGCGCCACATGAAGCGCCAGACGCGCGGCCCGGCGCGCAGGACATAGCGGAAGTAGCCCCAGAACGCGGGCTGGCGCGCCGATCGCCAGACGATGCGCCCGATCAGGAGGCCCGCGCCGAGAGCGAACGGCAGGAAGACCCCCACTGCCGTCAGGGGCCGGATCGCGGCCATCAGGCCCAGCGCCGCGCCGCCGAGGATGGCCCAGCGCCGCCGCCGGTCGCGCCCCAGCCGCCACAGCGCATAGGCCAGCAGGCTGGCGCAGGTCAGGGCGGCGGTGTGGCTCATCAACGAGCCGGAGAGCAGCAGGAAGGTGGGCGAGGCGGCAGTCAGCAGGGCGGCGACCAGGCCGGTGGCCGGGTCGTAAAGCTCGCGGCCCAGGCGGTAGGTCAGGGCCACGGCCAGGGCGGCCAGGGCGGCGTTGACCAGCCAGGGCTGGCCGGCCAGCACTCCGATCGCCAGCAGCAGCGGCCAGCCGGGCGGATACTTGCCGAAGCGGCGGCCGTCGTAGTCCACCACGAACGGCTGCCAGAAGGCGCGCGAGGGTGCGGGCGAGTCGATGACCAGGTGGCCCCCGGCGATGATTTTGGCCTGGTACAGGTAGGCGACCTCGTCTTCGAGGTGGGGCAGGCGCTCGAAAGGGCGGCGGCTGGCCTCGGCGACCAGGGCGAAGGTCGCCAGGACAAGCAGGATCGCCAGCCAGGCGTGCAGGGGAAGGCGCGGGCGTGGATTCATGCGGGCATGTTAGCAGAGGCAGGGGGCAAGAGGCAAGTGACAGGAAAGAGCGTCGAAGCGGCAAGCGGCAAAGCGTCTGAACGACGGAGATGTAGGGGCGAGGCACCGCCTCGTCCGGGAGTGGGCGAAGCGATTGACACGCGGCGGACAGGTCGGTGACCTGTCCCTACCGGGACATACCTTGACCACCAACCACGAACTACTTACCAGGAACTTCCATTCCCGTTCATCGAGGCGGCGATCGCCAGGCCGGACGAGACGCTCAGGAAGCGCTCGTGCTGGATGATCCGCTCCGCGCCGAAGAGCGCTTGCAGACGCTCCAACACGGCGGGCACGGCTGACGATCCCCCGGTGCACAGCACCAGGTCGATCTGGTCGACCCCGATCCCGGCCGCGGCGATGACCTGCTCAACGGCGCGCTCGATCTGGTCGCAGTAATCCTGGATTCCGCGCGAAAACGAGGCGCGGCTGATCGGCTGGTCGATCGCGATGCCCGGCTCGTGAAAGGCCAGGGTCACGTCCTCCTGGGCGGAGAGGGCGATCTTGGCTTCTTCGATCGCCTCGAACAGCTTGAAGCCGTACTTGTTTTCGATCAGGTTGTAGAGCGCCGTGAACTCCGGCCCGGCCTTGTTGACCGTGGCCGCGCGCTTGATGTCGCGGAAGTAGTCCAGTCGGGTCAGCACCGGGTGGCGCGCCCAGTCCAGCAGATAATCGTAAATCTCGTAGGACAGGCGGCGGTCGCCTTCATGCGGCTTGCCGTAGCCGAAGCGCTTCCAGAGGTATTTCTCCATGATCCGGCGGTCGAAGTTATCACCGCCGAGCGACAGGCCGTGCGTCGCCAGGACGTCCGGCCGGGCGCGGCCGCCGATCCGGATCACGGACAGGTCGAGCGTGCCGCCCCCAAAATCGAAGACCAGGGTCGTCTGGCGGCGATCCAGCCGGACGTGGTAGGAGTAGGCGGCGGCGATCGGCTCCGGCAGGAAATCGACCCGCTCGAACCCGGCCAGGTCGGCCGCGGCGCGCAGGACGGTCTCACCGTGGTTGTCCGCGCCGGGCCGGTCCGAGAAGTAGACCGGCCGGCCCAGCAGCACCTCGCGCACCGGTTCTCCCAGGGTCTGCTCGGCCGCGCGGCGCAGCTCCACCAGCACCAGGGTGATCAGCTCTTCCAGGGTATAGAAGCGCTTGAAGATGCGCGTGCCGGTGTAGGACGGGGTGCGCAGGGCGGTCTTGATCGACTGGAGCAGCCGCCCCTGCGCGCCGATGTCCTCGTCGACCAGAATCTCCTGGGCGATGAACTCCGATTCGCCGTCCGGCATACCACTCCAGAATTCCAGGATGCCCGCCGTGCGGATTTCCCATTCGGCGGGGCGGCCGGTATCGTCCTGCAGGTAGCGCTCGGCGGCGGCGCGGCCCAGGATCGCTTCGTGCTTGCGGGTGATGTAGATCAGCGATGGAAGGACGCCGGACGGGTCCGCCGCGGGGGAGCGGGCGATCGTCAGCGTGTCGTTTCGATACAGGGCGGCGCTGGAGTTTGTCGTCCCGAAATCAAGACCAATCTTCATCCACGATCCTCGAAAAAAGGGTCCGAACGAGCCTGCTTTCCGGGCAGAGCAGGGGACAAGTGTAAACGAAAGCCCCCCGTTTCGACAGGGCGAATGTGCTACTATAGCGGCATTTGCGAGGTTCGCCATAGGTATCTCGTAAGAACCGGCGCGCCGCGGCATTGGCCGGGTGCGCGCCAAATAAACTCTTGCCGCAACCCCCTGATTAAGGTATGATACCGGTTCGTCCATTGCATCTTATCGAAGGAATTCGCGGAGATGAAAGTCATTCTCACGTCTGATGTCTACAAGCACGGGGTTGCGGGCGAGGTCGTATCCGTCAGTGACGGTTTTGCACGCAATTACCTGATCCCGCGCGGCCTGGCCGTCCAGGCGACCCCCGGCGCCATGAAGCAGAGCACCAAGCTGCGCGAGTCGTCCAAGGCGCGCCGCGCTCAGCTTGAGAATCAGCTCAATGAGCTGGCCCGCCAGATCGACGGGGTGGAGCTGGCCTTCGGCCGCCGCGCCGGCGCTCAGGGCAAGTTGTACGGCTCGGTCACGACCCAGGAAATCGCCGAGGCGCTTCTGGCCAAGACCGGCATCGACATCAACCGCCGCCGGATCAGCCAGCAGGCCATCCGCGAGCTGGGCGATTACGATGTGCCGGTGCGGCTGGGCAGCGAGTTCACCCCCGCGCTGCGCGTGCTGGTGATGCGCGAGGAAGAGCTGGAAGCCTACCTGAAGGGCGACGTGGTCGAAGAAACCACCATCCCGGAAGTCGCGCCTGAGCTGGCTGGCGACAAGATCAAGGAATTGATCGAGCAGGCCGAAGCCAATACGCAGTCGCTGGAAACCCCCGAAGGGGCGGAAGCCTAAGCGCGCATGGAGCCGGCTGATCCTGACTTCGATCAGGAGATGTTGATTCAGCAGCTAATCGATGCCGTGCCGTGCAGCCAGTGCGGCCAGTCGTACGAGGCGCACGAAGTGCACGTCATCGCGCAGGACGACGATACCTGGACGCTGGTCGCCGCCTGTTCCTCGTGTGGCGTGGAGTGCCTGATACGGGCCTCGATGGACGAGATGAACGCCGGGGTGCAGGAGCCTCCGGATCGGGATGAGGTCGCCGCCTGGGGCCAGTTTCTGGCCGGGTTCGAGGGCGACCTGCGCGGATTGATCGACGACCTGATCTGATCCGGGCATGTTTCCGCTTCCGTGGTGAGACCAGACCAGACAGGCGGCAGGTCCGCATGAGCGCTGACAGGCAGGAAGCCGAGAATCTGGGGCAGCAACTGCGCGACGCGCGCGAAGCCCGCGAGATGAGCCTGGAGGATGTGGAGCAGGCGCTCCGCATCCGGGCCAGGTTCCTGGCGGCCTTCGAGAGTGGCGCATACGATGATTTGCCGGGAGCCGTCCAGGCTCGCGGCTTTTTGCGTAACTATGCGCGCCTCCTGAATCTGGACGAAGACTCGATCCTGGCCCGCTTCGACGCGATTGGCACGCGCTCCAGGGATGGTTGGCCGTGGAACCAGACTCCAGCCGCCGCGCGTGGGCCGGTCTCGGTCGCGGATGTGCCCGCCGCGCGGTCGACCGGCGAATTTGCCGCCGTCGCGCCGCGCCGCAGCCCGCTGCGGATGGTGCTCACGGTCGGGTTGAGTCTGCTCCTGGTCGCTGCGTTGTGCGGCGGGGGCGTGGTCGTCCTGAACCAGGTCCTGAGCCAGCAGGCCGAGTCCGGCGGCGTTAGCTTGCAGGGGGTGCTGCCGACCGCGCCGACTCTGACCCCCAGCCTGACCTTCATGCCTTCGGTTACGCCCCTGCCGGGGCAGGCGGTGGCTGCCGGCCCGGTGATCACCGACCGGGTGGTGCTCGACCTGACGATTGTGCAGCGCACCTTTCTGCGGGTGACGGCCGATGGCACCTTGCTGTTCGAGGGGATGGTCACGCCGGGCACCACGCTGCCTTACCAGGCCCAGACTGAGATCGTCCTGGAAGCCAGCAACGCGGCCGGGGTGGAGGCGATCTTCAATAACCTGGCCTTCGGCCCGCTGGGCGGGCGCGGTGAGGCGGTGACGCGCACCTTCACGCCCGACCTGGCGCTGACTCCGACCGCGATCCCCCAACCGACGGCGACGCCGGAGCCGGCCGAGGGCGCGGTCTTCCCGGCTGGCGAAGGCCCAACCGCGCTTCCCGTTCCGGATGGGGCCGCCGTGGGCGGGGCCTCCGGCCCGACGCCGCTGCCCATTCCGGGCGTCCCGACCGCGACCCCGGCCGGGGAACAGGCGGGCGGCCTTGAGGCAGGTGGCGAGGCCGTCAGCGCCACACTGCCGGGAGGCTTGCCGCCCACGAGCGAGCCGCTGCCGGAGCAGCCCTCGCCTATGCCGTCCGCGACCTGGACGCCATCGCCCACCCTGACGGTCACGCCATCTCCCACGATGACTCCTTCTCCCACGCCGGTTCTGCCGCCGCGCCAGACCAGCACGCCCGTGCCGGAAAAATCCTGACCTGTCCGCGAGGATCCAAAGAGACCCAATCACGCATGACTCATCGCAGCCAATCCTATTTTCTTCTCAGCCTGGGGTGTGCCAAAAACACGGTCGACTCGGAGAGCATGGCCCAGCTCCTCAACGGGGCCGGGTTCCGGGGCGAGGCCGACCCTGACCGGGCCGGCGTGCTGATCGTCAATACGTGCGGTTTCATCGATAGCGCCCGGCGCGAGTCGATCGAAGCCCTGCGGGACCTGGCCAGCCACAAACGCAAGGGCCAGCTTTTGATCGCGGCGGGCTGTCTTTCCCAACGGGCCGGGGCGGGGCTGGTCAAGGACGTGCCCGGCCTGGACGGGGTGATCGGCACCCGGCGCTGGATGGACATCGTCGATCTGGTTGGCCGCCTGCGCGCCCGGCCTCACCCGGAGCCGATCTACCATCTGCCCACCGAAGCCGCGACGGTCGGTTCGGACGAGCACGGCGCGCTCCGCGCCGCGCGGGAGGGGGCCAGCGCCTACCTCAAGATCGCGGACGGCTGCCGCCGTCCGTGCGCGTTCTGTGCTATTCCGGCGATCAAGGGCACCGCGGTCAGCCGCCCGATGGACGCGATCCTGGACGAGGCACGCAGGCTGCGCGATGGCGGGGTGCAGGAGCTGATCCTGATCGCCCAGGACCTGACCGACTACGGCCACGATCTGGGCCTCAAGGACGGCCTGGCCCAGCTTCTGGAGGCCATGACGCGGGCCGTGCCCGATTTGCCCTGGATCCGGTTGATGTACGCCTATCCGGGGGCGGTCACGCCGCGCCTGATCGACCTGATGGCCGCCTCCCCGCAGATTTTGCCCTACCTGGACATCCCCCTCCAGCACGGCCACCGCGAGACCCTGCTGCGCATGCGCCGCCCGGCCAACCTGGACTGGGTGTACCGCACCCTGGGGGCGATGCGCGACAAGATGCCCGACCTCGCCATCCGCACGACGTTCATCGTTGGCTATCCGGGCGAGACCGAGGACGAGTTCGAGGGCCTGCTCCAGTTCGTGCGCGACCTGGAGTTCGACCGGGTGGGGGCCTTCACCTATTCGTTCGAAGCCGGCACGCCCAGCGCCGGGCAGCCGGATCACGTGCCCGCCGAGGTCATGGCCGAGCGCCACGAGCGCCTGATGCTGCTCCAGCAGGGGATTTCCCTGGCCCGCAACCAGGCCCAGGTGGGCCGCACGCTCGACGTGCTGATCGAGGGCCACGGCCAGGCCGAAGACGAAGACGGCCACCCGCTCGACGAGGTGATCAGCGTCGGGCGCAGTTACCGCGACGCCCCGGAGATCGATGGCTACGTGTTCGTGGCGGGCGAGCTGCCGGTCGGACGGATCGTGCCGGTGCGGATCGACGGCGCGATGGTCTACGACCTGACGGGGACGGTCCAGACCGGCGCGCCCGGCGTGATCGTGCCCGGCCAGATTTACGGCCCCGGCGATCTGCCGGTCCGGTAGGCGATCTGGGGGGCTGGCAAGATGAGTATTCGCGTCGTTTGGGACAACGAAGCGCGCACGATTCTGCGCTATGACTACGGCCTGCGCTGGTCCTGGGAGGACTTTCATGCGGCGGAAGAGCGGATGCATGCCTGGCTGCGGGCGACGCCGCACACGGTCGATCTGATCGCGAATTTCGAGGGGGGCAGCGCCCCGCCGGTGGGGGTCTTCGGCCACTTCAAACGCGCTCAGGAGATGGCACCGTCCAACCTGGGGATGATCGTGATCACGGCCACCAACCTGTTCATTGCGGCCCTGGTCCGGACCTATGCCGAAGTCTACCGGCCGGAAGGACGGGGCCTGATGACCGCCAGCTCGCTGGAAGACGCCCGCCGCAAGATCGCGGAGCTGCGCGCCGGAACGGACGCCTGGGACTTGCGGAGCCAGTGGCCGGATGGGACTCAGGGGATTGAGTAAGACCCGCGACGCCTGGGGAGTTCCCCCAGGCGTTTTGTTTTGTGTGGATTGACTATACCATTCCGTCATAACGGGTCTACAATGTCTGGCCGCGTTCGAGGTATCGCGAGAGGAATCGAGTATGTCCAGACTGCGCAGGCCGCTTTTTATTGTCGTGGGTGTGCTGGTTGTGCTGCTGATCGCCATTCAGCTTGTGCCGGTCAATGGGCGGACCAATCCCCCCGTCACCAACCCGGTGGCCTGGGATTCTCCGGAGACGGAGGCGCTGGTTCGCACCGCCTGTTATGACTGTCACAGCAATGAAACCCGCTGGCCGTGGTACGGCTATGTGGCGCCGATGTCCTGGCTGCTGGCCGACCACGTGAGCGAGGGGCGATCCGCCCTGAATTTCTCCACGAGCAGCGGGGAGCTTGAGGCGGAGGATATCATCCGGGAAGTCGAAAGTGGCAGCATGCCCCGCTGGGATTACCTGCTGCTGCACCCCGAAGCCCGTTTCACGGAAGAACAAAAGGCCCAGTTCATCGCCGGGATAGAGGCCTCCCTGGGTGGACGGGAAGGCGGCCGGGGTGGGTCGGATTAGGCCGGATGACCTCTTGTAGCTTGGCAATTTGGCGGACAGCCTGGAAAGGCTGCCCGCTTTTGGTATAGGGCATTAGTCTGGAACCGGGGAGGCTGCCTAGCTGATCCAATCGCGGTGGACGGGATCCCAGGAACGGTGGCGGTAGGCGCTCTTGCACTCCAGGCACACCAGGGCGGCATCCAGCGCGCCGGTCGACCTCCAGCGCCAGCGGACGGTGCCCAGATGCCGCCGGCAGGTCGGGCGCAGGCAGACCGGGCAGTACTCGCCTTCTTGCAGGGCGTCGGGATGGCGGCTGCGCGGGTCGGTCGGGTTGGATTCGCACAGGTGGCAAAACGGAACGGGCATGCCGGGTTCCTTCGTGAAGGCCGCTATTCTGCATACAAGAATATAAGCCAGGTGAGAATTTTGCTTTTAACGATAAGAAATATTGGAGTTTGGCGTATTGTCGCCTGCTCACATGACGACTGTCACTTGAGGGAAGCACCGGGTTTCACTAATATTGCAGGTATGATAAAACGGATAGGTTGTGGCAAGAAATAGAGCCATCTGGGAGCCTGAGCAATGCAAATCACTCGTCAAGCTGACTACGCCGTCCGTGCCGTCCTGCATGTTGCTCAACTCGCTGAGGGCGAGCGACTTGCGACTTCCGTGATCGCCGAAGAGGAAAATATCCCTCTGCCGTTCCTCGCGAAAATTGTATCACAGCTTTCCGTCAAGGGCATCCTGGATGCGATGCGCGGGGCCAGTGGTGGGGTTCGTCTGGCGCGGACGCCGGACGAAATTTCGCTGCGGGAAGTGATCGAAGCCATCGACGGCGAGATTTCGCTCAATCGCTGCGTGCTGAATGCCGACGCCTGCCCGAGCACGGGCGTATGCCCGGTGCACGAGGTCTGGTGCGAGGCGCAGAAAGACCTGGTGTCTCGCCTGGAATCCACGACGTTCGATCACCTGCTCAAGCGCCAGGCGGATCTTCAAAGCACGACTCAACCGGCCTGATCGGTAGGTTTTCATTCGGGGATCTGGGGGGAAGGGAAAACAAGGGGCGCCAGGCCCCTTGTTTTTTTGCAGCGAGTCTGCGGCTGCTTACTCGTCCAGAACCAGGGCCGGCTCCAGACGGGTGACCGGCTTGCCCTTGACGATGCTGAAGTGATCGAAGTCGCGGGCCACGAAGGTGGCCGGGAAGACGGCCCGCGCCTCGTCGATCACGTCTCGCTCGCGGTTGCGGCGGGAGAGGTGGGTCAGGATCAGCGTCCGGACGTCCATTGCCAGGGCGAATTCCGCCGCCCGGCGGGCCGTCATGTGGCCGAAGTCCTGGGCGAAGTCGTCCTCGGCGTCCAGGTAGGTGGCTTCCATCACCAGGGCGTCGGCCCCCCGGATTGATTCCGGCAGGTTGTCGGTCCGGGCGATGTCGCCGATGTAAACCAGCCGCGCGCCGGGCACGGTTTCCCCCAGTACCTCGTCCGGGCGGACGACCCGGCCGTCGGCCAGGGTGATCGCCTCGCCGCGGGTGAGCCTGCCGCGCTCCGGGCCGATCGGCACGCCCAGCGCGTCGGCCTGTTCCGCCAGGAAGGGGCGATGCGCCCGCTCGGCGAAGATGAAACCGAGATTGCCGGGGCCGCGGTGGGTGACGCCGAAGGCTTCCACCGTGAACTTCTTGCTTTCGAAGAACACCCCCGGCTTCAGGTCGATCAGGTGGAGCGGCATGGGCGGCTGCACGCCGCGCAGCACGACCCCGTAGACCAGGTCCTGGACCCGATCGAGAGTCTGTTTGCCTCCCCAGATTTCGAGCGAATCGATGCTCTCCCAGCGCATGAAGGTCGAGATCAGCCCGCCCAGGCCCAGGATGTGATCCAGGTGGCCGTGAGTGAGCAGGATGCGGTTGAGGCGCTTGAAGCCGATTCCACTCTTCAGAATCTGGCGCTGGGTGCCCTCGCCGCAGTCGATCAGGAAGCGATATTCACCGGCCAGTACCACCTGGGCGGAGAGACCCCGCCGCACCGAGGGCGCCGAGGCCGACGTGCCAAGGAAGACGATCTCGAACATGAAAGGGGTTATCCCTCGCTCACGGTAATCTGTTGCAGGAACAGCCGGTTGCCGCGCTCCACCGCGCCATCGTAGATCGGCAGCCGCCGCTCGCTCTCCGCCAGGAATGCGCCGATCGAGATATCGTAGCTGCCGGCCGGGATGCTTTCCGGCAGGACGAGGTAGTTCACCTGGATGAACAGGTCGCGGTTGTGCAGGCTGGAGACCCAGGTGTTCATGGCGATACTTTGGGTGACGATCGCCGCCGGGTCCGAGAGCAGGTGGGCGAAGATGCGCAGGTCGTGCGGCAGCGGCCCATCGACGCGCCAGTAGGTGATCACCGGTACGATGTCGCCGCCCCGGTAAGTCCTGGTCGCGTCGATCTCGTAGCCCAGGAAGGTCAGGTTGCGGCCAAACTGGGCCGGCAGGCGGACCGGCCCGGAACCGCCCGGCGCTTCAGGCGCCCACCCACTGGGGGAGGTGGTCAGCAGGCGGCCGACGGCGTTTTCCACCTCGCTTTGGACATCCAGGGCCAGGACGCTGCCCTCGGCCAGCCCATCGACGGGGATTGCGGTCTGATTGTCCAGCCAGGCGCGCAGAGCGGGCTGTATCCGGGCGTAGATCGAGCGGTCGGTGAAGGCAAACTGCTGCGGCTCGCCGCCCTGGGCGATAACCAGTCCGTTGGCGCAGTCGACGTAGCGGATCGGCGCGTTCACGCGGTGGATCATCAGGTCGAGCAGGCGGGGATCGCCGGGCTGCTCTTCCGTGTCGAGCAGGCTGGGGCTGCATACCACGGTCGGGAGGGTGGCCGCGCTGCGCTCCAGGTAGCGGGCCAGCTGGGCGCGCGGGGCGTCGTAGGCGGCCTGGACGTCAGGGCGCTGCGGCCACCGGCCGAACAGGTCGCCGGCCATCCAGACCAGGTTGCCGATGACCAGGAGCGCGGCCAGGATCAGGGATGGGCGGGCCAGCGATGGGCGCTGGTCGGCCAGCCAGTCCAGCAGGCGGTCGGCTGCGATGGCGGCCAGGATGTACAGCAGGGGCAGGACGCCTGCGTAGCTCACGAACGAGCCGGGAGTCGTGCTCAACAGGGCCGGGATCAGGGCGATCAGGGCGGCCAGGGCAGGCAGGAAGGCCGCCGGTCGCCGCCAGTGGCGCAGCCCGTAGATCAGCCCACCGAGGGCCAGCAGGCCGGTCACGGGGTCGAGCAGGGGACGGCCCGGCAGGTTGAAGACCGGGTTGGCATCGCCGCCCGCGAAGAGGCCGGTCAGGCCGGTCAGCACGGCCTGGGCAGGGTTGGCGGGCATCATGGCGGCGCGCATGGCCGTCAGACCGCTGGAGTCAATCTCGCGCAGGGTCGTGGCCGCATAGGGGATGATCACGATCAGCGAGAGCAGGATAGCGAAACCAATGGCTCCGGCGCTGTAGCGGGAGATCGCCTGGCGCGAGACAAACAGGTAGAGCGCGGCCAGCGTCACCACCACGGTCAGGAACAGGCCGAACCAGTGCACGTACAGGCTGAACGCGACCACGATGCCAAGCGCCGTGAAGGCATTGGTGTGCGGCTTGTCCGGCGAGACGGCGTGCCGGATGTGGAAGGCGTTGACGAAGGCCACCAGCGTGCCCATCGTCAGGCCCGGCAGAAACGCCTCGCGGATGCTCAACCGGCTGAGCAGCACCGGCCAGAATCCAACCGCCATCAGCCCCACGGCCAGCAGGGCGGTGCGCTCGTTGTGCAGCCGCCGGGTGAAGGCAAACACCAGGGCCAGGGCCAGCAGGCCGCTCCACACCGAGGGCAGGCGCAGGGTGAGCAGCCCATCCGCGCTCAGACTGGTGACGGCGGCCTGGACAATCTGGAAGAGCGTCTCCTGGCTCTGGCCGTCCACCTGCCCGAAGACCACCAACCGGCCCATCCGAGTCTGCTCGGTGATGTGGAGCGTATCCAGCTCAGGCTTGCTAAAGCCGGGCGGCAGAGTCTCCAGACGGGCCAGGCGCAGGACCGCAGCCAGGACAAGCAGTACTACAACCGGGGCCAGGCGTTGCCAGCGGTTCACGGGTGGACTCCTCGGTTAAGGATGGAGAGCAATGAATTCCCCAGATGAATTGGCCTCGAACGGAGCCGGGGCGAATGTAAGTGGAGATTATAGCGCGGTTGCCACGGCCGTAAAAGCCAGCACCACCAGGCCCAATCCGAGGCTGAGAAGGTTTAGCGCCCGTTCGCGCCCGGCCAGGCGGGCTTCTTCTTCCGGCGGAGCGGCTTTGCCACGCGCGCGCAGGAGGGCCAGCCGTTCCTGGGCCGGAGCCACGCCCCACTGGACGACCGCCCCGGCGATCACCATGCCGAGGATCGCCACGTGCTTGAGCAGGATCGCCCGGCTCCAATCGTTGTCGAAGACCAGCATCCCGTCGTAGTTGGGATCGGCGCTCATCTGGAACATGCCGGTCACGATCAGGACGACCAGGCTGAGGTTGGCCAGGGGGGTGAAGCGCTGGCGGATCGCCTTCAGCAGGCTGGCCTGGGCGGGGTCGCCCGCCAGAGCCTGGCGGGCGGCGGGCCACACCACCAGCGCCAGCAGGGCCAGCCCGCCGATCCAGACGATGGTGGCGATCAGGTGGAAGAAGTAGTTAATCGCGAGGAGCAAGGGGCTCATGGTGCACGTCTCCAGGATCGCGGGCGGGGATGACCTCATCGTCCATCACTTTTTCCATGTTGGCCAGGTCGATGTAGGCCTGACGCACGGCATAGACGCCGTCCGTCCAGGTGGTGACGGACCACCAGTATTCCTCGTTTTGCCCGGTCCAGCCCGGCGCGCCGAGGTAGATCGTGCTCATCAGCCCGACCCAGGGCCGCCAGTGGGCGGCGGCGTAAGCATACGCGCCGACCAGGTAAGCCGCCTGAGTTGGCTCGTCGACCGCGAACCAGGCGTAGTCGGGATGGATGCCGGGGTTGACGTGCCAGCCGAATTCCAGGATCGCTACCTGTTTGTGGGCGTCGCCATTGGCGATCTGGATGCGGCGCATGTCCTCCACGTGGCGGAAGACCATCCAGCGCCGCTGCCCGGCGGCTTCGGCCTCGTCCGGGGAAGTCTCCGGCGGGTTGTTGTAGCCCGGCGCGTGGAGGCCGAGCACGTCGTACACGGCGCTCAGCCCGGCATCGAACATCTGCTGGAGGTAGCGTTCGTCCGGCACGGCGATGGGCGGCTCGGTTTCGGTGGGGGCCAGCCCGGCGGAGATCACGATCGCGTCCGGGTCGGCAGCCTTAATCGCGCGGTAGCACGCGCCAAGCAGGGTGACGTATCCGGCCGCGTCCGGGCGGTGCCCGGCCCACTCGCGCTGGAGATTTGGCTCGTTCCAGACCTGATAGGCCGCGATCCGGCCCCGGTAGCGCCCGGCCAGCGCCCCGCAGTAGGCGGCATAAGCGTCCACGTCGAACGGGATGCCGTCCGGGCGAGTCGTGGGATCGACGATGGCCCACTGCGGGGGATGATCCACCCGCGCCACCAGCTTCAGCTCGCGGTAGTTGACCTCGCTGACTACTTCGTCGGCGATCGACCAGTCGTAGGCCCCTTGCACGCGCTCGATGTCTTCCCAGGCGAAAATCTGCTTGATGGTGCTGAAGTTCATCAGCCGGGCCTGCTCCAGGTCGAAGGGCCGGGCGGTGGGGTCCCACCACAAAAAGGCCTGGAT
This sequence comes from Aggregatilineales bacterium, assembly GCA_029976005.1. GTDB lineage: Bacteria > Chloroflexota > Anaerolineae > Aggregatilineales > Ch27 > JARKOQ01. Next base: position 10,127 of record JARKOQ010000031.1, on the reverse strand, counting down.
GCCGTAGGCCAGCGACGTGAAGCGCGGCCCGGTGATCGGCTCCGGGTCGAGCGGGCCGGTGTAGGGGGTGACGGTTGGGGGCGGGGTGGGCGCGGGTGGCGCGGCCGGGCCGCAGGCCGCCAGTGCGATTGGCAGCCCCAGCAAGGCAGCAAAAAAGGCCAGGCGGAGCGCCGGAGCGCCCCGCCTGACCTGTCTGTCGAAGTCGATCATCATTGATCCGCGAAGTGTTCCATCCGATACTGCGCGATGGCATCCCAGGCCGGGGCCGGGACGCTGTTTGGACGCAGGATCGAATAGGGCGTGTTGTCGTTGTTCGGGTCGTAGCCGGCCTGGGCGCCGTAGTTGAGGTTCCAGATCCAGGCCAGCCAGATGATGTCCGATTCCTCCATCCACTGCACGGCCTGGATGATGAAGTCGCGCTGTTCGGCGAGGGTGTTGTCTTGCGCGAACTCGAAACCGCGTGGATAGCCGCCCAGGTCTTCCGCCACGGCCCAGCCAAACTCGGTGACGCACAGGCGCTGATCGCCGCCCGCCAGTCGAATCTTGTTGGCGTAGGTGGTCAGGGTGCTGTACAGGCTCCACGAGTGGTGCGGGTTGTCGAACGGGCCGCGGAAGCGCGCGGTGGCGGCTTCCGCCTGGCGCGGCGCCTCGTCCCAGGGTACGGTCGGGCCGATGTTGTAGCCATTGTGGTGCGCGCCCACGCAGTCGGTGTAGTTGAGCATCCCGGCATTGATCAGGCCGTCCATGTACTGGAAGTCGTCGATGGCGCTCACGCGGCCGTCCGGCTCGGTCCAGCCGCCGGTGGGGGAGAGCGCGCCGCTGATCACGATGATGCCCGGATCGATGGCCTTGACGGCGTTGTAGGTCTGGCTGAGCAGGGTCACGTAATTGCGCGTGCTGAGGCCCTGGGTGGACGCCCACTCGCGGTCGATGTTCATCTCGTTCCAGACTTCGATCGCGCCAATTGTGCCGGGGTAGTCCGTGACGTAGCGGTTCAGCAGAGCACTGACGAAGTTGACATAATTCTGGGGATTGGCGGGCGGGCCGTGCTTGGAGAGGTCGGCCCCCGCTTCACGCGCCCAGTTCGGGGCGGTGACGATGCTCAGCATCAGGGTAACGCCCTTGGCGGCCGCGGCGGGGATGACGATGTCGGAGATTGTCCAGTCGTACTGGCCCTGGACTTCCTCGAAGTTTTCCCAGCGGATCTGCTGCTTGACCCAGTCCAGGTGGAGCTGATCCTTGACGACCGTCATCCAGTAATCTGCGATGTCGATGCTTTCCTGCACCTGGATGCCGAAGTCGAAGCCGGTGCGCTCCATCGCGCTGAGGGTCGGGGCGGCGGTAGGCTGTTCCGGCGGGATTTCGCTGGGTGTGGCGGTCGGAATCTGGGCGATGGCCTGGATTTCCGTGGCAGCCGCGCCCAGGGTTGGGATCGGCGTGAAGACGATCTGGGGCCGCGCGGTGGGAGAGGTGATCGCCGCGGCGCTGACCACGCTGGACTGGCCGGAGCCGGGCGGCAGCAGGAAGCCGGTCGCCACGAAGATCGCGACGAACGTCGCGAGGCCAATGACCAGGGTCAGTCCGGACCAGATCAGCGCGAACGAGCGCATCTGGCGGCGGCGTTGTTTGGCCGATTGAACAGCAGGGATTTCCATCGTCATGATAAGGTACTCCTCTCGCCCTCCGGGCGCGGTCGGATGATTCTGACTCAGCCAGGGGCGGCGCGCGGTCTCGATCGACGCGCCGCCCCTGTGCTGGCGTGTTTGGACCGGATTAACCGACTACGGATCGCAGTGTGGTGCAGGCCGGACAGCCTCCGCCGGGCCTGACCATGGCATAGCCGGCCATCGGATCGCCTTCGTAGTTGGTGAAGTTCACGTTCCAGATGATCATCAGGCGAACCTTGCCGCTGTTGCTGTTGATCACGGCCGCGCTGGCCAGCCAGGCGGCTTGCTGGGCGACGGTCACGTTGGCTGCCCAGCCAAAGCTGCTGGGCAACGCCCCGTAGCCTTCCGGCGAGAGATAGCCCAGTTCGGTGTAACACACCGGCCGCGAGCCGCCGAAGGGCGCCCAGGCCCGGTCGGTCATGCTGCTCAGGAAGTAGCTGGGGAAGCCGCCGCGCGGGTCGCCGCCGACCTGGTCGGGCGGCACGATGCCTTCGTTATAGTGCGCACCGATGCAGTCCGCGTAGTTGGCGACGCCGGCGGAGGCCATGCCCGCGTAGTAGCGGTCATCGTTCCAGACGCGGTCGGTGCCGAAGGCGCCTTCCGCGCCGGTGGGGGCCAGCGCGCCGGAGATGACCATCGTACTGCCGTTACGGCCCTTGATGGCATTGTAGGAGGCGGCCAGCATCCGGGCGTACATGTTCGGATCGATCCGGCCGGTCGGCCATTCGCGGTCGATGTTCATCTCGTTCCAGACTTCGATGGCGTCCGCCCCGAGTCCGGCCAGCCCGGCGTTGAACTGGGCGAAGGCGTTGATGTAGTCCGCCTCGGCGATGCTGCCCAACTCGTTGGGATAGCCCACCGAGCCAAGCAGAATCTTGAAGCCCGCGCCGTGGGCGGCATTGATGATGCCCGCCTGGCCGCCGGGGTCCGCGCCGTAGTTGTAGCGCACCTGGACCTTGACCCAGCGCATCCCGGCGCTTTGCATGTAGGGCACCGCCGAGTTGAAGTCGGCCACGTGGCCGCCGATCTCGAACGAGCCGCTGACCCGGCCGGCCGCGACTACCGGGGCCGCGCCGCTGCCGCTGCTCGCCGGGGCCTGGACGACCGGGGCGGGCGTGGCGGTAGGAGTCGGGGTGGGCGTCGGAGTCTCGGTCGGACGCGGGGTGCTGGTCGGCATGGCGACGGCCACCTGCTGCCCGGTGCGGGCGCTGGATTGCTCGCCGCTGACCACTTCGACGTTGATCGCGTAGTTGCCGGTATCCGGCACGGCTTCCCACTGGAAAGCCTGGCCGACGCTGCCGGTGTTTTCCGCCACGATCGCGCCGGAGGAGGCCTGCACCGTCCAGTGCAGACCCAGCTCGACGCTGCTGGCGGGCGGGGCGCTGTTCAGGGAGAAATCGGACAGCGCCTGGAGCACGTCCGGCTCCAGGCCGGGGGCCAGCAGGTCGCGCACGGCCACGCCGCCGATGTTGAACTGCTTGATGACCTGCATCCGGTAGAGCAGCGCGCCGCGGGTGGTCAGCCAGATCCGTCCCGCCCCCTCGTAGTCGATGTACGGGGTCTGGGTGGTCTGGTCGAACCCGGTGGTGGCCGGGGTGCCGTCCAGGCTGGCCTCGATGACCGTGCCTGGCTGGAAGTAATGCAGGTCGCTGGTCGTGGTGATCGTGACGTCGCCCAGGGCGGCCACGGCTTCTTCGAAGCTGATCGGCACGAAAGAGGGCGCGTCCGTACCAATCTGGCGGAAGCTTTGCGCGGAGACGCCGGCCTGGATCTTGTAGCGGCTGATCTCGCCCACGCCCCAGCGCAGCATGCGCTCGACGGCCCCGCCGGAGGCGTAGTCGGCCGGATTGTCGCTCATCAGGATTTGCACGATGTCGGCGTAACGGCCGATGGCGCGCCAGTCGTACGCGCCGGTGTTCCACGGCGCGCCGTCCACGCCTTCCTCGGCGGCCGGGACGACCACCGCCAGGCTGATGTTGCTTTCGTGCAGGCTGTTGGCCAGCGCGTGGATGAAGCGCGAGAACTGGTCGCGGAAGGCGGCGGAAACGCCCCGGTAGTCGATGGTGATGCCATTGACGGGCAGGCCCTGGTAGCAGCTCTGGGCGCAGGCCGTGATCTGGCGGACGTGCTCGGCCAGCAACGGTTCGCTGGCCAGCAGCGCCTCAACCGTGCCGATGTCCAGGGCGCTGGGATCGCTGAAGTTGCGCAGGGTCAGGTAGACCCCGTAACCGGCCCCGGTCTGGAAGTTGGGGGCCAGGCTGCCCTGGAGCGTGCCCTGCATGGTGGGCTGCAACCCGGCGGGCATGACGATCCCTGCCAGTCCGGCCACGTTCGGGGTGAGGGCCTGGGTGATGTCCAGCGGTACGGCCGTGACCGGCGCGGAGGCGCTGGTCTGGAAGACGCCGAAGTGCTCCGGCACGTAGTCCAGGTCGGTTACCAGGGCCGCGCTGCCCTCGGCCAGTTGGGTCGGGACGAATTCCCAGGCCCTGGTCTGGCCGTTGTAGGCGTACACGTCGACCGTGTCGAGCGGCTGGGCCGCGGCGGGGACGCTGATCTGAAGCGCCACCGCGCCGGGGGGAGTGCCTTCGTACGCCACGCTGTAGATCGGGCTGACCAGGGTCAGCACCGCCGGGAGGGCGCTCTTCGCCTCGGCGACCCAGGCCTCATTCGCCGCGCCACTGGCGAAGTCGGCGGCGGACACGCTGTCCAGCACGACGCCGAAGTCCTCGCCGGGCTGGGCGGGATCGATGGTCAGGGTCAGGCCGTCGGGGTGGCTGACGCCGGGGGTTTCGGCGTTGAGGGCCACGTACTGCGGGCCGGTCAGCCGGTCCAGCAGGGAGATGGGCGGCAGCAGCAGGCCGACCGCCACCAGCGCCAGCACGATCAGCAGGGTGAGGGCCAGCACGCACCCGCCACGGTTGGACTTGCGTCCGGCCTGGGGCGGCGGCACCGGGGCCATGCGGCCCGATGGGGTGGGCGTGGTCTGGGCCTTGCGGCGCGGCACGGCCGGGGTCGACGGCGGGGTGGGCACCGGCTCGCGCTCCGAGGTCTTGCGCGAGGCCGGCTCCGGACCGGTCGATTCAGGCCGGGCCTGCGGCTCGTCGTCCCGATTGGGGTCTTCATTCATCACAAAGGTCATTCGCGTCTATCCTTCGTTGGAGGCGGTCACGTTCAGGAGCGGCCTCCAGGGTCTCAAAGTTCCGGCAGCAAGGCCGGACTGGGAGCCTTGACTCACAGCCCGGCTAATTTACCACATTTTTGGGCGGAGTCTACCTCCGTCTTTCCTGCGGGCAGGGCGGCTGTTGAAAGACATCTCACCGCAGAGGTCGCGGAGGACGCAGAGGCAAGCGAGAGTCTGGATATGCCTTGTGGCGCTGTCCTCACGTGTCTTGCCCGTTGTCCTACCAGATTCTGCCCAGGGCGCTGCACGCCGGGCAGTCGCCGCCGGGCCGGACGATGGCGTAGCCGCCCATCGGGTCGTCGCCCCAGTTACCGGTGAAATCCACGTTCCAGACGATCATCAGACGGACGCGCCCGCTGCTGCTGGCGAGGCGGGCGGCGTCGGCCAGCCAGGCCGCCTGCTGGGCGACGGTCACGTTGGCCGCCCAGGCGAAGTTGCCCGGCAGCGCGCCGTACCCTTCCGCAGAGAGATAGCCCAGCTCCGTGAAGCACAGCGGCCGGCTGCCGCCAAACGCGCCGGAGTAGGTGTTGACCATGCCCCAGAAGTAGCGGGTGAAGAACTCGCCGCGCGGGTCGCCGCTGCGCTGGCTGGGCGGGACGATGCCTTCATTATAATGGACGCCGATGCAGTCCATGTAGTTGGCCGCGCCGGCGGCGGCCAGACCGCGCACGTAGCGGTCGTCGTTCCAGACCCGGTCCGTGCCGAACGCGCCTTCCGCGCCGGTGGGGGCGGGCGCGCCGCTGACCACCAGGGTGGCCGGGTTGCGGCCCTTGATCGCGTTGTAGGCGGCCGCGAGCATCTGGGTATACCAGCCGGGATCGATCCGGCCGGCGGGCCACTCGCGGTCGATGTTCATCTCGTTCCAGATCTCGATGCCATCCGCGCCGAGGGCGGCCAGCCCGCCGACATAGGAGGCATAGCTCTGGAGATAGTTGGGATCGCTCGCCAGCTCATTGGCGTGGCCCTTGACGCTGAGCAGAATCTGGAAGCCGCGCGCATGGGCCTCGTTGATCATGCCCGCCTGGTCGTTGGGATTCGCGCCCAGGCCGTAGACGACCTGCTGCTTGACCCAGGTCATCCCGGCGGCGCGCATCCAGCCCTCCGCTCCGTAGCCCTGAATCTGGCCGCCCAGGGCGAAGCCGTTCCGGCTGGCGGTGCTGGCGACCGGCGCGGGGACGGAAACCGTGCTCTGCGTGGAGGCGGTTTGGGCGGGCGCGGCGCTGCCCGTCGGGGCGGAGCCGTCGGTCACGGGCAGGCTGCCCAGGGCCGCCGCGTCGAGCGTCAGGAACTGAGTGTTCACCCAGCCGGTCAGCCCGGAATTGCTGGTGCCGTAGACCCAGACGCCGCTGCCATCCCGGCCGCGCAGGCCGACCTGCGCGCCCATCGCCAGGGTACCCAGGCGCTGGTAGGAGGTGCCGGGGCCGCTGCGCATGTTGACGCGGGTATGGACGGTGGCGGTCGCCAGGGCGTCGCCCAGCGGAACTGCCGCCGCGGCGGACTCGCCGCCGGATGCGGCCGGCGCGCCGCTTGCTGCCGCGCCGCCGCCACCAGCATCGGTGATCGGCAGGCTGAACACGTCGAGGTCATTCCGAAGGGCGATCCAGCTCCGTTTGACCCAGCCGGTCGCGCCGCCGGTGGCCGTGCCATACAGCCAGGCGGCGTCTTCCGTGCGGCCCTGGAGGCTGAGCTGGGTGCCGTAGGGCAGGCGCTGGACGACTGCGGCGCTATCCGACGGCTGGGCGCGCAGGTTCAGGTATTCGGTGACGATCTGGGCATCCGAGATTGGTCCCTGAGCAGCGGCGGGCAGCAGCCCGCCGAGCAGGGCGACGATCACGATCAGCGCGCCCAGGCGCAGACGATGGGGGGACAAACGCAACATGGGACTCTCTCCAACAAACTCCGGCCATCAATTCAGACAGGATCATGCGCCGGGCCACGATCTGGCGCAAGCACAGGCCCGGACAGGGTCAGCTTACCTATCGACGGTGTCGCTTAGTGTAGCAGTTGAGGGGGGGAATGCAACCGTCGCCCACCTGACGGGAGCCTAACGGCGGAGGAGACAAACCTGCACCGCAGAGGACGCGGAGCACGCAGAGGAAAGGCCAGACAGTTTTTCTCTGCGTGCTTTGCGCCTTCGCGGTGAGATGGTTTTTCGGGTCAATGGGAGTCTTTACATGCGGTGCGAAAGCGGTCTTTCGCGGTATAGTACGCCCGTGTTGGACGGCATGTGGCGATAACGATCTGAGAGGTTGGACGTATGGCGGTGGTACATTCAAGCGCGCTGCGGGCGCGGCTGGCGGCGACCAGGGCCGCGCCGGAAGGCGTGATCGGGCTGGTGATTTCGATCCTGGCCCTGTCCTGGGCGTCACCGCTGATCCGGTTCGCCCAGGGGGAGGGCGTGCCCTCGACCGCGATCGTGGCGATCCGGCTCTGTCTGGCGACCCTGATCCTGACCCCGCTGGTGCTGCGCCGCTACCGCGACCAGTTGCGCCGCCTGACCCGTGCCGACCTGCTGCTGGCCGGGCTGGCCGGGGCCTTCCTGGCGATGAACTTCCTGTCGTTAACGCTGTCGCTGTCCTTCACGACGGTCCTGGTCAGCATGCTGGTTGGCCGTTCCGACCCGATCTGGGTCCCGCTGCTGGAAGGGCTGTTCCTGCGCGTTTATCCGGGGCGGCTGGTCAAGATCGCGCTGGTGATCACCCTGGCGGGCGCGGCGCTGATCGGGCTGGCCGGCGGCGCGGGCAGCGACCTGGGCAGCCAGCCGCTGATGGGCGGGCTGATGGCCCTGGCCAGCGCTCTGGCTTTCTCGCTGTATATCGTCACCGGGCGCAAGGTGCGCCCCAAGGTCGATAACCTGCCGTATATCTGGCTGGTGTATGGCAGCGGGATGGTCGTGGCGCTGATTGTGCTCCTGCTCAGCGGCACGCCGGTGACGGGCTATTCGCCGCGCGGGTACCTGTGGGTGCTGCTCCTGGCCCTGGGGCCGCACCTGCTCGGCCATTCGCTGGTCAATTATTCGCTGCGCTTCTTCACGGCGACCCTGGTCGGCTTGAGCGGCCAGCTCGTGATCGTCGGCAACGTGCTGCTGGCCCTGCTGCTGTTCCATGAAGTGCCGGCGCCGCTGCAACTGCTTGGCGCGCTGGCGATCGTGGCCGGGATCATCCTGGCCAGCCTGGGGCAGGAACGGGCTTCTGTCCCGGTTGCGGTCATCCCGGAAGAGTCGATGTAAGCCGATCCGGGCGGCTGCCGTCCGGATGACGAGGAAAGGAAGGCTGGCGTGCCCAGCGAGGAATCACGCATTTTCTACGAGACGGTGGCGCGTTACTACGACGCCGAAAATGCCTTTTTGACCGAGGACCTGGCCTTTTACGGCGACCTTGCCGCCGGGTGCGAGGGAGCCGTGCTCGACGTGGGCAGCGGGACGGGCCGCGTCGTGCTGTTCCTGGCCGGGGAGGAGGGCGTGCCCGCCACCGGGATCGAGTTCTCGGCGGAGATGCTGGCCCGCGCCCGGCGCAGACTGGCGGCGGCTCCGCCGGAGGTGCGCGAGCGGGTCAGCCTGGTTGAAGGCAATGCCCTCGACGCCCAGTTGGATGGGCGCTTCGATCTGATCCTGGTCTCCTACCACACCTTCATGCACATCCGCACCCAGGCGGAGCAGCTTGCCCTGCTGGCCCGCTGCCGGGAGTGGCTGACCCCGGACGGCCTGCTGGTGATCGACCTGCCCAACGTCGGCGACCTGTTCGGTTCAGCGGACGATGGCTCGGTCGTGCTGGAACGCACCTTCGTGGAGCCGGAGAGCGGCCACCTGGTCATGCAGCAGTCGGTCAGCACGCTCGACCGGGCCGAGCAGTTGATGTACATCACCTGGATATACGACGAGATCGAGGCGGATGGGGTGGTGCGCCGTCTGGTCGCGCCGCTGACCCTGCACTACTACTTCCCGGCGGAGATGGACCTCCTGCTGCGGGTAGCCGGGCTGGAGCGCGCCCAGTACATCGGCGACTACGACGGCAGCCCGTTCGTGGACGGCTGCCCGCGCATGATTACCCTCGCTCGGGTAAGGCTGGACGCATGACCCGCCGATTCTGGCCGGGCCTGCTGGCCGGACTGGTGGGGCTGGGCCTGCTCCTGGCAGCCTGTGATACGGCCGAGCCAACCCTGCGCCCGACCCACACCAAACTGCCGTCGCTGGTGCCCAGCGCCACGATCAACCCGGCCCTGCCGGACTACGATCCCTACCAGGGGCAGGGCCTCAACGATCCGACCGCCGCGGCCGCCGCCAGCGGGATGAGCCTCGACCTGCCGCCCGTGCCGGGCGACGAGCCATTCGAGGTGGTCGCCAGCGCGGACGGCCTGCGCCTGCGCGGGATGCTCTACCGGGCCGACAATATGCCCGCGCCGGGGCTGCTGCTCCTGCACGGCACGGGCGGGCGCAAGGAGGACTGGGACGCGCTGATCACGCCCCTCCAGCAGGCCGGGTACACCGTCCTGGCGCTCGACCAGCGCGGGCACGGCGCGACCGGCGGCGCGCTCAACTGGAACCTGGCGGCCGGGGATGCGTTGGATGCCCTGTCCGCCCTGGGCGGGACGGAGGGCGTGGACGCCCTGCGCCTGGGCGTGATCGGGGCCGAGATTGGCGGCAGCCTGGGGCTGGATGCCTGCGTGGCGATGCCGACCTGCGGGGCGGCGGTGCTGCTCAGTCCGAGTCTGGACGTGCAGGGGGTGCGGGTCGAGGGCGCGCTGGGCCATCTGGAGACGCGCACGCTGTTGCTCCTCGCCAGCCAGGAGGATGCCGCCAGCGCCGCCGCCGGGCAGACGATCGAACAACAGGCCGGCGGGCAGGCGGAGCTGCGCCTGCTGGCGGGCGGCGGCTTCGGGACAAGCCTGTTCCGCTTCGATCCGACCCTGGCGGAGACCCTCCTGCGTTGGCTGGGGGGGAATCTGTAGCGCAACCGACAGGTTGCCTGCGCAACCGACAGGTTGCGCCGAGGCCGAGAGGCCAGGAGACCAGAGGCCGGAGAAAAGCGACTAAGCGGCGAGCCGGGGGCGGTGCGATGCTTCGCATCGACGCGAACCGCCCTGGCACGCCGGACGGCCGATTCTGCCGGAATGGCCCGGCGCTGTCCGGGCGAATGGCCGCCGTGACGCTGCGAATTTTGTCTTGACCACCGGGGCGGCGCAGAGTATAATGCTTTCACCATTTGGCTCCGTAGCTCAATTGGCAGAGCAGTTGACTCTTAATCAATTGGTTGGAGGTTCGAGTCCTCCCGGAGTCACCA
>JARKOQ010000016.1 GCA_029976005.1 Aggregatilineales bacterium | reverse complement strand
CCCCGGCGTGCAAACGCTGGATGGCGCTACCGCGCTGGCTTATGCGCGCGCCCGCTACACCGAACGCGGCGACTTTGATCGCGCCCAGCGCCAGCAGGATGTCATCCTGGCGATCCGCGAGCAGATCCTGGCGCTCAACATGATGCCAACGCTGATTGCAAAAGCCCCGACGCTTTATAACGATATCTCTTCTGGCATACGGACCAACCTGAACCTGCAGCAAGCCCTCCAGCTCGCCATCCTGGCCTCCAAAGTGCCAGAAGGAAGCATCCGGCAGGGTGTGATTTCGCCGCCCGAACAGGTGATCCTGGGAACTTCGCCGGACGGCTTATCCATCGCCATTCCCGTGCACGATAAGATCCGTATCTTGCGCGACCAGATCTTTACCACCGGCGGCCCGATCGGCCCCGCCACGGTTGCCCAGGACCCCCTGGCGCTCGCCCAGTCCGAACAGGCGCGCATCGTGGTCCAAAACGGCACCCAGGACGCCGGCATGGCAACCCGCACCAGTGAATACCTGCGCTCGCTCGGCCTCAACGTGCTCGGCGAAGCAAACGCCGACCAACTTTATCAGAACACCACGCTGGTGGTGGTAACCGGAAAACCTTACACGGTGAAATACCTGGCAGATACGATGGGCATCGGCACCAGCGATATCTACAACCGCTTCGAGCCGGACGCCGGCGCAGATGTGATCGTCATCATCGGATCCAACTGGGCAGCCAGCAACCCAATGCCCTGATCGCTTTGCCGAACGAAACGAACCCGAATGCAGGCTCTCCCAGCCTGCATTTTTTATTTCTGGACGAACCGCAGACGCCAGCCGCCCCAATACGAGGCGCCGGAGGCAGGCGGGGTCTCTCCACCGGCGGAGGTTGAGCCCCCCTGGCACTTTTGCGGCGTCAGGTCGGCGACCATCTCTCCCGCTTCGCCCACCTTTAGACTGTAAACCCGGCCGGGCTCCATCTGAAAGTCGGCGTAGCCTGGGCTGATGCGAGGGTTGAGCCCTGTGTAGAAGGCGTTCTGGCCGCCATCCCAGGTCATCACGGCGCGCACGCCCGCAACCGGCTTCCCGGCGCTATCGAGGACTTCGATCTGAAGCAAGCCTTCCGGCAATTCCGGGTCGCAGACCTCTTGCCGGTCGCTGAGCACGAAGGAGGCTTTTAAAACCGCTCTGGGGGTGGCAGTCGGCCGGGGCGTAAAGGTCGCCAGGGGCGTCGGGGTCGGGGTCAGGATCATTTGATCTTGCTGCGGGGTGGGGGTGGGCGCGAGTTCCTGGGGCGTCTCGCCGCCAGCGGGCGTCGAGGAAAGCTGCTGGCTCGAAGGGGCAGGAACCAGCGACTGGTATTGCGCCAGGCCCCCCGAAAGCGCCGCAAGCGCTTGAATTTCCCGGTCGGGGCGGTCGGCTTCTTGCGCCTGCTTCGATTGGGCTTCTAACGCCGCGGCCGGGTTCTCATCCTGCAAGAGCGCCAGGCGCATCTGGGCGCGCCCCAGGTCGCCGTCCGCCAGGTAAGCCTGGGCGATCAGGGCGCGGTACTCGGCGCGAAAATCAGGGTGCAACGAAGCCGGCTCGGTATCCATGAACTGCACCGGAGCCACCAGCCAGGAGTACAGGATCCCGGCGACCAGCCCAATTGCCAGGCCGGTAAAGAGATACCAGGGGCCGCGTTTCTCTTTCACGGCGTCCCTCCCGGCGTGGGCGCCAGCGCCTGCAGCGCCTCGGCTAATTTCCCCAGCAGGTCAATATCGTATTCGCTATAGCCCAACTGCTGGCCGGTGATGATGGCCTGCTGGACAGAACGCAGCGGCGTTTCATCCCCCAGGCGCGTCAGGCGGTAAGAAGCCAGCGTCAGATCTCCATCGGCGGCGTAGATTTCAGC
>JARKOQ010000261.1 GCA_029976005.1 Aggregatilineales bacterium | reverse complement strand
GCGGGCCGGACTCATCCCCTTCGGTGGGAGTCTCGCCCGGCTCGGACTCCGCCCCGTCGCCGGCAGGCTCCTCGCGGGCCACCTGGCGCAGCACCTCTTCCGAGGAGGCCGCCGCCAGCGCGGCGACATCGGCCAGGGAGGCCGGGACCGGCCGCGCGGCAGGTTCAGGCCCGGCGGGTTCAGGCCCGGCGGGCGCGGCCTCCACGGCGGGAATCGGCGCGACCGGCGGCGCGGGCTGCGGATCGGGCCAGGCCTCCGGCGGCGGGAGCGGCCTGCCGCTGAGCGCCGCCAGCAGGCGGTTGGCCTCCACGGCAGTGATCGTGCCGGCTTCCAGCATCTTCAAAATCCGGTGTTGGGCTTCTTTCATGGCCCCCTCGCTCTCTCGGCAATCCGCCGCGGCAATGTCGGCGGTCGCCAGCGGAGTTTCGACCGGCACACCCCCGACGGCCGCGCTAGAAATCCAGCCGCATGTGCTGCAAGGTGCGGCGCTTCACGAATCCATACCGCTCGAGGGCCAGCGTCGCGGCCAGGTCGTCGGCCGGATGCTCGACCGCCAGCGGCCGGTAATCGGCCGCCAGCCGCCGGATGGCGTAATTGATCAGCGTATCCTCCAGCCGCCCCTGCCAGTCCGGATGGACAATCAGGGTCAACTGGGTCTGGCCGGCCGTGAGGCTCGTCCTGGCCCACAGCGCGCCCACGATCCGGTCCACGTCGAGCACGATCCAGCGCTCCACGGTCGTCCCACCCAACCCCTCCAGGACGGCCTGCCATGGGCTGCGCGTGAACTCGCGGGGGTGCAGCGGCCGCTGCCAGCCCAATCCACCCCGCGCCTGGGGGAAGACCCGCTCCGCCAGGGCATATTCCTCCCGCCAGCGGTTGGCCGGCCGCAGGGTGAGCCGGGGCGCGGTCGCGCCGCGCGAGGGCACGGACTGGCTTGGCCCGCGCCGCCACTGATGCCAGGTCCGCTCCGGTTTGAAGCCCAGCCGCTCGTAGAGCCGCCGGGCCACGTCGTTGTCGTGATCCACCTGGAGGATCGCGCAGCGCGTCCCGCTGGCGCGCAGGGCTTCCAGCGAAGTCTCCATCAACTGGCGGCCGATCCCGCGCCGCTGGAGGTCGGGATGCACGGCCACGTTGGCCACGACCGTCACCGGCCCCAGTTCCGGCGGCACGCGCGCGGGAAACAGGGTGACATTGCCCATGACGCGGCCCGCTTCTTCCCACACAAAGCCCTGGCCGATGCCCTTGAGCATGTCATCGCCCAGCGCCATCAGGCCCAGCAGCGGCCCCATCCGGCTCAGGCTGCGCATCTCGTTGACGGTTGCGCGCCCGCCGGCGTCCATGCTGGACTGAAAGCACAGCTCGATCAAATCGGCGATGGCCGCCAGGTCCCGGCCGAGGTCGACGCGCCGGAGGCCGCTGGCGGCCTGCGTCCGCAGGGTGGCTGCGATCATGCCCCTTCCCGTTCTAGCCGGGCCGGCGCCCTTCGAGCGCGGCCAGCAGCTTCTCGGCTTCGTCCACGCTGATCTGGCGGTTCTCGACCATGCGCAGGATCGTCAGGCGCTCTTCGTCGCTGACCGGCTCGACCGGCGGCTCCGGCGGGCGCGCGGCCCGCGCCGGGCGGCGCGAGAACCCGGTCTCAAACGGATCGCTCCCGAAGGAGAAGGTGAAGCCCTTGCGCTTGCCGCGATCCGCCTTGCGGGCCACCCGTTCGGCCTGGCGCATGGCGCGCTCGGCCTGCTTCTCGGCCCGTTCGCGGACCTTTTCCGTCTTACGAAGGATCAACTCGTCCAGGCCGGAGAGCTGTTCGGTCAGCCGCTCTTCCAGGCCCGCCAGCCGTTCGGCCAGCTCGCCTTCCAACTGGAAGTTGATCGCCATCATATAGTCTTCGTCCTGGCCCACCAGCCGGATTTCGCCGGCCGCGTCCAGTTGGACGATCGCCTCGCCCGCGCCGAAAACGACCTCGTCGCCGTGATCGCCCTCGGCCATCTGCGCGCCGGGCGCATCGACCACCAGATCGGGGCTGTGGGTCGTCCGGAAGCGCACGCTGGCCCCGGCCGGGACGCGGCACACGATGTCCCCGCCCACGTCGAAGCGGTATTCCGCGCCGGGGGCGAAGCCGGTGCTGAGCACCAGGTCGGAGCCGACGTGCTCGGCCCGGCAGCCGCCGCCCACATCTCGCACGTACAGGTCGCCGCCCACCTGGGCGATGGTCGTGTCGCCGCTGACCTCGCGGATGGTGGCGTCCCCGCCAACCATCCCCAGGCTGACGCTGCCCTCGGTGCGCTTGACGCGCACGTCGCCGCCGATCCGGGCCACTTCCGTCGGCCCGGCGTCGCGCAGCAGCAGGTCGCCGCCCACGTTCTCCAGGCTCAGCCGACCCGACACGTCGCCGATCTTGGCGTCGCCGCCGACGTTGCACCCTTCCAGCGGCACGTCCATCGGCACGCGCAGCACCAGGTCGCCCATGCTGCGCGCCTCGATCTGGCCGTCCTCCGTCGTGGCGAGGATGCCCGTCTCGTCCTGAACGGCCACTTCCATGCGTTCCCAGCCGCGCACGCGCAGGTCGCCGGCCACGTCGCCGATCCGCACGCTCGTCATCCGGTCCGTCCATTCAATCCGCTTCATCGCTTATCTCCCTTAATCGCCCCCCAACCCGCCGGGCAGTTCAGTCGCTGGGAACCAGGCGCGCCGTCTCCCGACGCAGCGCCGGGCTGATCCTCAGGCTGGGCCGCCGGTCGCCGGTCAGACGCAGCAGCCGGTCGCCGCCGAGCAAAAACGAATAGCCAATCCCGCGCAGCGCCACCCGCGCCGGCACCCAGGCCACCACCGCCAGCCGTTCCAGCCAGCTCGGCTCGGTGGCGATCCGGTGCAGCCGGGCCGCGTATTCCGGCCGGGTCCTCTCCAAAATGTACGCATCCATCCTGTCTAACATCACACCTTCCTCCTCTTGCCTGCGCCGTGTGACACCGCGCCAATCATCCACGGTGAGCGCGCCCCCTCAGCCGCGCCCACCTAGCCTTGCAGCAGCCGGATCGCCTCGGTGGAGGAAATCCGTCCGGCGGCCAGGTCGTCCAGCACCTGGCGGCGCAGACCGTCGTCAACTTCGCCTTCTTCCTCGTCCTCGCCGCTGTCCAGCTCGTAGCCCATCGCCACGATGACCTCTTCCAGCCGGCTGCGCACGGTGGGGTAGGAAATCTTCAGCGCCTTCTGAACGCGGGTGATCTTGCCCTGGCAGCGGATGAAGGTCTCCACGAAGGCGCGCTGCTCGTTGGTCAGGCTGCCCAGCCCGCCGAAGCCAAAGCGCCCCTCCAGCGCGGAGTCGCACTCCGGGCAGTACAACCGGGTGATGATCAGCTCGCCGCCGCAGACCGGGCAGTTCTTGGGGGCAGAATACATATCAACCTCACAATGTTCAAGGATCACCTTGTAAATCTTCATGTTCAACCAAAGAATATCATCAAATCAAAGATTGTCAAGTCACGATCTAAAATCTCATCAGTTTGAGATAAAGATTTTTGATCCGAAATGAAGATTTCGCAGGTGATGGAGAGGAATATGAGCAATCGGGGCTTACCGCGCCCGGCAGCGTTTCAACTCAACACGAAAAACGCGGATAGAAGGGACAACACCGGTTCCGGCCTGGGGAATCCGGATCAAACTGTGTTGAATTGAATCGGGTCGAACGGAAGCCGACGGACGCGCCTACCCCACCGGGCGCAGCAGGCGCGGATGGGCCGGATCGGTGTTGTCCAGCAGGAGGTCAGCCCGGCCGGCCGGATTGGCCTCGGCCAGGTACAGGCGCTGGCCGGGGATGTAGCGCCGCCGGTAGCGGGCCAGGGTCATGCCCGGCCCGCCGAAGCGATCCACGTCGCGGGCCGCCGCGCGGCGCTCGACCTCGGCGAAGTCGATCTGGACAAAGAGGTGCACATCCCAGCAGGCGGCGATCTCCGGGCGGCGCAGGAAGATGCCGTCGCAGAGCAGGATCGCATCCGGCGGGACGGTTTGCGGCGGCGGGTCGAGGGGCGCCTCCGCCACGAGGTCGTAGCAGGCGGTCTGGATCACCCGGCTCCCGCCCGGCCCCAGCGGATCGAGCAGCCGGGCGCGCAAGGCGGGATAGTCGAACGTGTCGTGGTAGAAGCCCAGTGGGGAATCGGGGCCGCGCCGGTGGCGCTCGGCGCGCGGGCGGTGGAAGTCGTCCACCGAGGCGCGGATCACCACCCGGCCCTGCCCGGCCAGCAGCGCGCCCAGCTCGTCCGCCAGGGTCGTCTTTCCGGCCGTATCCACGCCGTCGATCCCGACCCGCAGCGGATGCGGATCGGGCGCGTGGGCCGGGCGAGCCGCCAGGATCAGCCCGGCCAGCCGGTCGAGCACGGCGGCGCGTTCAGGGGTCATTCTCACCCTCGCAGCCAGCGGACGGTCATTCGTAGGTCATGCTTGTCGCGTCGCCCACGTTGAGCGACCGCTCATTCATAGGTCATGCTCGTCGCGTCGCCCACGTTGAGCGACCGGAAACCGCCCTTGACGTCCACGTGCTGCCCGACCAGGCTGTGATTGAGCAGGATGTTGTGGATGCTCGTGTCGGCATCGATGATCGAATCGCGGATGATGCAGCTCTCGATCTCGCAGTTGGCCCCCAGGGTCACGTAAGGGCCGATCACGGAATTGGTGATGCGGGCCGTGGGGTGGATGTAGACCGGCGGGATGATCACGAAGCCCTCGGCCTTGAGTCCGGCGATGTTGCCGCCGCGCTCCAGCAGGAGGCGGTTGGTCTCCAGGACGGCTTCGGCCGTCCCGGCGTCCAGCCAGCTTTCGACCTCGGCCACCTGGAACTTCACCCCGCGATCGACCATGATCTGGAAGCCGTCGGTCAGGTAGTATTCGCCCTTGGTCCTGCGTCCCTCGCGCATCTGGGTTTCCAGGGCGTCGACCAGGGCCGCCGAATCGCGGACATAGTACATCCCGATCACGGCCAGCCGGTTTTCCGGGCTGTCGGGCTTTTCGATGAAGCGCGTGACGATGCCCTGTGCGTTGGCGGCGGCCACGCCGAAGCGGCGCGGGTCGCCGACTTCCTTGACGAAGGCCACGGCCTCGGCGTCGGTGGTCGCCAGGAAGCTCAGGTCGGCCTCGAAGATCGTATCCACGAACAGGATCAGCACCGGGCCGCTGATGGCCTCCTTGGCCAGCAGGATGGCCGGGGACTGGCCGTTCAGCTCCTCCTGGACGAAATAACGGCTGGGTGTGTCGCCGTAATTGGTGCGGACGTATTCCTTGATCTGATCGCCCAGGTAGCCGGTGATGAAGATGAATTCATCGATAGGCAGCGGACGCAGCTTGTCCAGCAGGTGCCCCAGCACGGGCTTGCCCGCCACGTTGATCAGCGGCTTGGGACGGCTGTAGGTATGCGGGCGCAGGCGCGTGCCAAATCCGGCCAGGGGGATAATCACCTTCATAGAAACGTCCTCGTGCTTTCGCTTAGACCTGTGCCAAAATGCATTGACTCGTTCTTTATGACAGTCTGACTACCTTACCGTCCCGACTGCCCGAATTCAATACCCGGTCGCTTCAACATAGTGTTCGTCACTCTGCCATTGATCCGGGTTGTTCACGATGTACTGGCGGATCCGATTCAGGTCATCCTCATCCCGGATGATGTGGTCGTGAAACCGGGACTGCCATCCAAACTGGCTGAAGCCTTGCCCGCGACACTGGGCCGTGACCGCCGCCTTGAACGTGCGCACGATGACGTGCAGCGAGTTCCGCCGCGGCGACATGACCGAATAGGGGTCATCTGGATTGCGAGATGTGGGACGTTCAACTGAACGTCCCTCAACTGAACGTCCCGGCCGCGATCTCCAGCGCCACCCTCCCTGCAACCCGTGTTCGCGTCCCACTCGGTCCTCAGGACCAGAATACCGTGCACGTGGTTGGGCATGATGACCCACTCGTCCAGTTCGACCAGCGGAAAGTGAGCCGGAATCGCCTCCCAGCACGCGTCCGCCAACGCGCGGATGCGTTCATCATAGAAGAAGGGCATGCGCTCCTGGGTACAAATCGTCACGAAATAGGCCCCAGGCTGCCGGTAATCGTAACCTTCCAGCCGGATCGAGCGCCGGTGGTGGCGTTCGGGATCGTAGCGAAAGCGGCCCCTGTCCATGTCGTTTCCATTCCGTAGGGACGTTCAACTGAACGTCCTTGTTCAACTGAACGTCCCGTCCCCCTGCAAGGCCATCAAAACACTCTTTACGGACAGCTATTGCGCCCGACCCCGCCCAATCGACCGGTCGCTCTGCCACGTTGAGGGACGTTCAGTTGAACGTCCCTACACATCATTACACCGAGATTGTCTGCCTACCCCACCGTTGGACGGCGGGTATGCCACCCGGTCGCCTGCTCGTAGACGTGCCCGACGCGCAGCAGGCGATCCTCCTGGAAGGCCGGGCCGAGGAGCTGCAAGCCGATCGGGAGGCCCTGCCCATCGAACCCACACGGCACGGACAACCCGGCGATGCCCGCCAGGTTGATCGTGACCGTGTATACGTCCGAGAGGTACATCTGGAGCGGGTCGTCGGCCTTCTCGCCGATCTTGAAGGCCGTGGTGGGCGAGGCCGGGGCGGCGATCACATCCACCTTTTCAAACGCCTCGTCGAAGTCCTGGCGGACGAGCGTCCGCACCTGCTGGGCCTTGAGGTAGTAAGCGTCGTAGTACCCCGCCGAAAGGGCATACGTCCCCAGCATGATCCGGCGCTTGACCTCCGGGCCGAAGCGCTCGCCGCGCGTGGCGGTGTAGGTGGCCCACATCTCGCCGCGATCCTCGCGCGGGCCGTAGCGCACGCCGTCGAAGCGGGCTAGGTTGGCGGAGGCTTCCGCCGTGGCGACCAGGTAGTAGACCGGCAGGCCGTAATCCGTGTGCGGCAGGCTGATCTCCACCACCTCCGCCCCCAGACCCACCAACACATCCACCGCCGCGCGGACGGCCGCCTCGACTTCCGGCTGGATACCCGTCGTGAAGTACTCCCTGGGCAGGCCAATGCGCAGGCCGCGCACGTCGGCGTTCGCCAGGGCCGCGAGGTAATCCGGCACGGGCAGCGGCATGCTGGTCGAATCTTTCGGATCGTGCCCGGCAATCACGCTCAGCAGGCGGGCGGTGTCCTCCACGGAGCGGGTCAGCGTGCCGACCTGATCGAGGGAGGAAGCATACGCGATCAGCCCATAGCGGGAGACGCGCCCATAGCCCGGCTTGAGGCCCACCACCCCACACAGCGAGGCCGGCTGGCGGACGCTGCCACCGGTATCCGTGCCCAGCGCGCCGTAGGCCATGTTGGCCGCGACGGCCGCCGCGCTGCCGCCACTGCTGCCGCCGGGGACGCGCGCCAGATCCCAGGGGTTGTGGGTGGTGAAGTAGCCGGAATTCTCCGTGCTGGAGCCCATCGCGAACTCGTCGGTGTTGGTCTTGCCCAGCATGACCATCCCCGCGTCCAGCAGGCGCTGCACGACCGTGGCGTCATAGACCGGCCGGAAGCCCTCCAAAATCCGGCTGCCACACGTGGTTTGCACACCTTGCGTCGCCAGCACGTCCTTAATCGCCAGCGGGATGCCCAGCAGCGGGGCCGTGTCGCCCCTGGCGCGGCGCTGGTCGGCGGCCTCGGCTTGCGCCAGGGCTTGTTCCTCGGTCAGGGTCAGGAAGGCCCGGACGGCCGGGTCCACCTGGTGGATGCGGTCCAGCAGGGCGCGTGTGAGCGCCACCGACGTGACTTCGCCGGAATTCAGTTTGCGCAGGGCTTCGGTCAGCGTGAGATCGATCATGGTGTTCTTTCCGCGTGCGGTCCACTTGGCTGCGGGTGAAACCCGCGACCAAGTGCGGGGTCCAATCCGCGGGGAAGTATACCACGCCCGAAAGGAGCTATCAGCGATCAGCTTTCAGCGGTCAGAAAAAGCCGATCGGCGCGGCACACCCTGACTCTTCACGGCAGATGGGCGGTTCTGATGCTGCCCATCTTGCCCCGGCGCTGCAAGCAGCGCGGCGCAACCTCCGGTTACGCTCTACCCGCTGCGGGCCACGCCGCCGACCGCCTCCATCCGCAGCGCCATCAGCGGCACGCGGGTTTCCTGGGGCGTGCCCGGATGGAGCAGCATCGCCCCGCGCTCGGCGTCGCGGAAGGTATACAGGCTGCGCACCCCGGCGGCGAAGTCGGCTTGCAGCGCCGTCCGAATCTGCTCCGGACGGCCGGCGCGGGTCAGCAGGACCAGATCGTCGCCGTCCCCGATCCCGACGAAATCGTCCGGCGTGCCCTGCTCGCGCACGGCCTGCTGCACGACCCGGGCCGCGAAAGCCAGGGCCTCGTTGGCCGCGATGAACCCGTAGATTTCCCGAAACTCGGCCAGCCCGTCAACCCGGATCCGGAAGTGGCTCCAGCCCTGCTCGTGGCGCAGGCGGCGCAGCTCGGCCTGGATCAGCGGGCCGCCGGGCAGCCCGGTGCGCGGCTCGTAGAGGTGCTGGCGCGTCGCGCGCCGTACCGCGTTCTGGACGCGCAGCAGTAGCTCGTTGATGTCGAACGGCTTGGTGATGTAATCGTCGGCCCCCAGGCGCAGGCCCAGGAGCTTGTCCTGGCGGTCGATCCGCTGGGTGAGGAACAGGATCGGGATGTAGCGCGTCAGGGCGGAGGCGCGCAGCCGGGTGGCGACCTCCCAGCCGGTCAGGTCGGGCAGCATCACGTCGAGCAGGATCAGGTTGGGATGTTCGCTGCGGGCCAGATTCAGCCCGCTGACGCCATCCGGCGCATGGATGACGTCGTACTGCATCATGCGAAAATAAGTCACCAGCAATTCGGCAACGTCCGCATCATCTTCGATGCATAGCAAGCGGACTGGCGGCATGGTGCGTGCCTTCCCCCTCTAGATAGACACACGGTCCGACATCCAGACTTATGTATTCAATTGGCTTACAGTCTGTTTGGAGTTAGTGTACTGCACTTCCGCTCGAAGGTAAAACAATTCTAACCAAAATAGGCTTTATGTTCTAACCACGTGCAGGGCGTCAATGCGCTGCCCGACCCCCTTCCTGGCCGCAGAATCACGCCGCCGGAGCGGGCCGGCTGCTCCGGCGGTTTTCGAGCGGTTCGAGGGGAAAACTGGCTGGTTACTGCGGCGGGGTGAACCACAGCGGGAAACCGTCGAAGTAGACGTTGCCCACGTCGTTGCCCAGGGCCAGGTTCGCCACCCAGTCGAGGACGCGCGTCCCGCTGATGCTCATGCTGTAGAAATCGTCCCACAGCGTCACGCAGTGGACGTTGCCCGGCGCGGTATACGACCGGAAGTTGGCGGCCTGGGTGTGCACGTCCAGCAGGTTGCCGAGCAGGATATCCTGCACCGAGCGCAGGTCGCTGCCCATCCAGCGCTGGAAGGTCAGTTGAGTCTCATCCTGGGCCGTGTTCAATTCCGAGAAACGGCGGGTGGGATTGGCGGCCGCGCCCTGGAGATAGAAAGCCTCGAAGCTGCTGGCGTTGACGCCCCACGCGCTGAGGATACGATCCAGGTCGCCCCGGTAGCCGCCCGCCGAGTCGCCCATCTGGGTGACGGGCACGCCCGCATAACGGCGCATGATCGCCGGGGCGTGGTAGGCCGAGCCAACCGCCCCGGCGCTGCACCCGCTGACGAAAACCGACTCCGGCGCGCGGAAATGGGTATAGGTCCAGTTGAGGGCGGCGCGGGCATTGGCCGCGCCCTTGAAGCGCATCGTGGCCTGCCCGCCGCCTTCCACGTTCCAGGTCACTACCCGGTCCCCCAGGTGAAAGTCGCCCGTGCAATAGGGGACGAAGACGATGTTGTAATCCAGGAAGGGATTCTCGGGGTTGGTGAAGTCCAGGATGCCGCCCCGGCCGGGCAGGCTGGGATCGTCGTCGTCGCCGACCGTGGGATCGTAGGACCGCCAGCCGAAGCACGTCTCCAGGTCGTAGCACGCCCCACCGCCCTGGAAGTAGATCAGCAGGCGGCTGCTCTCCGTGCGGCGCACCCAGAAGCTGTAAGCCGAGCCATCCGAGCAGGTCGCGCCCCGCCCCGCCGTGACGCGCGTCCACGTCCCCTGAGCCTGGCTCTCGCCCGCGCTCATGATCAGCAGCGCGACCGCCAGGCCGAGGACCAGCAGCCGGATTACTCGATGCATGATTTGCTCCTCACGAATAGTTGACAGTTTTCAGTTCTCAGTTTTCAGCCAAGACAAAACCCCTGCTCAGCTCGAATCCTGTCAACTGTAAACTGTCTACTGTTGACTCTCGACTTCCAGATGCATCAGCGGCCGGTCAACCAGCTCCCCCGCGCTGTCCTCCACCTGGATGAAGCCCTGCTCGCGCTCCATGAAGGAATAGAACTGGAGCAGCCCCTCGTCCAGCCGGGCCTTGAGCGCTTCCTGAAGGGCCGACTGACGCTCCGGCGCGGTCAGCACCACAAAACGCGCTTCGTCCCGGTGGCCGACGAAATCGCCGGGGGCCACCTGCTCCACCACCTCGCAGATTTCGGTGGCGGCGTAGCGCAGCACGTCGTTGCCGGAGATGAAGTTGTA